>NZ_CP015961.1:1803946-2104603 GCF_001659785.1 Dietzia timorensis
GCGAACGTTCGCGGCCAATGCGGCGACATCGATCGACGGGCGTTCTTGTGCCACGGGAGATCACGCTCCCTTGCCGTGCGTCACTTCCGGGGAATCGGGAAGATCGATGCCGAGGTCGGAGGCCAGAAGGCCGATGAGCTCGATCGCCGACTCCGCGATGACGGTGCCAGGCGGGAAGATCGCGGCGGCGCCCGCCTCGCGGAGCTCGTCGAAGTCTCCCGGAGGGATGACGCCGCCCACGGTCACGAGAATATCTTCGCGACCCACATCCGCGAGTGCCTGTCGAAGGGCGGGGACAAGCGTGAGATGGCCGGCGGCAAGCGACGAGACGCCGATGGCGTGGACGTCGTTGTCCGCAGCCTGGCGCGCCACTTCTTCCGGGGTCTGGAACAGCGGACCCATATCGACATCGAAACCCAAGTCGGCGAAGGCGGTACCGACGACCTTCTGGCCGCGATCGTGGCCGTCCTGACCCATCTTCGCGATGAGAATACGGGGGCGGCGCCCCTCCTCCCTGGCGAAGGTGTCGGCGAGCTCGACCGCTCGGTCGACGTTATTCACGGCGCCCTCCTTTACGACTTCCTGCCGGTAGACACCTGAAAGCGTTTTGATCTCCGCCTTGTGTCGACCGTAGACCTTTTCCAGTGCGTCGGAGATTTCCCCACCGCTGGCATGGGCGCGGGCCGCGTCAACGGCCAGTGCGAGCAAATTGTGATCGAGCGAGGATCCGGCAGGTTGCCGTGCCGCTTCCGTGAGCCGATCCAGCGCGGCCTGACAGGCGTTCTCGTCGCGCTCCGCCCGTAGCCTCTTGAGCTTCTCGATCTGCTCGGCGCGAACCCGAGAATTCTCGACCTTGAGGACCTCGATCTCCTGGTCCTCGGGGACGACGTACTTGTTGATTCCGATGACCGGCTGACGGCCCGAATCGATCCGTGCTTGCGTGCGGGCGGCGGCCTCTTCGATACGAAGCTTGGGGATCCCCTCCCCGATGGCCTTGGCCATGCCCCCGGCCTCTTCGATCTCGCGGATGTTCTCGCGCGCCTTATCGGCAAGCTGCGCGGTAAGGGACTCGATGTAGTACGAGCCGGCCCAGGGATCGATGGGGCGAACGTTACCGGACTCCTGTTGCAGTAGTAGCTGGGTGTTTCGCGCGATGCGAGCAGAGAAGTCCGTCGGCAAAGCGAGGGCTTCGTCCAACGCGTTGGTGTGAAGCGACTGGGTGTGACCCTGGGTTGCAGCCATCGCCTCGATGCACGTGCGCGCCACGTTGTTGAATGGGTCCTGGGCGGTGAGCGACCATCCCGAAGTCTGGGAGTGCGTACGCAGCGAGCGCGATTTCGGGTTCTTCGGGGAGAATTCCTCCACGAGCTCGCTCCAGAGCAACCTACCGGCCCGAAGCTTGGCGACCTCCATGGAGAAGTTCATCCCGATCGCCCAGAAGAACGACAGGCGAGGCGCGAACGCGTCGATATCGAGTCCGGCGGCCAAGCCTGCGCGAATGTATTCGACGCCGTCGGCCAGTGTGTAGGCCAGCTCGAGATCGGCGGTGGCTCCCGCTTCCTGGATGTGATAGCCGGAGATCGAGATCGAATTGAATCGAGGCATCTTCTGCGAGGTGTAGGAGAAGATATCCGAGATGATTCGCATCGATGGTTCAGGCGGGTAGATATAGGTATTCCGCACCATGAACTCTTTGAGGATGTCGTTCTGGATCGTTCCCGCGAGCTGCTCGGGACCGACTCCCTGTTCCTCGGCCGCGATGATATACAGCGCCAGAATCGGGAGAACTGCGCCATTCATCGTCATTGAGACCGAGACCTGCGACAGGTCGATGCCGTCGAAAAGCTCTCGCATATCGAGGATGGAGTCGATCGCGACACCGGCCATACCCACGTCGCCGGCGACCCGCGGGTGGTCCGAGTCGTACCCGCGGTGCGTCGCGAGGTCAAAGGCGACCGAAAGTCCCTTCTGCCCGGCTGCGAGGTTACGACGATAGAAGGCATTGGATTCAGCGGCAGTCGAGAATCCCGCGTACTGGCGGATGGTCCACGGCTGGTTTACGTACATCGTCGGATACGGGCCGCGGAGGAAGGGCGCACGACCGGGGAACGTGTCCACAGGGTAAGCAGTTGCGTTTCCGCTCGGATTCGCGAGCTGGTCGCGGTCCTGTTTGGTATAGACACGCTTGACCGAGATTCCCTCGGGCGTTTCCCACACGCCGGTCGGCGTGGCTTCCTCGTCGGAGTCGGCGGGAGTGCCTTCACCCCGGAATGGGATGGAAGAAAAGTCAGGGATGGTCATGGCTACTTAACTCCCAACTGCGAAGCGACGCTCGACATGGTTTCGATGACATCCACCCCCATGGAAAGAAACTCGTCCGGCCTACCATTGCCTTCCGCTTCCGCAAAAGGCTTGGCCGAACCAGCGACGTACACAATGTCCGCGCCCGCGTCACGCAGCGCGGCGACCGCATCGGCCCCGGCCTCCGAATAACGAATGTCGGCACCACAGAGCACCGCGATAAATGATGCTTGCGCAGCGCCCACCGGAGAAGTGACGAAGTCCTTCGCTGCCTTGGCGTAATCGTCGATCGCCGTCACCTCTACGTCATGAGCGACGATTCCGCCGGCGGCGAAGAGATTGACCACGAACGTGTTGCGCGCGCTTCTTTCGGCGACTTTCCCCAACCCGAAGAACGCGACGGTGGGGCGCTGGCCGGTCCGGTCGAGGAAGTCGTCGGAGCGGTCTCGCAACGATTCGTACGCCTCGCCGTAGAAGTACCGTTGCGGCGCACGTTGCTCCTTGGGGAGGGGTTTCTCCGCAAGATTGGGAAATTCGCTTAGCCCGGTGAGCGGGTGCTTCCGATTAGCGACGAGAGCGGTACGAGCTGCGCGTGCCGCGACGAGGTCGGAGCTGACCTTGTCGGACGAGGCGAACAGGCCTCCCGCCGATTCGATCTCCTGAAAATAAGTCCAGGCCGTCTCGGCCAATTCTGCAGTACGCGATTCGACGTACCACGAACCACCTGCAGGATCGACGACATGACCGAGATGGGACTCCTCGATGAGCAGGAGCTGGGTATTTCGAGCCATGCGGCTGGCGAAAGAGCGAGACGTGCCGGAGAGACCGCCGTCCAATGTGGCATCGAAAGCATTGACGGTGACGTATTCGGCGCCGCCAAGTCCCGCGGCGAAAGCGGCCACTGTGGAACGAAGCATGTTGACGTAGGGGTCACGCCTCGTCGAGGCGGCGAGAGAAGTGACCGCGTGCTGCGGAGCATCCCCATGTTCGGGCTCGCCGAGTACTTCGCAAACCCGTGCCCAAAGTGTGCGCGCGGCGCGCATTTTGATGATGGTTGCAAACTGATCCGGTGTCGCCGAGAAGCGAAACCAGATCTGGTCGAGAGCCTGCGCGGTGCTTAGCCCGGCGTTCGCCAGAGCTCGGACGTACTCGACGGCCGCGGCTAGGGCGATCCCGAGCTCCTGCCCGTCGGTGGCGCCCCGTTCATGTGCGCTCGCTCCATCGGCGAGCAGGGATCGGATGGCCTCTCCCCGACCCGCGGCGGCGACCGCCGTGCTGACCGCGTCGTCCGTGCTCGCCGATTCGTAGCCGAAGACGGCGGCGGTCCCTGGGGCGCACGCAGCGAGGACCCTGATGTCCTTCCGCTCGCCGGTCAAATCACCGGCCTCGGCGGCGGAGTCGATAAGCGAGAAGAGCGCCGCGGTGGTTTCGGGAGTGTGGCCTCCGGCGTCAACGATTACGGGCGCGAGCTCGAGAAACACCCCTTCGAGTAGGGCAGGAATATCCGCGGCGGAGGCGTCGAGTGACACCGCGGACGTGCCGTGTCCGAGGGAATCCACAAGGAGTTCGTTCGCGGACTTGGGGTCGCTTCCGGCGGTGAAATGTTCGGTGACATGCCAGGCGCCGTCTGGCAGACCTTCGCGTTTGCCGCCACGGACGAAGGGGAATTGGCCGGGTGCAGGGTGCTCGGGAATGTCGTCGAGTCCCGTGTACAGCGGGTTGACCGCTATTCCATCCGGTGTGGTGTGGATCAACGAGCGCCAAGCGTCGCTCGGCATCTCGCCCGGTTCCTTCCGGGCCGACTTCGCCAGGACTTTGACGACGTCCTTTTCCCAGGTGGAAAAGCCTTCGGCAAGCTGCGAATCGCCGGAACTGCCGTGCCGTTGATCAGGTGAAACCACGCCTGATGCCTCCTGTTGGATGTGGATTTCGTCTACCGAGCAACCTTAGTCGAACGTGTTTCAATTTATAATCGACGGGTTGTAGCAATGAAAGCTAAGCATTGATTGCGTTCCAAATCACAGTGAAGAGCACTGTTCCCGCGGTGGCGTAGATGGTGGCCCAGATGATGGAGCCGACCGTCACCGCAGGGAGGTAACGGCGAATCGGCATACGCATCGCGCCGGCAGAGAAATTGATCGCTGTCTGCAGGCCGATGGTGAGAAAGGATAACGGGACCGCCGCCACGCCCCATGTCGCCATGATGTCGCGGGCGCGATCCATCGCCTTTCCCTCGAGGCGCTCTTGCAGGCGCCGGGACCTGCGGCCACCGCTGTCGGCCGCGCGTCCGAGCCAATAGGTGGCGTTGGCGCGCAGCATGACGATCACGAACAGGATGCCGAACGCCAGCGCGAACGGTAAGTCACGGATTGCTTCCATATAATTTCGGGCGTCACGGGTCGAGGTGGCGCCGATGACTCTTTTCTACTCGTCCGACGATCCGGCCACCACTGGTTCGAGCGCGCGGAAGAGCGCCGTGTTGTGGGCGAAGGCGTTCGACGCACCTTCGAGCGCATGAGCGCGCGTGGCGTCGTCAAGCGGGAGCTCGTCGAGCGCCGTACGGTAGGAATCCTTGAAGAGCTTCGGCTTGTCGATGTCGAAGGAGTAGAAACTCAGCGACTCCGACGGTATCGAGTACGCCCTCGACACAAGGCGGGACACAACTTGTCCGCCCGACAGATCTCCGAGGTATCGGACGTAGTGGTGTCCTGCGAGAGTAGCGGCGGCTTCGCGAGAACTGGAGGCACCGAGTTCTCGGAGCTCGGAAACATATGCCTGGGTGGGAGCGCTCGGTTCGCGCTCGAACACGACGCCGGCGGTTGTGAGTGCATCGAGGTCCGCCCGCAGCGCGGCGGTCCGCTCTAGCCGTGCATCGTGCAAGGGGGAAAGGAACGCGGAGTCCGCGTGTGCTCTGATCGCGTCTTCGAGTGCTTCGTAGACGTGGAGATACTGCGCATGGAGAGCGGCGAGCGCGGCCGTGCCCGCCTTCGCGTCCAGATCGCCGCGCAACAGGGTGTCCATGAAGGTGCTGTGCTCGGCTTCCTCGTGGACTCTTGCGGTTGCGTTCTTGAGTTCGACAGAGAACGTTGTCGCGTCGGAAACCTCTGTTGCGGTCATGTTGTATCGCAGACTTTCTGTAGGACATAAGGGTGGGCTAATAACCACGAAGATATTTCATCGACCCCTATCGGACATCAACCAAAAGTATGAGTTCCCGTCCGATCTTCGGCTGACGGCGCTGGTAATCGCGACGAAATGGGGTCGTACTACCCTTGCAGAATGACGAAGGACAACGAACCTGCCGAAGACGGCAAGGGTGGCCATGTACCTGTAATGCGCGTCGCGGTCTTCGTTCTCGCGCTTGTGGCGTTGTTCGTCGCGGCGGCATTGCTGCCTCTGCCGGAGCTGGCGGACATCCGTGTGTGGTCCGTCGAACTCGGTCCCTGGTTCGTGGTGGCGTTCTTCGTCGTTCACGCGGCGGCGTGCATTCTGCCCATCCCGCGGTCGACCTTTACCTACGCCGCGAGCGTGCTCTTCGCGCCCGGCACGGCGCTCGCGGTTTGCCTCGGCGCCAGCGCGATCTCCGCCGGCGCGGCGTTCTACGGAATCCGTCGCTTCGGTTACGACGTCGCGGCGCCGCTGCGAAGCCACCCTCGCCTGGACGGGATCAATACCCACCTGGCCAGGCGCGGATGGGCAGCGGTTCTCAGCCTGCGCATGGTGCCCGCCGTGCCGTTCTCCGTGCTCAATTACGCGGCGGCTCTCACTCCGATGGGGTGGAAATCGTTCCTGGTGGCGACGATGGTGGGAAGTATCCCGGGAACGGCGGCGGCGATCGTGTTCGGCAATTCGCTCACGACCGGTGCAGGCGAGAAGGCACTGGTGGCGACAGTAGTCATCGCGGGTCTCGGCCTCATCGGTCTGTTCATCGACTCCCGCGTGCCCACTCGCCCGCCGAAAGCCGAACGTGGAGACGCCCCGGACACCGAGGTGCGGTAGAAGGCTGAGCTACTCGGTCACGAAGTCGACGAGTTGTTCTACGGCGCCGAGGAGGGCCGGTTCGATATCCCGGAACGAGGACACAGAAGACAGGATGTGCGCCCACGCGTCGCGCGGATCCGTCCAGCCCACACGCTTGCACACGCCGGTCTTCCAGTCCTCCCCCATGGGCACCTCGGGCCAGGCGTCGATTCCTACCACGCTCGGCTTCACGGCCTGCCAGATGTCGACGTACGGGTGGCCGGTGACCAGCACATATTGGCCGACATTCTGAACCAGACGCGATTCCTTCGTTCCCTGGACCAGGTGATCGACCAGCACCCCGAGTCGCGCGTCGTCGTTCGGTCCGAACTCGGCGATCTTCGGTCCCAGATCGTCGATTCCACCGAGGGGCTCGACCACGACGCCCTCGACCCGCAGATCGTGTCCCCAGATCTTTTCCACCAGCGCGGCGTCGTGGAGTCCCTCGACCCAAATCCGTCCTGCTCGGGCCGTCCTTGCTCGAAGTCCCTCGACGCGGCGCGAACCCGAGGCAGTGCGCACCGGACCTTGCTTCGCCGGCTTCGGCTTCTCCAGAGTCACGGTCTCCCCGTCGATGAGGAACCCGCCCGGACGCATCTTGAACAGCCTGATCAGCCCGTGGCGATCTTCTAGCTGAGCGAACTCTCCATCGGGGTTGCGAGTCACCCCGACGATCGCTCCACAAAAACCGCTGAGCGCATCCTCGACGACGAGATCCTTCTCGGCGGCGACGACCCTGAAATCGCGTTTCGACCGTCGCGGGGTGGAAAGAACGTCACGTCCGTATCGATCAGCCATGGCACCAGATATTACGACGGTGCCGCTTCCAAGCTGCGTGATGACACGCGACAGGCGTACCGTTGTCGCCGATGCACACCTGTTTGCCCACTTTCGCCACGCACCTGCCAGCCGCAGCCTGGGGAGGTGCGGCGATCGATTCCGGAATTCATGCCCTCCTCGGTTCGGCCCCGCTCGCGAAGGTCGCACTTGATGATGCGTTCGGCGGCGACCTGTCTGCCGTCGGCGCGCACTGGGAGCGCTTCCGCGCAGAACTCTTCGCGGTCAATGGCACGGCGATGCTGGATGTCGGAAAGCTGTATACCGAGTCGGTCCTCCTGCTCCGCGCGGTCGCGGCCACGGATACATCGGCAGAAGCCGCCGAGGTGCTCAGCCTTGCCCCTGCGACCTCCGGGGACCTGTCGGCTCTGCCCCCGCACCCCGAGCTCTCGGCCTATGCCATGTCTCAGGGCGGCGCCGTCATCCTGCGCGAACCCCGTTCGGGTGTGACGGCGGTCGTGACGATTCCCCCGGCCCGTACCGAGCGCACCTGGAACGTGCGGCTGTTCTCTGAGGTGCCGATGGCGCCTCAGGCACCCTCGATCTCGCACGCCACAGCCGAGCTCACCGATTCGGTCCATGGTGCCGCGGAGATAATCGCCGCATCCTCCGGGGTCTTCAACGCACGCGACGGCGCCGCTCCGGCGATGCCGGAGAGCATGCCCACCGACTTACCTTCGGCCATCGGCGGGCGCGCGGCGCAATTGATCGAGCGCGCCGACACCATCGAGAACATCAGGATGATGGCCAACGCAGCGGAATCGCGGCGAGGTGCGCCCACGGAGCAGCAGCCGGTTTTGTGGAAGCTGCAGTCCGCCGTCAACCTTGCCCGAAGGGCCGCGGTGTCCGGATTCGCGGCCGATCAGCTCGAGGTGTTCCGGTCTCGTTCCGGCGCGGCGGATCCCACGGCGTTCCAGGATCCGAACGCCCAGTCCTGGGCGAACTAGCCCCTTCCGAAAAGGGCGCAGCACGCGGTCCCGCATGCCACGCCGTTCGCGCGGCAACCGTAAGACGGAACCTCTCCGAGCCGTGCGGGGCTCTCGCCGGTCTCTACCTCGGCAAGAAGGTCTAGCACCATGCGAGCGAACTCGGTCGTGTCACCGGGAGTGGCGGCGCGCCTGAGCGTGACGCCGAGCGACTCACACTCCTCGGCGAGCTCATTGTCGAGGTCCCACACGACCTCGACGTGGTCGGAGATGAACCCTATGGGGCATACGACGAGCGAGGTCTCCCCTGCCTCGGCGAGCGAGGTCGCGTGGTCGACGATGTCCGGTTCGAGCCACGGAACCTGCGGCGGCCCCGAGCGGGATTGCCAGACGAGATCGAAATCATCCACTCCCGCCTCGGCGGCGACGAGTTCGGCCGCAGATCGGACTTGACGGCTGTAGAGTCCGCGGCTCTCCTCGTCCGGCCCAGCGGCCTTGTCTGCCGAAATGGGAATGGAATGTGCGGTGAAAACGAGTCGTGGCCGCTCGCCGGCCTCAATGGCGGCATCGAGTTGCGTTCTCGTCGCGGCGGCGAATGTGGAGATGAAGCGTTCGGTCGAGAAGAACTGACCTAGTTTGATCATCTCGGGTGCCGCGTCGCCGACGGCGGCGCGGGCGCGGGCGATGTCCTCGTGGTACTGGCCGCAACCGGAGTATCCGCCCCATGCGGACGTGGCAAATACCGCAGCTCTGGCTATCTTTTGCTCGGCCAGTTCTGCGGTGACGTCCTCGACATACGGAGCCCAGTTGCGATTGGCGAAGAATACCGGGAGCTCACGTCCGCTGGCCGCTAACTCCGCGCGTAGGTTATCGATGATCTGGAGGTTGAGCGAATTGAGCGGGCTCTTGCCTCCGAGGTGGTAGTAGTGCTCGGCGACTTCCTCGAGACGCTCGCGGGGAATCCCGCGCCCGCGGGTCACGTTCTCGAGAAAGGGCATGACGTCGTCCGGCGACTCAGGCCCTCCGAAAGACAGTAGAACCAGGGCGTCTACGCGGCCGGACCCGGCCGCCGATGGTGTGAGGACCGGTGTCGTGTCGACGGGGCCGGGCGCGGAGTTCTCAGGCGAAGGCAACGGAACCGAAGCCTCCGTCGGCGTAGATCACCGTTCCGGTGGTCGCGGGCATGAGATCAGAGAGCGCTGCGACGACGGTCGCCGCGACCGGAGCGGCATCGTTGACATCCCAGCCGAGTGGAGCTCGGTTGGCCCATTCGGTCTGCAATTGGTCGAGCTCGTTTCCGTCGCCGATGGCGGAGCCGGCGATGGACTTCGCTGCGAGCGTCTTGATAGGACCTGCTGCCACGAGGTTCGAGCGGATACCCTTCGAGCCTAGTTCTCGCGCGACGTAGCGGTTGATGGACTCGAGAGCATTCTTAGCCACCGACATCCAGTTGTAGAACGGCATCGCGGTGCGGGGGTCGAAGTTCATCCCCACGATCGATCCCCCGGTCGTCATGAGCGGCTGCACGGCCTTGGCGAGAGCTGCGTAGGAATACGAGGAGATCTCGATCGCCGTGGAGACGTCGGCGTATGGGGTCTCGAGGAAACCGTCACCCATCGCGCTCGGCGGGGCAAAGCCGATCGAGTGCACCACGCCGTCAATCCGGTCGGTGTGTTCGCGCAGCCGTTCGGCGAGCGTGGACAGGTGCTCTTCATTCTGCACGTCGAGCTCGACGACCGGTGGGGTCTCCGGAAGGCGCTTGGCGATGGCCTTGACCAGCGAGACGCGGCCGAAACCGGTGAGGATGACGTTCGCGCCCTCCTCCTGTGCCTTCTTGGCGACGCTGAACGCGATCGACGCGTCGGTGATGACTCCGGTGATGAGAATCGTCTTGCCTTCGAGTACCGAGCCCATGTTCTCCCCTAGTGGTTTTGCGTGTGTGAGTGCCGTGCGCGAATGCGGCTGGCCTAGTGGCCCATTCCGAGTCCGCCGTCGACGGGGATTACTGCGCCGTTGACGTAAGCGGAGTCCTCGCCGGCGAGCCACGACACGACACCCGCGACGTCCTCCGGCCGGCCGTATCGAGCCATCGGGATAGCTGCGAGAGCCTGCTCCCGAACGTTTTCCGGCATCTGCGCCGTCATATCCGTGTCGATGAAGCCCGGGGTGACGACGTTGGCAGTGATGGACCGCGAACCGACCTCACGTGTGATCGAACGGGCGAGGCCGACGAGGCCGGCCTTCGACGCGGCGTAGTTCGCCTGGCCTGCCGTACCGGCGAGCCCCACGACGGAGCCGATGAAGATGACGCGACCGAAACGGGCGCGAAGCATGGCTCGGTTGGCGCGCTTGGCCAGCCGGAATGCGCCCGTGAGATTTGCGTCGACGACCCCCGCGAAGTCCGCCTCGTTCATCCTCATGAGCAGAGTGTCTTTGTTGGTGCCGGCGTTGGCGACGAGCACCTCGACAGGACCGTTCGCGTCCTCGACAGTCGAGAAGGCGGCGTCGATCGAGTCGGAGTCGGTGATGTCGCACTCGACGACGAGCGCGCCCTCGGGCGCCGATCCGGACGAGGTGGCGCGGGTGGTGACCGCGACCTTGTGCCCGTCGGCGAGTAGTCGCTCGGCGATGGCGCGGCCGATTCCGCGATTCCCGCCGGTCACGAGAACGGATCGAGCGACGAAGCCTGAGGGGTCTTGTGCAGTGTCTGCCATGGCTCCAACCTAACGCACGAGTAGAGAGCCCGTGCCATCTGCGGGGCTGTTGTCCCCGGTTGCCTCTACGGAAGTCGCTGGCTCGTGCTGAGTGAAAGACCCGCGGAGACGAAGGCGAGAATCGAGCCCACGATCAACCAGGGCCGGCTCGCGTCCGACAGGCGGTATTCGTAGCCGATCTGTTCCTCGAGCGTCGAGTACACCTGGTCGAGCTCTTCCAGGCTCGATGCAGTGTAGGCCTCGCCGCCGGAAAGGTCCGCGATTTCTTCAAGCGAGGCGTCGTCCACCGGAACGGTCTGCTGGGTGCCCTCGATATCGACGTACCCGTCGATTGTGCCGAAGGAGATCGTCGACACCGGGATCTCCTTCTCTTTGGCGGCGCGAGCGGCGCTGAACGCGCCGCGTTCGGCGTTGGGATCCTGCGGAATCGTTTCCTTGCCGTCGGACAGGAGCACGATGCGCGCCGGCGGCGCGGCGTCGGGCCCGCCGAGGCTCGCCGAGAATGATTCGACCGCCTGTGTCGCGGAATAGATGGCCTCGCCGGTCGCCGTGCGCTGATCGAGTTCCAGCCCATCGACGGCACGCTCGACCGGGCCCCGATCAGTGGTCGGGGCTACCAGCAGATTCGATGTGCCGGCGAAACTCACCAGACCGAGGTTGACCCCGGCGGTGAGGTTGTTGGCGAAGTCCTTCGCAGCGATCTGCGCCGCCTGCAGCCGCGAAGGCGCGACATCGGTTGCCTCCATCGACAGCGACACGTCCATGACGAGCATGACAGTCGCCCTATTTCGTTCCTCGCGCTGCTCGGCCTGCGGCGCTCCGAGGGCAATGACGAGAGCAACCAAACCCAGGACGAGCGCCACCGCGGGCACGTGCACAAGCCAGTTTCGCCGGTCGGTGCGGCTCGCCCGTAGTGCCGGCATGTTGCCGAACCGGATGCTGCGCCTGCGCTTGGATCGCTGGGCAATCACGTACCCCGCCGCGAGCGCGATGGGCACGACGATGAGCACAAGCCACCATGGGTGCTGGAAGTCGGTCACGCTCAGCTTCATCGGCTCATCTCCAGATCGGCGAGCGTACGTTCGCCGTCGGGGAAGGCGCCACGCCTGCGCATCTCGGCAAATTCGATGACGTCGCGAACCCAATCACGGTCGGTGCGCAGCGCGAGGATCGGTGCACCGCAGTGTCGCAGAGCGGTGACGACCTCCCGGCGATGGCGCCTCGCCGCGAACTGGTAGTTCGCGGCCTGCTCTGCGGTGACATCCACGTCGAGCACTTCCCCGCTGACCGGATCGCGCAGCGAGACGTTTCCGATTTGCGGCAGTGCGACGTCAAGCGGATCGGTGAGCCGCGCCGAGACTATCTGTTGGCGGGTCGCCAGTACCCGCAGCGAGCGCTCCCAGTCCATTTCTCCGAGGAAATCGGAGATCACGACGATGAGACCTCGCCGGCGCGCGAGACCGCGAAGCGCCGTTGCACCGCGTTCGAGCGCGGAGTCCTTGTGCGGTGCCTGGCGGTCGGTCTTGGGCGGCCGAATCCTTTTCCAGGCGCGCGCCGCCCTCGCGCGAATACCGCCGGACTGAGCCCGGTTGTCGGTGCCGCGTCCGGAATTCTGGCTCGAGCCTCGCGCAGCCTGTGCTGCGTCCTCATCGTCCGTATCGTCGTCGTTTGTGACGGCGGACGGCGTCGTCGCAACGAGCTCCAGAATGCTGCGGACGTGTTCCTTGCCGGCCGAAGGGGGGACGATCACGGGGTCCGCGCCACCGACGATCACCACGCCGACGCGGTTGCCCGCGGTAGAAGCCAGCAGTCCGAACGTCGCGGCCGAGGCGAGCGCGAGGTCGCGCTTGGTGACGACCTCGCCGTTCTCGTCGACATGGCTTCCCGCGTCGATGGATGGGGACAGATCGACGAGAAGCCAGGTCTCCAATTCCCGATCGGCAATGGTCTGGTGCACGTGAGGAACCGTGGTGCGCGCGGTGACCGACCAGTCCATGAGGCGGACATCGTCACCTACCTGATATTCCCGACTCTCCCCGGGCTCCGATCCGGGTCCGGGAATCAAACCCTGGTAGTTACCGAGCAGGACACCGTCGATCTTGCGCAACACCGTCAGTTCGAGCCGGGCTATGCGAGCCCGGGTGCTCGCCGAGGTCAATACCTTGTCTCGACCGTGCGGTGGCGTTTCCCGGTCTTCCTCGGAATGAGTCGAACGCATGAAGCCCTAGTCCTGCGAATTCTGCTGCGGGCCCTGCTGTCCCCAGGTGTTCGGGCGGTTGTGGGCGGCGTGCTGCGGGCCCGACTCAGGGCGAGGAGCCGCGGGGGCGGTTCCGGGTTGCGGCGAATATCCTGGACCGGGCACGGATTGCCCGGGTCCACCCACAGGCGCGGCGGGCGCTTGGGGTTGGACCGGATTCGGCCCGCCCGAGGCCGACACCTGTGGGAGCGGAACCGAGGAGAGGACATGGCCGATGATCGACTCGGCATCGACCTCGTCCGCGAGTGCGTCATAGGTGAGTACGAGACGGTGGCGAAGCACGGCCGGCAAGACGTCAACCACGTCCTGAGGAACCACGTAATCGCGGCCGCGGATGAGCGCGATTGCACGAGCTGCGCTGATAGCGCCGAGGGTGGCACGAGGAGAAGCTCCATAGGACAGCCACCGTGATACATCATTCAGCCCGAACTGCTCGGGCGTGCGCGTCGCCTCGACGACGCGCACGACGTAATCGATCAAGGAATGGTGGACGAAGACCTCACGCACGCGAGCCTGCATCGCGCCGAGTTGTACGGTATCGAGAAGTTGGGAGGCCTCCGGCGGCGTGCTACCCATCCGGTAGACGATCTCGCGCTCCTCCTCGGCGGAGGGATAGTCGACGACAAGCTTGAAGAGGAAGCGGTCACGCTGTGCTTCGGGAAGCGGGTACACGCCCTCGTTTTCGATCGGATTCTGGGTCGCGAGCACGAGGAAGGGTTTGGGCACGTCGAAGGTGTTACCGCCGACGGAGACATGCCCTTCTGCCATCACCTCCAGGAGCGCCGATTGCACCTTCGCCGGAGCGCGGTTGATCTCGTCCGCGAGCACGAAATTCGCCATCACCGGTCCGAGTTCGACGTCGAAGGTCTCACTCCCCTGGCGATAGATGCGCGTGCCGACGATGTCGGAGGGCACCAGGTCGGGCGTGAACTGCAGACGGGAGAACGATCCGCCGATGACTTTCGCAAACGTCTCGACCGTCAGGGTCTTGGCCACACCGGGCACGCCCTCGAGAAGAACGTGACCGCGAGCGAGCAATCCCGCGAGAACCATCTCGAGCATCGCGTCCTGGCCGACGATGACCTTCTTGACCTGATAGAGCAACTGCTCCAGGACCTTGGCGTCATCCTCGCCGGAGGAACGTGAGCTGGACGAGCTTGAAGATATGTCTGTCACGAAACGAGTGCTCCTTAGTTCTTCGCGGTCTTGCGCCACCCTACCGGCCAGGCTACTGGCCTTGGGCGCGTCGCTTGATCGCCAGCACGAATACGACGATGAGCACGATGATGAGTACTACCGTCCCGGTCGCGTAGAGTCCCCAAGGCGGAGCCGGCTGGGTGATCCGTGCTTCGAAAACGGCTGCCGCCTCGATGGGATGGTCCTCCCGATAGGCATCGTCCTGCGCCGACTCGAGGACGGAGCGCGAAATCGAATCCGAATGAGATCCCACGTAATCGGGGGTGAACACGACGATCGTGCCCTCGTGGTCGTTGGACAGACGAGTCGCCATGTCGCGAGCCTGCGAATAGACCCCGACCTCCTGGTCGGTGATGACGATGTTGAGGTCCACCCCATTGCTCGCGGCGTGGTCGACGATCGGCTCCAGCCCCTCGACCAACTCGTCGGGGGCCGAGATGTTTCCGGCAGACAAATCCGCATTAACCTCATCGAACTGCGCCCACTCCATCCAATCGTCGCCGAGCAGCGGCATCGGGGGGCGGTCCGCCTTGGGGATATTTTCTAAATCTGCCACGCCCGTATCGTGCCACGACGTTGCCGCGTTGGAAGGTTCGGCGCGCCGTCGATGACGTCGATGATCGGTCGCGCACGCCCGACACGCCGGCGCCGACGACTTTAAATATAACGGCCGTACTGGTAGGTTGGGCGGCAGCGTGAGGTAAGTGGGTACACAATAGTATTGGTGCTTGCGAACGCCTCTTCGGCCCTCGCCGAAGGTGGCGGCTTTGCCTCCGCGTCTTCCCTGCCCGGGAGATGCACACGAAACTAATCGAACAACGAGTGGAGCCGACGTGACTGCTAGCCAGAACAGCTTCGACGCTCGCGGAACCCTAGAGGTTGGCGACGACAGCTACGAGATCTACCGCCTTTCGGCCGTACCGGGAACGGAATCGCTTCCCTATTCCCTGAAGGTCCTCGCCGAAAACCTGCTTCGCACCGAGGACGGCGCGAACGTCACCTCCGACCACATCAACGCCTTGGCGAATTGGGATCCGAGCGCGAACCCGGACACCGAGATCCAGTTCACGCCCGCCCGCGTCATCATGCAGGACTTCACCGGCGTGCCCTGCATCGTGGACCTCGCCACGATGCGTGAGGCCGTGAAGAACCTCGGTGGCGACCCGGACAAGGTCAACCCCCTCGCGCCGGCCGAGATGGTCATCGACCACTCGGTCATCATCGAGGCCTTCGGCGCCAGCGACTCCTTCGAGCGCAACGTCGAGATCGAGTACCAGCGCAACGGCGAGCGTTACCAGTTCCTGCGCTGGGGTCAGGGCGCGTTCGATGACTTCAAGGTCGTCCCCCCGGGCACCGGTATCGTCCACCAGGTCAACATCGAGTACCTCGCTCGTTCGATCATGGTCCGCGACGGGAAGGCGTACCCCGACACGTGTGTCGGTACCGACTCGCACACGACCATGGAGAACGGCCTCGGCGTGCTCGGCTGGGGCGTCGGCGGAATCGAGGCCGAGGCCGCGATGCTTGGCCAGCCCATTTCGATGCTCATCCCGCGCGTCGTCGGCTTCAAGCTCTCCGGCGAGATCCAGCCGGGCGTGACGGCGACGGACGTCGTGCTCACGATCACCGAAATGCTCCGCCAGCACGGCGTCGTCGGCAAGTTCGTCGAGTTCTACGGCGCCGGCGTTGCCGCCGTGCCGCTGGCCAACCGCGCCACTATCGGCAACATGTCGCCGGAGTTCGGTTCGACCTGCGCGATCTTCCCGATCGACGACGTCACCATCGATTACCTTCGCCTGACCGGTCGCGACGAGAGCCAGCTCGCGCTCGTCGAGGCCTACGCCAAGGAACAGGGCATGTGGCTCGATCCCGAGTCCGAGGAGCCGAAGTACTCCGAGTACCTCGAGCTCGACCTGTCCACGGTTGTCCCCTCGATCGCCGGCCCGAAGCGCCCGCAGGACCGCATCGAGCTGTCCGATTCGAAGGCGACCTTCCGCAAGGACATCCACAATTACGTCTCCGACACCGAGGATGCCGACGCCGCGAAGGCGAAGATGGCCGCCGAGGGCGGGGAGCCGGAGAGCAACCCGGTCGCTGCGAAGCTCTCGTTCTCCGAGGGTGATGCGATCGTCGCCGACGCTTCCGTCGGCGCCGAGGGGCGCCCGTCGAATCCGACCGCGCTCGAGCACGACGGCGAGAACGTCGTCCTCGACCACGGCATCGTCACGATCGCCTCGATCACCTCGTGCACGAACACCTCGAACCCGTCGGTGATGATCGGCGCGGGCCTGCTCGCCCGTAAGGCCGCCGAGAAGGGCCTCAAAGCCAAGCCATGGGTCAAGACCTCCATGGCCCCGGGTTCCCAGGTCGTCACCGAGTACTACGAGCGCGCCGGTCTCTGGCCGGACCTCGAGGCCCTCGGTTTCTACCTGGTCGGCTACGGCTGCACCACCTGCATCGGCAACTCCGGACCGCTGCCCGAGGACATCTCCAAGGCCATCCAGGACAACGACCTCACCGCGACCGCCGTTCTCTCCGGTAACCGCAACTTCGAGGGGCGCATCAACCCGGACGTGAAGATGAACTACCTCGCGTCGCCGCCGCTCGTCATCGCCTATGCGATCGCGGGCACCATGGACTTCGACTTCGAGTCCGATTCGCTCGGCAAGGACTCCGACGGCAACGACGTCTTCCTCAAGGACATATGGCCCTCCACCGAAGAGATCGAGACCACGATTCAGGCGTCGATCTCCCGTAAGGAGTACACCGAGAAGTACGCAGACGTGTTCGCCGGCGATGATCGCTGGCGCAATCTGCCGATCCCCGAGGGCAAGATCTTCGAGTGGGACGATAAGTCGACCTACGTGCGCAAGGCGCCGTACTTCGATGGCATGGAGCTCGAGCCGACTCCGGTCTCCGACGTCAAGGGCGCTCGCGTTCTCGCAAAGCTCGGCGACTCGGTCACCACCGACCACATCTCCCCCGCCTCGACGATCAAGCCGGGCACTCCTGCCGCGCAGTACCTCGACGCCAACGGTGTCGCGCGCCGCGACTACAACTCCTTCGGTTCCCGTCGCGGTAACCACGAGGTCATGATTCGCGGTACTTTCGCCAATATTCGTCTCCAGAACCAGCTGCTGGACGGCGTCTCGGGCGGCTACACCCGCGACTTCACCGAAGAGGGAGCACCGCAGGCGTTCATTTACGACGCCGCGCAGAACTACGCGGCCAAGGACATCCCGCTCGTGGTTCTCGGTGGCAAGGAGTACGGAACCGGTTCTTCGCGCGACTGGGCTGCCAAGGGCACGCGCCTCCTCGGCGTTCAGGCGGTTATCGCCGAGTCCTTCGAGCGCATCCACCGCTCGAACCTCATCGGCATGGGCGTCATCCCGCTTCAGTTCCCGGAGGGCGAGTCCCACGGCTCACTCGGCCTGGACGGCACCGAGACCTTCGACATCACCGGTATCGAGGAGCTCAACAACGGCTCGACGCCGAAGACCGTCAAGGTCGTTGCCACCAAGGAAGACGGCAAGACCGTGGAGTTCGACGCCGACGTGCGCATCGACACCCCCGGTGAGGCCGACTACTACCGCAACGGCGGCATCCTGCAGTTCGTTCTGCGCAACATGATCAAGAGCTAACACGCTCGAACGTGGTGCAGGTGCCGGGTAGTTCGCTCCCGGTACCCGCGCCCCGCTGCTACTTCATGGGCGGGCCGCGCAATGCGGCCCGCCCGTGGAGTATCAGGGGTATCTCAGTCCTTCTCGCGCCCACGGGCGCACCACACCAAGGTCCGGTCACTTTGCTGCTGCCGGAAAGGACCACCGTGCCCAAGGTTTCCCCCGACCACATGGAACTCCGCCGAGAGCAAATACTCGCAGGAGCCCGAACGTGCTTCGCCGAATACGGTTTCGAGGGTGCGACGGTCTCCAGGCTGGAGGCGGCCATCGAACTTTCTCGTGGCGCGATCTTCCATCACTTCGCAGATAAAGACGCGCTCTTTCTCGAACTGGCGCGCCGTGACACCGAATCCATGCGCGACACCATTGCTGAAGACGGGCTCGTACAGGTGATGCGAAATCTGCTCGCTTCCCCGGAGGACTATTCGTGGCTCGGCACGCGACTCGAGGTCGCGCGCCGCGTCCGTACGGACAATGACTTCCGCGCGAAATGGGCCGATCACCAGAAGCTCATCGACGAAGCGGCCACCGCGCGTCTGGTCACGCAGAAGGAATCGGGACGCGTTCGCACAGACGTGTCCGACAAAGTGATGTTCACCTACCTCGACATGGTGCTCGACGGCCTGATCTCGCACCTTGCTTCGGGCGGCGACGTGGAGATCGCCGAAGAGGTCCTCGACCTCGTCGAACAATCGGTGCGAACCTCCGAATAAGGCGCCGGCCGGCGCGCAGTATCGGCGCGTCCGGCGTCATACCCGGGGCGAACAGAGTCAGGCGAGTTCGACGATCTCCATGTATTCGTCGTTCCACAGATCCTCGGTGCCATCGGGCAAGACGATGACCCGCTCCGGCTCCAGCGCTCGCACAGCGCCCGGGTCGTGGGTGACGAGGACTACGGCGCCCTCGTAGGTGCGCAGGGCGTCGAGCACCTGCTCACGGGAGATCGGGTCGAGGTTATTCGTCGGCTCGTCGAGCAGCAGCACATTCGCCGCTGACGAGACGAGACCGGCGAGGGCCAGACGCGTGCGCTCGCCGCCGGACAAGGTACCGGTCGGCTGATCGAGTTGCGGGCCGGAGAACATGAATGCGCCAAGAAGGCCGCGCAGGTCTTGCTCGCCGGCATCCGGAGCGAGGTGCCGGATGTTGTCCCACACCGTGGCGTCCATATCGAGAGTGTCGTGCTCCTGCGCGAAGTAACCGATACGCAGCCCGTGCCCCGAGACGATGCCGCCTTCTCCGTCGGTGCGCTCGACCCCGGCCAACAGCTTGAGCAGTGTCGTTTTGCCCGCACCGTTGAAGCCGAGCACGACGACCCGCGATCCCTTGTCGATCGCGAGGTCCACGCCGGCGAACACCTCGAGCGAGCCGTACATCTTGGTCAGGCCCTTCGCGAAGAGCGGAGTCTTGCCACACGCCGCCGGCTTCGGGAATGCGATGCGCGCGGTGCGGTCGGCGACCGTCTCCTCCTCGAGGTTATCGATCATCGAATCCGCACGCCGGAGCATCTGCTTGGCGGCGGCGGCCTTCGTCGCCTTCGCGCCGAGTTTGGCGGCCTGTGTTCGCAGTGTCGCGGCCTTCTTCTCAGCATTCGCGCGTTCGCGACGGCGCCGTGCCTCGTCGGTGGCGCGCTGCTCAAGGTACTTCTTCCAGCCGAGATTGTAGGCATCGACCTCGCCGCGAACGGCGTCGAGGAACCACACCTTGTTCACGACGTCCTCGAGCAGCTCGACATCGTGGGAGATGATGATGAGTCCGCCCTCGTGCTTGGCGAGAAAATCGCGTAGCCAGTTGATCGAATCGGCGTCGAGGTGGTTCGTCGGTTCGTCGAGAAGGAGCGTCGTCGCCGATTTGCCGCCACCTTCGGACGCGGCGAACAGGATGCGCGCGAGTTCGACGCGGCGACGCTGTCCGCCGGAGAGGGTGCCCATCTTTTGCTCGAGGATGCGGTCCTCAAGCCCCAGCGAGGCGCAGATTCGGGCGGCTTCGCTCTCGGCCTCGTAGCCTCCGCGTGCAGAGAACTCCTCCTCGTACCTGCCGAAACGGCGAACAGCCTTCTCTTGCCGCTTCGGATCGGACTCGTCTGCCATCCGTTCCTGCTCGAGAGACATCCTGGCCATCAGGTCGTCGAGGCCGCGCGCGGAGAGCACGCGGTTCTTCGCCGTCTGGTCCATGTTGCCCTCGCGCGGGTCCTGCGGGAGATAGCCGATTTCACTCGTCGACGTGACCTCGCCGCCGTAGGGTTCCCCCTCGCCGGCGATGATGCGCATGGTGGTGGTCTTACCGGCACCATTGCGACCGACGAGCCCGATGCGGTCCCCCGGTTGCACACGCAGCGTCTGGCCGTCCATGTGCAGCAGGGTGCGCACACCTGCGCGTACCTCAAGATCGTCGATGGTGATCACGTGAAAGCGCCGTCCCCTTCAAATCGAGCCGATAGGCCAACGGGCCACCTTACCGGCCGCTTTGCCCGCGAGGCGAACTGAGAAACCCGCCCGATCGCCCGGCTACTGTGGTGGGCGATATGTCCACTCCCGACATCCTCATCGCCGGCCTCGGTCCCGCAGGCCTTGCCCTCGCGGCGGCATGTTCTCGCCGCGGCCTCGCCGTGCGCACCGTGGAGGCGCATCCCGGGCGGACGTGGTCGGCGACCTACGGCATGTGGCACCACCAGTGGGAACGCGCCTGCGCCGCATTTCCCGAGCTCTCCGGCGTCCCCTTCTCCACGACGCCTCGCCCGCGCCTCATTGCGCCGCGCCGATCCGGAGCCTCGCCGCAATTCGGGCTCATCGCCGCCGATTACGTCGTCGTCGACACTGCTGCCTTACAGTGCGCCCTCGCTGCAGTCTGCCCTCCCCGTATGACGTCGGAGGAGGTACTCGCGACCGCCGACCTGGGCGCCCTCGCAGCGCAGGGCACACGCGTCATCGACTGCCGGGGGGCCGTCCCGCCCGACCTGCGTGCCGACCCCGCGGCAGCCGCGTGCCAGACCGCCTACGGCGTCGTCCTGCCGGCACAGCACGCTCGCGAGTATCTGCCTGGCGGCGCCGGGTGCCTCATGGATTGGCGCACCGACGCGTTTGGGTCGCCCGCCAAGCCCAGCTTTCTCTACGCCGTTAACCTGCCCGGCGACAGGATGCTGCTCGAGGAAACCGACCTCGTGGGAGCGCCGGCACTGACCATCGCACGATTGCGCGAGCGCCTCCACCAGCGGCTCGGCTGGGCCTCGCCGGAACCCGGAACTGCGGGCAGAGCAGAAGGCTTTGCTGATCCGGACGAGATCGAGCGGTCCCGTGGCGTGCTAGCCACCGAGAAGGTGCGATTCCCCGTGTTGCCCGCGGTTCGGCCTGCCGGATTGGAGACTTTTGGCACGGCGGGCACGGCTGGGCACCCGGCCACAGGGTACAGCGTCGGGGAAATCTTGCGGAGCGCGGAGAGTGCAGCTGATGCGCTCGCGGCCGGACGCCCCATCCCCGCCTCTACGGGAGTGGGGACGAGGGCGTTGCATCGCCTGGGATTGCGTGCCCTCCTGGCGCTCGAAGGTCCGGCGCTACAGGAAATGTTCGCTGGCTTCGCCGCGTTGGACGTGCGGCGTCAACTCGCGTTTCTGGACCGGAGCTCGAAGGCGCTACCGACCGGTATGGCCATGGCGTCGCAGTGGTGGAATACGACAAACGCCACGCGTGCGGCGGTGGCACGCGCGGCGCTTCTCGGGCGGTAGCTTCCCGAGGTTCCGGGAAGACGAGTCCCCGAGTCGATCTGAGTGGGATCAGATCGTGAAGCCGAGCGCGCGGAGCTGCTCGCGTCCGTCGTCGGTAATCT
The DNA here is from genome assembly GCF_001659785.1 of Dietzia timorensis. NCBI lineage: Bacteria > Bacillati > Actinomycetota > Actinomycetes > Mycobacteriales > Dietziaceae > Dietzia > Dietzia timorensis. The sequence goes on from NZ_CP015961.1 coordinate 1,825,698, forward strand.
TCTCCGGACCCCACGGCGGCATCCATACCCAATTGAGCTCGAGCTCATCGCACGGCCCGTCGTCGACGACCGCGCTGTGCGCCTGATCCTCGATCATGTCCGTGAGCGGGCACGCGGCCGAGGTGAGCGTCATGTCGACACGGGCGGTCTTGCCGTCGTGAATCCATATGTCATACACGAGGCCGAGATCGACCACGTTGATGCCGAGCTCGGGGTCGACGACGTCGCGCATCGCCTCCTCGACATCCGCGGCGAGCTCGAGGTCCTCGGGGCTCTGCTCGGTGCGGTCGGCTGCGGGTCGGAACTCGCCGTTGTAGGACATCGTGTCGTCCTGCGCGGTCTCGGCGTCGGTAGCGACGTCCTCACCGGACTGTTGCTGCGTGGCGTCAGTCATTTTCGATCACTCCTGTGGTGACTACTGTTGCTGCTGGACAAGTGCGTCTTTGAAGGCCATCCAACCCAGCAGTGCGCACTTGACGCGCGCCGGGTACTGGGACACCCCTTGGAGGGCGACGGCATCGTCGAGCAGGTCCTCGTCGCCGTCGACTTTTCCGCGGGAGGAAATCATCTCGTGGAAGCCGTCGAAAATCTCCAGCGCCTCGTCGACGGGCTTGCCCACGAGGAGGCTTGCCATCATCGACGTCGATGCCTGGGAGATGGAGCAGCCCTGCGCTTCATAGGAGATATCCTCGACGGTCTGCCCGTCCGGGCCGAGCTCCAGGCGAAGCGTGAGCTCGTCCCCGCACGTCGGATTGACGTGGTGGACTTCTGCGCCAAAGGGTTCGCGGAGGCCGGAAAGCTGCGGGTTGCGGTAGTGATCGAGGATCACTTCCTGATACATCTGCTCGAGCTTCATATCCCCTACCTCACTGCAAAGAAGTCTTGCGCCGCGACTACAGCTTCTGCCAGCGCATCAGCCTCGTCAAGTGTGTTGTACACCGCGAATGACGCTCTGACGGTCGAACTTATTCCATAGGCGCGATGCAGTGGCCACGCGCAATGGTGTCCGACTCGCACCGCGATGCCGCGGTCGTCGAGCACCTGGCTGACGTCGTGGGCGTGGACACCGTCGACGACGAACGACACGGCGCCCCCACGAGCGGTGGTGTCCGTCGGCCCGACGATGCGCACACCGTCGATGGCGGACACCTTTTCGAGGGCCCGCGCCGTGAGCTCGGCCTCGTGCGCCGCGACCGCATCCATTCCGATGCGCTCGAAATAGCGCACTGCTGCCCCGAGACCGACGGCCTGCGACGTCATGGGCACTCCCGCCTCGAACCGCTGTGGCGGTGCGGCGAATGTCGTACCCTCCATCGTCACCGTCTCGATCATCGATCCGCCTGTGAGGAACGGCGGCATCTGCGCGAGCAGCTCACGACGGCCGTAGAGGACGCCTACGCCGGAGGGGCCGAGCATCTTGTGCCCGGAGAAAGCGGCGTAGTCGACACCGAGCGCGTGGAAGTCGACCGGCATGTGGGGAACCGACTGGCAGGCGTCGAGCACCGTGAGCGCCCCGACGGCCTGTGCCATGTCGACGACACGGGCCACATCGAGAACCGCGCCGGTGACGTTCGACTGGTGCGTCAACGCGACGACCTTCGTGCGCTCGGTGAGCTCTAGCGAATCGAGGTCGATGCGACCGTCCTCGGTGAGCCCGAACCATTTGAGAGTCGCGCCCGTGCGGCGGGCGAGCTCCTGCCACGGCACGAGGTTGGCGTGATGCTCGAGTTCGGAGATGACGATCTCGTCGCCCTCGCCGACGTGGTGCCCCTCGAAGCGGTCGTCGCCGAGGACGAACGCCACGAGGTTGAGAGCCTCGGTCGCATTCTTGGTGAACACGAGCTCATCGGCATCGGCGCCGACGAAGCCGGCGAGCGCCTCACGCGCATCCTCGTAGGCGTCGGTCGCCTCCTCGGCGAGCTGGTGCGCGCCTCGGTGGACCGCCGCATTCGAGGTCGTGAGGAATTCGTACTCGGCGTCGAGCACCTGCCGCGGGCGCTGCGATGTGGCGCCCGAGTCCAGGTAGATCAAGGGCTTTCCATCGCGCACCGTGCGCGACAGTATCGGAAAGTCCTCGCGGATCTTGGTGATATCCAGTGCTGAGGACAACGTCGTACCTATGCCTTCGCCTCGTCGGTGTAGCGCTCGTAGCCGTGCTCTTCGAGCTCGTCGGCGAGCTCGGGACCGCCGGAGGTGACGATGCGGCCATCGGCGAACACGTGGACGGTGTCGGGCTTGATGTAGCGGAGGATGCGAGTGTAGTGCGTAATCAGCAGGATGCCGCCGTTCTCACCCTCCTTGTAGCGGTTGACGCCATCGGAGACGACCCGAAGCGCATCCACGTCGAGCCCGGAGTCGGTCTCGTCAAGCACAGCAATCTTCGGCTTGAGAAGGTCGAGCTGGAGAATCTCGTGGCGCTTCTTCTCGCCGCCGGAGAACCCCTCGTTCACCGAACGCTCGGCAAAGTTCGGGTCGATCTTCAGGTCGTTCATGGCGGACTTGACTTCCTTGACCCAGTGGCGCAGCTTCGGCGCCTCGCCGCGGACAGCTGTCGCGGCAGTGCGCAGGAAGTTCGACATCGACACGCCGGGAACCTCGACGGGGTACTGCATCGCGAGGAAGAGCCCGGCGCGCGCACGCTCGTCAACGCTCATCGACAACACGTCTTCACCGTCGAGGGTGATCGTGCCGCCGGTGACCTCGTACTTGGGATGGCCGGCGATGACGTAGGACAGCGTGGACTTGCCGGAACCGTTCGGGCCCATCACTGCGTGGGTCTCGCCGGAGTTGATGGTCAGGTCGACGCCCTTGAGGATTTCCTTCGCTTCCTCGTTCTCGTCGGTAGCTGCCACTCGCGCGGTCAGCCCGCGGATTTCCAATGTAGACATGAGATCAATCGCTTTCGATAAGTAGTTTCGTGGCGCCCCTCGCCGACAACTATCGGCGGGGGCCGCTAAATAGAGGTGCTGCCTAGACTCCGACGAGCGCGAGCTCGTCCTCGACGTATTCCGCGAGACGCTCACGAACATCCTTGACGGAGATCTTTGCGATCACCTCGCCGAAGAAGCCGCGCACGACGAGTCGGCGCGCGACGTCTTCGGGGATGCCGCGGGCCTGGAAGTAGAACAGCTGGTCGTCATCGAATCGACCGGTTGCACTCGCATGGCCCGCGCCCTCGATCTCACCCGTCTCGATCTCCAGGTTGGGGATGGAGTCTGCACGAGCGCCGTCGGTGAGGATGAGGTTACGGTTCAGCTCGTATGTGTCGGTGCCGGTGGCAGCCGCGCGAATGAGCACGTCGCCAACCCAGACCGCATGGGCATCGGGAAGCTTCGACGCCTTATCGCCCTGAAGTGCGCCCTTGTACATGATGTTCGAGCGACAGTTCGGGGTGTCGTGATCGACGAGTAGGCGGTGTTCGATGTGCTGCCCATCGTCGGCGAAGTAGAGGCCGAACATCTCGATCTCTCCGCCGGGGGCGGTGAAGTGGCCGTCGGCGGATACGCGAATCAGCTCGCCGCCGAAAGATGCGGCGGTGTAGCGCACGCGGGCGTCCCGACCGACCTTGAGGTGATGACCGGCGAGGTGGGCGGCATCGTCCTCCCAGTCCTGCACGGTGATGACCTCTAGGTAGCCGCCGTCCTCGACGATGAATTCGACGTTCTCCCCGATCGTTCCGCTGCCGACCTGGTCGAGAACCACGATCGCGCGGGCGAATCGCTCGACTCGGATCTGGGTGTGGGCGAAGGCGACCTTGTCCTCGCCCGGGCCCGTCATCTTCACGACGACCGGCGTCTCGAGCTCGCGCTCTTTGGCGACGGTCACGATCGTCGCGGTGTCGGTCGAGGTGAAGGCCTGGGCCTGCACGCGATCGCGGGGCTCGCCGGCCTCCCCGATGCGGGGATCATCGGTGGTGACGTTCTCGACGCTGACGCCGTCGACCGGGTTGCCGTCGTTGTCGGCCACCGTGAGTCCGACCGAGCCGGTGACCTCGACGCCCTTGCCGTCGTGGAGACCGCGAAGTCGCTTGAGCGGGGTGAAGCGCCAGATTTCGTCCTTGAAGGAAGGCACCTCGAAGGCGTCGACGTCGCGGGAGGTGAACACGTCGCCCTTGGTGAGCGATGCGTCGAATTCCTTCCCTGCGGTGGCGCCGTTGACCTTACCCGGCACGAGATCGGTGGCCTGTTCAGTCGTTGCCATGGATTAACCCACCGATCCTTCCATTTGCAGTTCGATCAGACGGTTGAGCTCAAGTGCGTACTCCATCGGGAGTTCCTTCGCGATCGGCTCGACGAAACCGCGGACGATCATGGCCATAGCCTCGTCTTCGTCCATCCCGCGGCTCATGAGGTAGAACAACTGGTCGTCGGAGACCTTGGACACCGTCGCCTCGTGACCCATCGTCACGTCGTCCTCGCGGATATCGACGTACGGATAGGTGTCCGACCGGGAGACGTTGTCGACCAGCAAAGCATCACACTTGACCGTGGACTTGCTGCCCTTGGCGCCCGGGTTGACCTGGATCAGGCCGCGATACGCCGAGCGTCCACCGCCACGGGCGACGGACTTGGCGACGATCGAGGACGAGGTGTTGGGCGCGAGGTGCACCATCTTCGAACCGGTGTCCTGGTGCTGTCCCTCACCGGCGAACGCCACGGAAAGGACCTCTCCCTTGGCGTGTTCGCCGGTCATCCACACCGCCGGGTACTTCATCGTGACCTTGGAACCGATGTTGCCATCGATCCATTCCATCGTTGCGCCCTCTTCGGCGCGTGCACGCTTGGTGACGAGGTTGTACACGTTGTTCGACCAGTTCTGGATCGTCGTGTAGCGGCAGCGGCCGCCCTTCTTCACGATGATCTCGACGACCGCCGAGTGCAGAGAGTCGGACTTGTAGATCGGAGCGGTGCACCCTTCGACGTAGTGCACGTAAGCACCTTCGTCGACGATGATGAGCGTGCGCTCGAACTGGCCCATGTTCTCGGTATTGATGCGGAAGTAGGCCTGCAGCGGGATGTCCACGTGGACGCCCGGTGGGACGTAGATGAAGGAACCGCCGGACCACACCGCGGTGTTGAGCGCGGAGAACTTGTTGTCACCGGCCGGGATCACCGAACCGAAGTACTCCTTGAACAGCTCGGGGTGTTCGCGCAGGCCCGAGTCGGTGTCGACGAAGATAACGCCCTGGCTCTCCAGGTCCTCGCGGATCTGGTGGTAGACGACCTCGGACTCGTACTGTGCGGCGACACCGGCGACGAGGCGCTGCTTCTCCGCCTCCGGGATGCCGAGCTTGTCGTACGTGGCCTTGATGTCCTCGGGGAGCTCTTCCCAACTCGTGGCCTGCTTCTCCGTGGACCGGACGAAGTACTTGATGTTGTCGAAATCGATACCGGAGAGGTCGGCCGACCAGGTGGGCATCGGCTTCTTCTCGAAGATTCGGAGCGCCTTGAGGCGAGCCTCGAGCATCCACTCGGGCTCGGACTTCTTGTCCGAGATATCGCGAACAACATGCTGCGAGAGGCCACGCTGGGCGGCGGCGCCGGCGGCGTCACTGTCGTGCCAGCCAAACTGGTAAGCACCGATCGAATCGATGATTTCCTCGTCTGTGGTCAATTCGCGCTCTGTTGTCTCGGCCGACACTTGGTCCTGGCTGAGAGTCATTCGACCTCGTCCTTTCGGTTATTACGTCAGTAGGTGCAAGGGCAGTCGCGCCACCGACGTTGGTCAATCAGGGAAATCGTGCAGGTTTGTGGTCAGAACGTCCAATTCGGGAGGCTAGCGCCCATCGCGGTCCTCCTCCGGTCGGACGTCTGCGACGGGGATGTTCGTGGTGCACGCACAGTTACCCACGGCCAATGTCGCGAGACGTTGGATGTGTGTACCGAGCTTGACCTCGAGCACGTCCTGCTCTGCGGCGCATAACTCCGGGCAGTGCGATGCGACATCCCAGACCGGGCAATGGTGCTGACAAAGCTGCACCCCGGCAATGGACTCGTCCACCGTCGCCTCGTAGCCCGCCTCCGACAATGCAGTCGCGAGATCTCTCGCCGCTCGTTCGACATCGTCGGGGCCCGAGGCCGGCTCGACCTCGGCGACCAGAGCCTCGAAACGACGTGAAGCAAACGTGTATACCGCTTCCGAGCCACCCGCCTCGCGGAGCGCCTCGATGGCACCGAGAGCGAGTTGCCCATTGGAATCGCCACGCAGGCCACGGCCCCGAGCGGTGATCCGCCAGGCTCGCGCCGGGCGCCCACGTCCTCCCGCAGGCCGACGAATCGTTTCTACCAACGACTCCTCTGCGAGATTCTCCAGGTGGCGGCGAACCGCCGTCGGAGTGAGGGACAGCGTCTGGGCAACTTCCGCAGCCGTCGAATCCGGATGCCGAAGCAGATGTCCGAGAATTTTCTCTCGAGTACCCGCCCCGGCGTCCCCGCTCGATGACGAATCGGGTTTACTTTCGGGTGCAATAGGTGCGACAGACATCAACTCACCTCCTCACGCCTCTCTACATTACGCAACACATGTGTTTCGTAAATAATTCCACCCCGGAAAAGGAGACGCTCGGCGCCGTGGGCCGAGCGAATCCGGGCTCCGACGTCATACGGAAAACTATGCTGTAGCGGAGAACACGTACGGGAGTGAGTCACCGAACGCCCTCGTGTAGTGGGCAATCGTCGCGGCACGGAGTGTCTGCGGTGTGCGGAAAGTAGCGAAGGAGTAGACGCGTGGAGAAACAACCGCCGATCCACGCGTCAGCGGTGCCTGCATCGGGCGAACCCCCGAGCGTTACCCCCATGAGCGCCCACCCAGGAAGGCGGAGCATCGCCACTCGGTGGGGCGAGAGGATCGGGCACGCCTCGGCGACCTTCGGCGCGGCAACCTCGCGAATTGCGACGTCCGAGCACGCTCATCAACCACTCGACGAAATCCGCGCCATCCGAGTAGCGAGGCTCCGGCTGCTGGGCACTGCGGCATCGATGCTCATGGCCTTCGGAGCGGTGGGCGCCGGAGCATTGCCGGTGTTGCAGAACCCGGCGCAGGGAGAACGCGTCGTCGGATTCCTGCTACGGGTTCAGCAAGGTTCGATGACAATCGCGATGATCGGCATGGTCGCGCTCACGTTGTGCTGGCTTGCGCTTGGCTATTACGCGCTGGGGCGCTCGTTCCGCGGAAGGCCGCTCCCCACGCTCCGGAGGCTCGAACTCGACCGGATCATCGCCACGTGGGCCATCCCCCTGGCCGTCGCTCCCCCGATGTTCTCCAAGGACGTCTACAGTTATCTCGCCCACGGGGCGATGGCGGAAGTGCTGGGTGACCCGTATTCGCTGGGGCCGGTGGCGGCGCTCGGAGTCGACCACCCGCTCACGATCAACGTCCCGACCATGTGGCGGGAGACGGCCAACCAATACGGCCCCGCCTTCCTTGCGATCGAACGCTTCGTCTTCGAGATCACCGGCGACAATGTCGTTGCGGGCCTGGCGATTCACCGAATCTTCGCGGTGCTCGGAATTATTGCGATGGCCTGGGCTATCCCGAGACTCGCGCGCCGCTGCGGGGTGTCCGACGTCGCCGCGCTGTGGCTTGGTGTCGGCAATCCGCTGGTGCTCTTCCATCTCGTCAGCGGTATCCATAGCGAATCGGTGATGCTCGGGTTCCTCGGCGTCGGTCTCGTCGCGGTTCTGCGCGCCACCGATCACCTCGGCCCGTGGGGCGCACGCGAGTATGCATTGTTCGTCGCCGGAACCGTGCTGGTGACGGCGGCGGCGATGGTCAAGCTGCCGGTCGCCGTCGCCCTCGGGTTCGTCGGTATCGCTCTCGCCCGCCGTCTTGGTACGAGTTGGGGCGCGTTCCTTCGTGCGGTGGGGGTCATGGCGGTCCTGTCGATCGCGACGACCCTCATTGCGATGGCTGTGACCGATTCGGGCTTCGGTTGGCTGACCAAGCTCGGCGCGGCCACTGCCGTGCGGTCCTGGCTTTCGCTACCCACGGCGTTCGGAGTCATCGTCGGCGCGCTGGGGCAGATACTCGGCCTCGGCGACCACACCGAGCAGGTACTGGCAATCACGCAGACCGGCGGGATGCTTGTCGCCGGACTATGGACGCTATGGCTTCTCTGGGTCGTGTGGAAGGGGCATCTCCACCCCCTCGGCGGGATGGGTCTGGCGTTGCTCGGGATCGTCCTCATGTTCCCCGTCGTCCAGCCCTGGTACGCGCTATGGGCAATGGTCCCGCTCGCGGCGTGGGTTTCGGCGTGGCGATTCCGCCTTCTCGTCATCGCGTATTCCGCGTTGCTCGCGTGCTTCGTGCTCCCGCCCGGATACGGTCCGCCTCCGGCGGTGACGATTGGCGCCTGGGTCGCCACGGTGATCGTGCTCGCCATCGGAATTCTTCTTTGCGCCTGGCGACCGGGCTATCTCCGCCTGGACCGGATCGCGCAGGGCGGTGGCTCGGCTCGCGCACGCGAGGACATACCATCGACAGCGTGACCAAGGCCGACGAGACTCTCGCATTGCGTGCCCGCGGGCTGGTTCGCCGATTCGGCGAGACCACTGCGGTAGATGGAATCGATCTGGATCTCCACCGCGGAGAGGTAATGGCGCTCCTGGGGCCGAACGGCGCAGGAAAGACCTCGACAGTGGAGATGTGCGAGGGGTTCATCGCCCCCGACGAGGGCTCGATATCGATTTTCGGTCTCGATCCCATCGCCAACCGCGAACGGGTACACGCCCGGGTCGGGATGATGCTGCAGGGTGGCGGCGCCTACTCGGCCTCCCGCACGGAGGAGATGCTCCGGCTCATCGCCTCGTTCTACGCAGACCCGATCGACGTCGACTGGCTGCTCGACACACTCGGCATGCGCGAACATGGCCGTACCCCGTATCGCCGGCTATCCGGCGGACAACAACAACGCCTCTCACTCGCCTGCGCCATCGTCGGTAAACCGGAATTGGTCTTCCTCGACGAGCCCACGGCCGGGCTCGACGCGCAGTCGCGCATCGCCGTGTGGGAGCTCGTTCGCGCGCTTAGGCGCGACGGCGTCGCGGTACTGCTCACCACGCACCTCATGGACGAGGCAGCCGAACTTGCCGATTCTGTCGTCATCATCGACCGCGGCAGTGTCGTCGCCACCGGATCGCCCGAACAGATTTCGTCGCTCGGGCTCAACGACGGCGTGGTGGCGAGCTTCCATGACGACGTGGCTGCAAGCGAGCTGGAACGCCTCGCCGATGCCCTGAGCAACTTTGATGTGCGCGTACGTGGCGGGAACAGGGCCAACGAGATCAGCATCGATGGAGCTTCCTCCCCCGAGATCTTCGCCGCCGCCTGCGCGCATTTCGCCGCCAACGATATGGCGATCGAGAGAATCGGGCGCCACGAACGCTCCCTGGAAGATGTCTTCCTGGAGCTCACCGGGAAGGATCTTCGATGAGCGAGCTATTCCCCGCCGGAACATTCTCCAACCCCTCGGCGCCGGCCACCCGCGCAGCGATGCTGCGCTCCCAGACCAAGATGGAAGTCTCGTTGTTCGTGCGCAACGGCGAACAACTTCTCCTCGCCCTGTTCATCCCGGCCGCCCTGTTGTTCGGGCTCACGATGTTCGGAGGCGACGCCATCCCGGATCCGCGGGTCGACCACGCTGTGATGACCGTGTTCGCCGTGGCGATCATGTCGAGCGCCTTCACCGGGCAGGCCATCGCCGTCGGCTTCGATCGCCGCTATGGTGCGCTCAAACGCCTCGGCGGCACACCTCTCCCCCGTTCGATAATCGTCGGCGGCAAGGTCGCCGCCGTCCTCGTCATCGTTCTCGGCCAACTGGTCATTCTCGGGATCATCGCCGCGCTTCTCGGCTGGCGCCCCTCGCTCGGCGGCCTGCTTCTCGCGCTCATCCCGGTGATACTCGGTGTCACGGCGTTCTGCAGCCTCGGGCTGCTGCTCGGTGGCACGCTCAAGGCCGAGATCACCCTCGGCCTGGCGAACCTCATCTGGTTCGTTCTCCTCGGCTTCGCCGGGCTCGCTACCGGCATCGTCGAGGTATCCGATTCGGTGCACAACGTCCTGCTCCTCGTCCCCTCTTATGCGCTGACGGCGGGGATCGGCGAATCGCTTGCCGGGAGCATGCCGGCGATGGAGCTCATCGTGCTGGCGGCGTGGTCGCTTCTCGGGGTGACGGCTGCCTCCCGCTTCTTCTCGTTTACCTAGGCGAAATCGCGGCAGGTCCGCCAGGGTTCCACCTCCGACGTCATAAATGGAGTGTTGCTCCACCCAAATGCTGGGATCGGCGGCCCCGGCAATACAATTGGTAGGCGTGAGCAGCACGAGCCAGTCGGACGCAAGACCCTCCCCCGATTCCGCCGCCGAGGCGCGAGACCCAGGGGGTAAGGCCCGCTCGCTACTGATGCGGTTGCCCGAGCCGAGTCTGCGAATCCAGTGGTGGCTGGCCCTGGTCAACCTGATCTGCCAGATCGGGATCATGGCCTCCGGTGCCACGGTCCGAGTGACCGCATCCGGACTCGGCTGCGAGACGTGGCCCCGATGCAACGGAGACAGCTTCGTTCCGGTGCCCGGCGCGGCGCCGTGGATTCACCAGCTCATCGAATTCGGCAACCGGACACTTACTTTCGTGCTTACGGCGGTGTCCATCGCTCTCCTACTCGCCGTCTTGCGCGCGGGACGGCGCAAGCATCTGCGATTGCTCGCTTGGATCATGCCGTTCGGCATTCTCGCCCAGGGCATCGTCGGCGGTATCACCGTGCTAGCCGGTCTACTGTGGTGGACCGTCGCCCTGCACCTCATCCCGTCGCTGGCGTTGGTCTGGTTCGCGTCGATTCTGTTCGCCCGGATCCGCGAAGACGACGATGAAACGGTCCGGCGCACCGTGGGGACGCCGCTGCGCCTCCTCACGCTACTCTCCGGCGTCGCCCTCGCCGCCGTACTGGTCACAGGCACGCTGGTCACCGGGGCGGGGCCTCACGCCGGCGATGTGCGGGTCGGCGCGCACGAACGCCTCCAGATCGACATCGACCTGCTCGCCCATATCCACGGCGAGCTCATGCTCGCGTACCTCGCGCTGGTTATCGGGCTGATATTCGCGCTCTACGCCGTCGGCACGGAGCGACTCGTCAAGCGCCGCGCCATCTATCTGGCCATCGGCGTACTCGGCCAGGGGCTCATCGGAATCGTCCAGTACTGGATGGGCGTGCCGGAGGTGCTCGTCGTCGCGCACGTGGCCGGAGCAGGTATTGTCACCGCGTTGACGGGCATGTTGTGGGCTTCGGGTCGCTCGCGCAGCGCAGCGCTCTCGGCCGTCGAATAAGCGCGCTGGGGAGGACCGAACTCCACCACTGAGAGCAGAAAAGGCCCGGCGTGCGCGCCGGGCCATTTTCCTGTGCTGGGGCGAGTCCAGTTCGTCTAGACGAGCTTGGACGAACCCGCCATCTTCTTCCAGTGGCCCGCGGGAACATCGACCTTGAGCGTCGTCTTCTTCGACCAATCGTCCTCCTCGAGCGCCGGTACGGCTTCGAGGACCGCGTGGGCCTGCTCAAGGGTGTCGACGAACTGATCGCCGAGCACGCCATCATCTCCGACGAGGGACAGGCGTACTCCTCGTCGACCGACAGGCTGGATGACGACGAAGGCCGAATCCCCATGAGCACGGATGAACTTCTTGACGTTCTTCACGGTCTTCTCCGGCGCCTTCGGTCCCTCGGGCTCGGCCGGCGCCTCAGGCTCCTTTTCCGCGGTATTTTCCTTGTCCGAAGACGAGGAAGCTGTGGCAGCGCCCGCGGCTGCGGCGGCGCCTCCGGTCGCGGTCGCAGCGGCTGCAGTCTTCGCCGAGCTGTCGTCCTTCTCCTCCGCGGTAGCGTCCGTGGTGGGCTTGTCGCCCTCGTCCTCTGGCGCGCTCGCCTCGGACGTGCCGCCACCGAGGCTCAAGCCGCCCGAGCCACCGCCCGGTGCAGCGGCCTTCGAACCGCCGCCTAGCTTTAGGCCGCCCGAGCCGCCGCTGCTCTTCGGTGCGACCTTCTGCTGCTCTTCCGCAGCGGGCTTCTCGGTATCCGCAGACGCCTCTTTCGCCGCGTCGTCCTCGGTGGGCGAAGACTTTTCGGCAGTACCGCCGCCTAGCTTGAGGCCACCCGAGCCGCCGCCGGGCGCTTTCGCCTTTGAGCCGCCACCGAGCTTGAGCCCGCCTCCCGCGGCCGGGGCGCCCGAAGTCTTCTTCTCCTCGGTCGTGTCAGCCTGTCCTCCAGTGCCAGCAGAATCGGCGGCGGACGATTCGGCCTCTGCGGCCTTCGCATCGGAATCAGCTTCGGAACCGTCGCTCGCCGAGCTGGAGGCGGCAGCCGCAGCTCCCGCGGCACCTGCGCCAGCAGCGGCCGCAGCGCCTCCGAGCGCGAGCTTATTGGCGCCGCCGCCCGGCGCCTTTGCCTTGGAACTGCCGCCAAGTGAAAGACCGCCGCCCGATGCCGGGGCGCCGGAAGTCTTCTCCTCCCGGGGTGCGTCCTTCGCGCCGGCCTGCGGCTCCTCGGGCGTCGGCTCATTCGGCGCCTCCGCTGCAGGCGCGTCGTCCGCAGAAGTCGCGGTCGCGTCATCTGCGGCCGACCTATTTGCGGCGCCCGCGCCGCCGGCGGGAGCGAGCGTGTTGGCCCCACCGCCGGGCGCCTTGGCGCGCGAGGAGCCTAGTTGCAGCTTGCCGCCCGCGCTCTCGGCAGACTCAGACGCCGGGGCACCGACCTTGAGCCCGCCGCCTTCGCTACCCGAATCCGTGGTGTCGGCGGAACTCTCCGCTGTCTCGGTGGTGCCCGTGTCGGTGGCCGGCTGCTCGTCCTGCGCGGCGCCTTCCGCGTCGTCGTGGGAGGTGCTGCCTCCGGCGTCATCCACCGACAACGTCGTATCGTCGGCGGAGCCGGCCGCCTGTTCGACGGGGTCCGTACCTCCGGAAGTGCCACCGGACAAGGAAATGTTGCCCTCGGCCCTTGCCTTCGGGCCCTGCCCATATCGCGAGTGAAGTTGCAGTTTGCCGCTGCCCTGCGAGGAAGTCATGGCGGCTATCTTACCGGCCGGTAGTGGCAAACCCGATTCGCCACGGGCAATACTTGAACTATGCATGCAATAGTCGTTTTCTCCCACGGTGGACCCGATGTTCTCGAGTACGCGGAAGTCAAGGATCCCGAGCCGGGAATCGGCGAGCTTCTCGTGCGCCCCGTACGCATCGGAGTCAATTACATCGACACGTATTTTCGCGAAGGCCTCTACCCGCGCGAGACCCCGTACATCCCCGGCGATGAGGGTGCCGGCGTCGTGGTGACCGTGGGTACCGGCGTGTCCGAGTTCGCGCCCGGCGACCGTGTCGCCTGGTGCCGCGCGGAGTCGAGCTATGCGCAATACGTGCGGGTCCCGGCGGCTCACGCCGTCAGGGTTCCCGACGAACTGTCCGACGAGGTCGCCGCCTCCGCGCTCTTGCAGGGAATGACGGCGCACTATCTTGTGAACGACACCCACCGCGCGGTCCCCGGGGACTACGTGCTCGTCCACGCCGGAGCAGGTGGCGTCGGGCAGCTATTGATCCAGATGTGCGTGCACAACGGATTCAAGGTCATTGCTACGACCTCCACCGAGGACAAAGCCGACATCGCGCGAGCTCGGGGCGCACAAGCGGTGCTGCGGTACGAGGACGCGAGCCCGGAAACCATCAAACGGATGTCTGACGGCGGAGTGGCGACGGTTTTCGACGGCGTCGGAGCCAGCACGTTCAACAACTCGCTCGCGAGCCTGCGCGCCCGGGGCACGATGGTTCTCTACGGCGCGGCCTCGGGGCCGGTGCCTCCATTCGACATCCAGCGGCTCAATTCCGGAGGTTCGTTGCAGCTCACGAGGCCGACGCTGGCACACTTCATCTCGACTCGCGAGGAATTCCTCGACCGTGCCGGCGACGTGCTTGGGGCTCTCGCTCGCGGTGAACTGACGCTGGACGTGGGGGCGACGTTCCCGCTGTCCGAAGCGGCCCGCGCGCACCGGGCACTGCAATCGCGCGCTACGACCGGGTCGATCGTCCTCGACCCACTGGCGTGACCCGAATACGGGAGGCGGGCAAGCCGGTTCCGGCACCAGAAGCTCCCGGAACCCATGGGTGCCGGGACATCCGACGTCAGGATAGGTACCCGGAGACCGTCTGGAGGCCGAGGACCGCATCGACGGACAGCGCGACGAAAACGGCGGCGAGGTAATTGTTCGAGAGGATGAACAGTGCGAGCGGCTTTACCTCGACGCCGCGTTTGACGCCCGCATGGAGGCGGTGGGCCATGATGATGAACCAGGCGCCGAAGCCGACCGCGCCTGCCGCATAGATCCACCCGGCGGCGGGAATGAGCAGGAACGTGACGAGCACCGTGACCCACGTGTAGATGAGGATCTGCCGGGTGACCTCGATCGGCGTCTTGACCACGGGCAGCATCGGCACACCGGCAGCCTTGTAGTCCTCCTTGTACCGCATGGACAGCGCCCACGTGTGCGGCGGAGTCCAGAAGAAGATGATGAGGAACAGGACGATCGCCTGCCACCAGTTGGCGTCCTGGCCGTCGGGAAGGTTGTCGGCGATCACGGCCCACGACACGAGCACCGGCATGCATCCAGCCGCGCCTCCCCACACGACGTTCTGCCAGGTGCGTCGCTTGAGGACCATCGTGTAGACGAGGACGTAGAACAGCACCGTGGCCAGGATGAATCCCGCCGCCAGCCAGCTCTTGGCGAGGAGCCCGAGCCACAGCATCGAACCGACGGTCAGGGTTGTCGCGAAGATGAACGCCGCACGGCGTGTCACCGCGTGGCGGGCCAGTGGGCGCTTCTCCGTGCGCTTCATCACCTGGTCGATGTCGTAGTCGACCACCATGTTGTACGTGTTGGCGCCGGCCGCGCCCATCCAACCGCCGACCAACGTGAGGAGCGTGAGCGAGAGGTGGACGTTGCCGCGGTCCGCCTGGAGAAGCGCCGGGATGGCGGCGACGAGGAGGAGCTCAATGACACGCGGCTTGGTGAGCGCGAGGTAGGCCCCGAGAACGTCGAGCACGCGCCGACCGAACGAGGGAGAGGAGGGGGCAGCGGGACCGGGGGCGGTATCGCCGGTCCCATCCGGTTGCCGAGAATCTGCCGACGCCGAAACGTCACCCCGACCTTGCCTGGACTCGTGCACTGCTCTCCTCTGATCGCGCCGTGCGCCGCTTTCCGAAGAACTGGATTAACGGCGCCGCGCGGATGGACGATCGCTTTATGGCAAACTGGCGCGCACCGAAGCTCCGGTGTGCCGAGTGCCAACTGCTGTATGAGTCTACGTGGCGCCTCGAAGCAAGACGCAATCATGGTCGGTGGATGGTGGGCGAGCAGACACATTCGGGTTGTCGTCACTAGGCTGAAGGGGTACGCGTGTCGGCGGTTCTCGCTCGCAGCCGTTTACCCTTCGGGCAAAGTGAACCATTGACCTTGCAATTAATAGACAAAATGGGAGTGCCTCTACAGTGTTCAGTCCTTCGGAAGTTGCCGAACTCACCAAAGACAGCAATCCGTCCAACTGGACCGAACTGGATTCTAAGGCCGTGGCGACTGCACGGATGCTCGCGGCCGATGCGGTCGAGAACTGCGGTAGCGGACACCCCGGCACCGCGATGAGCCTCGCTCCGCTCGCCTACTCGCTCTACCAGCGCGTGATGCGGATCGATCCGGCGGATGCCGACTGGACCGGCCGGGACCGTTTCGTGCTCTCCGCCGGACACGCCAGCCTCTTGCAGTACGTCCAGCTCTACCTCGCCGGCTACGGCCTCGAGATCGAGGACCTCAAGCAGCTGCGCACGTGGGGATCGCTGACCCCGGGACACCCGGAGGTCCACCACACCAAGGGCGTGGAAACGACCACCGGGCCTCTCGGACAGGGACTGGCAACGGCCGTCGGCATGGCCATGGCGGGCCGCTTCGAGCGTGGGCTGTTCGATCCGGAGGCTCCCGAGGGCAAGAGCCCCTTCGACCACTTCATCTACGTCATCGCCTCCGACGGCGACGTACAGGAGGGCGTGACCTCCGAGGCTTCCTCACTTGCGGGCACGCAGCAGCTAGGCAACCTCGTCGTCGTGTACGACGCGAACAACATTTCTATCGAGGACGACACCGACATCGCCTTCACCGAGGACGTCGCGGCGCGCTACGAGGCCTACGGCTGGCACGTCCTGCACGTCGACGGGGCGAACAATCTCGAAGCGATCGAGGACGCGCTGAAGACCTCGCGTCAGGTCACCGACAAGCCCTCCCTCATCGTCCTTCGTTCGGTGATCGGCTTCCCGGCCCCGAAGAAGATGAACACCGGCTCCTCCCACGGTGCCGCACTCGGCGCCGACGAGGTCGAGGCCGTGCGCGAGGCGGTCGGTCTGCAGGGCACCGCGCCGTTCGAGGTCGCCGCGGACGTGATCGAGCACACCCGAGAGGCGCTCGAGCGCGGCGCCCGCGTGCACGCACAGTGGGACGAGCTGTTCGCGCAGTGGGCCAACGCCAATCCGGAGCGCAAGGCGCTATACGACCGGCTCCGCGCGGGTGACCTGCCTTCGGGCTGGGATGGCGAACTGCCGACCTGGGAGCCCGATACCAAGGGCATCGCGACGCGCAAGGCCTCGGAGGCGACGATCCAGGCGCTCGCCGCCACGTTGCCCGAGCTGTGGGGCGGTTCCGCCGACCTCGCCGGATCGAACAACACGCTGATCAAGGACGCCGCTTCCTTCGGCCCCGAGTCGATTTCGACGTCGTCATTCTCGGCGAATCCGTACGGCCGAAACCTCCACTTCGGTATCCGTGAGCACGCCATGGCCGCGGTGCTCAACGGCATCGCACTGCACGGGAACACGCTCCCCTACGGCGGCACATTCCTCATCTTCTCCGAGTACATGCGGCCCGCCGTCCGCCTCGCGGCCCTGCAGAACACACACGTGACCTACGTGTGGACGCACGATTCGATCGGCCTCGGCGAGGACGGCCCGACTCACCAGCCGGTGGAACAGCTCGCAGCGCTTCGGGCGATCCCGAACCTGTCGATCCTTCGTCCGGCCGATGCCAACGAGACAGCCGCCGCCTGGGCCGCCGCGGTGAGCAAACCGGGCCCCAAGGGGCTCGCGCTCACCCGCCAGAACGTTCCGGTCATCGAAGGTACGAAGGAGTCCGCCCGCGATGGCGTCGAGCGCGGCGGCTACGTGCTCCGCGACTCGGAGGAGGGCATCGACGTCATTCTTCTCGCCACGGGGTCCGAGGTTGCCCTCGCGCTCGAAGCCGCCGAGGAACTCGGCGGACGTGGAATCGGAGCACGAGTAGTGTCGGTGCCGTGCTACGACTGGTTCCTCGAGCAGGACGAGGCGTACCGCAACGAAGTGCTCCCGCCTGAGGTTCGCGCGCGCGTTTCGGTGGAGGCGGGCATCGCGATGCCGTGGTACCGACTCCTCGGTGACCACGGGCGGGCGGTTTCGCTCGAACACTTCGGTGCTTCCGCCGACTACCAGACGCTGTACAACGAGTTCGGCATTACCCCCGCAGCTGTGGTCGCGGCCGCGGAGGAATCGATCGACGCGGCGAAGGCCGCACGCGGCCGAGAGGACAACTGATGACCAACGCCAACCTTGCCGCCCTTGCGGCGTCGGGCGTTTCCATTTGGCTCGACGATCTCAACCGGGATCTCATCGACTCGGGCACGCTCGAGGAGTACACCAGGGATCTGGCCATCGTCGGCGTGACGACGAACCCCGCGATCTTCAAGGCGGCGATCGCCGATGGTGACGCCTACTCGGGGGCTATTTCCGAGGCCATCTCGAGCGCCGGAGACGCCCAGGGTGACGAGCTCGTCGACCATGTGGTCCGCGAACTCACGACCGAGGACGTGCGCCGCGCCTGCGACGTGCTTCGCCCGATCTACGACAACTCCCGTGGGGTCGACGGTCGTGTTTCCCTCGAAGTCGATCCGCGGCTCGCGCATGACACCGAGGCCACCGTCGCCCAGGCGCTCGAGCTGGCCGCCTCGGTCGATCGCCCCAACGTGATGATCAAGATCCCGGCGACCCTCGAGGGGCTCCCCGCTATCAGCCGGGTGCTCGCGGAAGGCGTCGATGTCAACGTCACGCTCATCTTCTCCCCCGACCGGTACCGGAAGGTCGCGCAGGCCTACATCTCCGGCCTTGCCGCCGCGCATGCGAACGGACACGACATCTCGGCTATCCATTCGGTGGCCTCGGTATTCGTCTCGCGCCTCGACACCGAGGTCGACTGCCGGTTGTCCGAGGACTCCGAGCTGCGCGGTCTCGCGGGTCTCGCCGGCGCGCGACTGTGCCACGCGGAGTTCCAGGACATCACGCGCACCGCGGACTGGAAGGAGCTCGCCAGCGCCGGTGCCCAGCCGCAGCGTCTGCTGTGGGCGTCGACCGGAGTGAAGAACCCGGACTACCCGGACACGATGTATGTCACCGGGCTCGTCACCCACGGCACGGTCAACACGCTGCCGATGGACACGATCACCGCGTTCGCCGAGCACGGCGAGGTCGGCGGCGACACGGTCCGCGGCACCGAGGAGGACTCCCGGTCGGTGTTCGCGCGACTCGCCGAGGAGGGAATCGACCTCGACGAGGTCTTCGCCCTCCTGGAGACCCAGGGCGTCGATAAGTTCATCAAGGCGTGGAACGATCTCTACGACGCCGTGCGCGCACAGGTTTAACCAGGTGTATGACGGCGGAGGCACCGAATTCTCCGGGCTCCGCCGTCATCGTGCATTTAGCCATTTGCATTGCCGAGAAAGGGCATGGGGCCGGTGAGCTCTGAGGGACACGTACACGAGGACGTCGCGGACGAGGCGTGGACAAATCCACTGCGCGACCCGCGTGACAGGCGGCTGCCGCGCATCGCGGGGCCGTGCGGGATCGTCATCTTCGGGGTAACCGGGGATCTGTCGCGAAAGAAGCTCATACCGGCGATCTACGACCTGGCCAACCGCGGCCTGCTGCCGCCGGGGTTCGCGCTCATCGGTTTCGGGCGCCGCAAATGGGGTAACGACGAGTTCGCCGAATTCGCCAAGCAGTGCGCCAAGGAACGCTCGCGCACCAAGTTCCGCGAGGACGTGTGGGAGCGCCTCGCCGAAGGGCTGCGATTCGTGACCGGCACGTTCGACGGCGACGAGGGCTTCGACAGCCTCGCCGAAACCCTGGACGAGCTCGGCTCCGCCGGTAAGACCGCCGGAAACATCGCTTTCTACCTGTCGATCCCTCCGGACGATTTCCCGGTGGTGTGCCGGCAACTCGACCGCACCGGTGTCGCCGAGCCCGGAAACGACTCGTGGCGCCGAGTTGTCATCGAGAAGCCGTTCGGACACGACCTCGACAGCGCCCGCGAGCTCAACGACGTCGTCGCCGCGGTGTTCCCCGAGGAATCGGTGTTCCGTATCGACCACTATCTCGGTAAGGAAACCGTCCAGAACATCATGGCGCTGCGCTTCGCCAACCAACTGTTCGAACCCGTGTGGAACAGCAATTACGTCGACCACGTGCAGATCACAATGGCCGAGGACATCGGTCTCGGCGGGCGCGCTGGATACTACGACGGAATCGGCGCGGCGCGCGACGTCATCCAGAATCACCTCATCCAGCTCATGGCGCTCGTGGCGATGGAGGAACCGATCAACTTCTCCGCGGCGGCGCTGCGCGAGGAGAAAATCAAGGTGCTCGAATCAGCGGCCCTGGCCGAGCCCATCGAGGACACGACGGCGCGGGGTGTGTACGGGGCGGGCTGGCAGGGCAGCGAAAAGGTGCTCGGCCTTCACGAGGAGGAGGGTTACGATCCGAACTCGACCACCGAGACCTACGCGGCGATCACCCTCGAGGTGCATAACCGGCGCTGGGGTGGGGTCCCTTTCTACCTCCGCACCGGCAAGCGGCTCGGGCGTCGTGTCACCGAGATCGCCGTGGTATTCGCCCGCGCCCCGCACCTGCCCTTCGACTCGACGATGACCGAGGAACTCGGCTCCAATGCCCTCGTGATCCGCGTCCAGCCCGACGAGGGCGTGACGCTGCGCTTCGGCTCCAAGACCCCGGGGACGACGATGGAGGTGCGCGATGTGTCGATGGACTTCGACTACGGTGAATCCTTCACTGTGGACTCCCCCGAGGCCTACGAACGGCTCATCCTCGACGTGCTGCTCGGGGCGCCCTCGCTGTTCCCCGAATCCCGCGAGGTAGAGCTGAGCTGGATGCTGCTCGACCCCGTGCTCGACGAGTGGGCGTCGCGCGGGCGGCCCGAAACCTACGCGGCCGGAACCTGGGGGCCCAGCAGCGCCGACAAGATGCTGCAACGCGACGGCCGGAGCTGGAGGCGACCATGATCATCGATCTTCCCAACACCTCGACGGCGGCGCTCAACAAACGGCTGGTCAAGCTACGCGAGAATGCCGGTCTGCCGATGATCGGCCGCGTGCTCACACTCATCGTGGTCACCAACGAGGTCGTTGGCTCCGAATCTGCGATCCGCTCGGCGAACAACGCCTCTCGGGAGCATCCGTGCCGCGTCATCGTCGTGATTCGCGGCAACCGAGCCGCCGCCAATCGGCTGGACGCACAGATTCGCGTCGGCGGCGATGCCGGCGCTTCCGAGGTGATCGTGCTACGCACGAGCGGCGGGCTCACCACTCAGGGTGCGGCGCTCGCGACGCCGCTGTTGCTTCCCGACACCCCGGTGGCCGCGTGGTGGCCCCGGAACTCCCCGACCAATCTCGCCGCCGATCGGATCGGGCAGCTCTGTCAACGCCGTATCACCGATTCGGACGCCGAGGGCCACCCCACCGACGCGCTCGCCAAGCGGGCGTCCGGTTACTCCCCCGGCGACACGGACCTCGCGTGGGCGCGTATCACCCCGTGGCGCGCGCTCATGACCTCGCTGCTCGACCAGCCGCCCTACGAGAAGATCACCGCCGCGACCGTCGGCGGCCCCGAGTCCGCGGGATCCATCGACCTCGCCTGCGGCTGGCTCGCCGCGCGCCTGGGCATCGACGTGCGCCGCGCCGTCGGCAAGCAGATGGTCGTGCTCGAGCGGAAGAGCGGGAACATCGTCATCGAGGGCATCAATTCCAGAACCGTGGAGGTGCGCATCACCGGACAGGAACCGATGCGCGCCCCGCTGCCCGACCGGTCTGTGGCCGAATGCCTCGCCGAGGACCTGCGCCGGATGGATTCCGACGAGATATACGCCGAGGCGCTCACGGGTCTGGACCGAGTCATACACAGCTCGTCGTCTGACCGCTGATCCGCTCTTCCCCCGCCGAGGAGGCCCGCCATGCCAGGATTCGATCCCACTCACTTTCCCGCCCCGGACACGTTCGTGCACACGGATGTCGATGCACTTGCCGACGCTGCGGCTGACGCCATCGCCAAGGTTCTCGCGGACACCCGCGAATCCGAGGGCCGACCGGCGCGCATCAGCCTCACCGGCGGTGGCGCAGGCCTTCGCACGGCGCGAAAGCTCGCCGACGCGGACATCGACTGGACGGGTGTCGAGGTGCACTTCGGGGACGAACGGTTTGTTCCACGCGACGACCCCGAGCGAAACTCCGCACAGATCCGCGAAGCGCTACTTGATCGCGTATCCGGATTGACTGTCGTCGATTGGCCCGCGCCCGGCGATGACGGTGCAGCGGACGTCGATGAGGCGGCCGCGAGCTTTGCAGCCGCTCACCCGCTTCCAGCCGGCGACGGACCGACGTTCGATCTGTTCCTCCTCGGCATGGGCGGCGAAGGGCACGTGAACTCGGTGTTCCCGCACAGCCCGCAGGTTGCCGCTGATGCTTCCGACATCATGCCCGTGCACGATTGCCCCAAGCCCCCGCCCGAGCGGATGACCTACTCGCTGGGTGTCGTGCGCCGCTCGGCGCACGTGTTCTTCCTCGTCGCCGGGGCGGAGAAAGCGGAAGCCGCCGCAGCGGCGCTCGGCGGCGCGGACCCGCAGCAGTGGCCGGCAGCCGGGGCACGCGGGACGGTCTCGACGCGTTGGTTCCTCGACGAGAGCGCGGCTGCAGATAATCCGGGACGGTAGCGGCTGCGCCCGCATGGGTGGCGCATAGATAAATGACGGCGGACGCCGGGAACTCCTGGGGAGAACCGGCGTCCGCCGTCATAGATGTGTGAAGTTCTGTGCCGAGCGCCTACGAAAGACGCGGAAGGCTAGAGGAACTCGAAGGTAACGCCCAGCCCGTAGACCAGGATGCATGCGAGCCAGAAGAGGCCGACCGCGACGGTGTAGATGTCGAGGTTGCGCTCGACGACGCTCGAACCCGAGAGGCTCGACTGCATGCCGCCGCCGAACAGCGAGGACAGGCCGCCGCCCTTACCCCGGTGCATGAGCACGAGGAACAGCAACAACAGGCTGCTCAGGACGAGCAGGATTTCCAGCGCGATCTTCATTCGCTGCCGCTTCCTTTCCCAGTAGCGAGGGCTGCGGGGACTCCGCAGCTCACGCGACTTAAGCGTCGACCGGCGCTCATCCCAGACGGACGATTCCGCGAGGGTGCGCGCACAACTCGGTCAACTCTACCGATTCCGCTTGCCTCCCTGCCAATCGCCACGCCGCCGGCACCCTTGAGGTACGGCAGCGGCGCGGCCTGTGGCGTTACTTGGAGCCGCCGAGCGGGCCGTCCGCGGCGATCGCGGACAACTGGGCGAACTCGTCGGGCTTGAGAGACGCGCCGCCGACGAGGCCGCCGTCGACATCGTCCTGGGTGATGAGTTCGCCGATATTGCCGGAATTGACCGAACCGCCGTAGAGCACACGCACCTTCGCAGCGACCTCTGCGCCGGCGATGTCGGCGAGCGCCGAACGAATCGCGGCGCACACCTCTTGGGCATCGGCTGCGGAGGCGGTCTTTCCCGTGCCGATGGCCCACACCGGCTCGTATGCGATCACGGAGTTGCCGATCTGCTCGGCACTCAGGCCCGCAAGCGAACCCGTGAGCTGCTTGACGACGAAGTCGACGTGTGTGCCGGCCTCGCGGATCTCGAGCTTCTCGCCGACGCAGACGATCGGCGTCATCTTTGCCTCGAGCACCTTGGCTGCTTTGGCCGCGACGAGCTCGTCGGTTTCGGCGTGGTAATCGCGGCGCTCGGAATGACCGACAACCACGTAGGTGCAGCCGAGCTTCGCAAGCATCGACGCCGAGACCTCTCCGGTGTAGGCGCCCGAAACATGTGCCGAGACGTCCTGAGCTCCGTACGCGAACGGGAGCTTATCTCCCTCGACGACGACCTGGACCCCTCGAATATCGACGAACGGCGGGATGAACGCAACGTCGACCTTCTCGGTGTACTTGTCCGGGAGTGCGAAGGACACCTTCTGGACGAGCGCGATGGCCTCGAGGTGGTTGAGGTTCATCTTCCAATTGCCGGCAATGAGCGGCGTGCGCGAACTGGTGGACATGGCTGCCTTCCTTTTCGGTTCGAAGCGATTACTTGGCGAGCGCAGTAACGCCCGGCAGTTCCTTGCCCTCGAGGTACTCGAGGGAGGCTCCGCCTCCGGTGGAGATGTGTGAGAAGTTCTCCTCGCCGAGGCCGAGGGTGCGCACCGCGGCGGCGGAGTCCCCTCCACCGACCACGGAGAACGCGCCGTCCTTGGTTGCGGAGATGATGGCTTCAGCGACACCTCGAGTGCCGTGTGCGAAGGCCGGGAACTCGAACACGCCCATCGGGCCGTTCCAGAAGATCGTCTTCGCGGCGCCGAGCTTCTCGGCGAAGGCCTTCACGGACTCCGGTCCGATGTCGAGTCCCATCTTGCCCTCCGGGATGGAGTCGACGGCCACCGTTTCGTGCGGGGCGTCCGCGGCGAAACCTTCGGCGGCGACGACGTCGGACGGAAGCGCGATCACGTCGCCGAACCGAGCGAGCAGGTCCTTGCACGTGTCGATCATGTCGTCTTGCAGCAGGGACGAGCCGACACTGTAGCCCTGGGCCGCGAGGAATGTGAAGCACATACCTCCGCCGATGACGAGCGTGTCAACCTTTGGCGCGAGGGACTCGATGACGCCAAGCTTGTCGGATACCTTCGAGCCGCCGAGCACGACGGCGTAGGGGTGCTTGGTGTCGCCGGTGAGCGACTGCAGCACGTCCACCTCGGCCTGGACGAGCTTGCCGGCGTAGGACGGGAGAATCGAGGCGACATCGAACACCGAGGCCTGCTTGCGGTGGACCACGCCGAACCCGTCCGAGACGAACGCGCCGTCTTCGCCCACGAGAGAGGCGAGCTCTTTGGCGAACTCCGCGCGCTCCGCATCGTCCTTCGACGTCTCGCGCGGATCGAAACGGACGTTCTCGACGAGCAGCACGTCTCCGTCGGTGAGACCGTTCGCCCGCTCACGTGCATCGGATCCGACAACGTCTTCGGCGAGCTGCACGTACTGATCCAATTGTGACGAAAGCTCCTCGGCAACGGGGCCGAGCGAAAACTCGGAGTCGGCCTCACCCTTGGGGCGGCCCAGGTGGGCCGTGATCACGAGTGCCGCACCGGCGTCGAGGAGAGCCTTGAGCGTCGGGATGGACGCGGTGATGCGGCCGGTGTCGGTAATGGTCGACCCGTCGAGCGGAACGTTGAAGTCCGAGCGTACGAGGATCTTGCGGCCGGAGACGCCGGCGGACAGCAGGTCGTCGAGAGTATTGACGTTCATGAGTACCTCGAAATCGTTGGGATTGGTGATAGAGAACAATGCCCAAGTCGCGGATATTCTGCACGCGACTTGGGCATTGTGAGTGGACTCTTCTGAGAGTCGATGGGTACCGGTGCGGTATCTACAGCGACTTACCGACCAGCGAGACGAGGTCGGCGAGGCGGTTGGAGTAGCCCCACTCGTTGTCGTACCAGGAGGCGATCTTCACCTGTCCGTCAATGACCTTGGTCAGCGGTGCGTCGAAGATCGACGAGTGCGGATCGGTGACGATGTCCGAGGACACGATCGGGTCCTCGTTGTACTTGAGGATGCCCTTGAGCGGGCCCTCGGCGGCCGCCTTCATCGCGGCGTTGACCTCTTCGACGGTGGCCTTCTTCTCGAGTTCTGCGGTGAGGTCGGTGAGGGAGCCGGTGGGCAGCGGAACGCGGACGGCGTAGCCGTCGAACTTCCCCTTGAGCTCCGGGAGCACGAGCGACACGGCCTGCGCTGCACCGGTGGAGGTCGGCACCATGTTGATCGCGGCGGCACGGGCGCGGCGCATGTCCTTGTGCGGGGCGTCCTGCAGGTTCTGGTCGGCGGTGTAGGCGTGGACCGTCGTCATCAGGCCCTTGACGATGCCGAACTCGTCGTTGAGCACCTTGGCGACCGGCGCCAGGCAGTTCGTGGTGCACGAGGCGTTGGAAATGATGGTCTGCGAACCGTCGTACTGGTCGTCGTTGACGCCCATGACGATGGTGATGTCCTCGTTCTTCGCCGGAGCGGAGATGATGACCTTCTTTGCCCCGCCCTCGAGGTGTCCCTTGGCCTTCTCCGCGTCGGTGAAGATACCGGTGGACTCGACGACGACGTCGACACCGTAGTCGCCCCACGGCACCGCCGCCGGGCCTTCCTTCACGGCGAGCGCGCCGATCTTGCGGTCACCGATGGTCAGCGAGTTGTCGTCGTACGTGACGTCCTCGCCGAGGCGTCCGAGTACCGAGTCGTACTTGAGAAGGTGCGCCAGGGCGTCGTTCGTGGTGAGGTCGTTGACACACACGATCTCGATATCGGTGTTGCCGGCGGCGCGAAGGGCCTCGACTGCGCGGAAGAAGTTACGGCCAATGCGGCCAAAGCCATTGATGCCTACGCGTATGGTCACGACTTACTCCTAGAGATATGTGAAAAGTCTTGAGCTTTTACTGGGTCCGTTGCGGGGGCTGCCCACTCGGGATGCGCCCCGATGGAACCGATTGCCTCGATCCTCCGTGACCCGTATGGGCCCGGTGGCGAACAACCGCCACGAGTAGGTGGTGGTCCAGCGGGTACTGCCGCGATTTACGCAGCCCACGGCCTCCACCCTAGCGAACTTGCCCACGTCGTTGCGGGAGGCATCCCGGAATCATGACGTCGGAGTTCACTCCTCGTCGAGGAGTTCCTCGGTCACCGCCGAATCGGTGTCGGGAATCCCGAGCTCCGCTGCTTTGCGGTCGGCCATGGACAGGAGGCGCCGGATGCGCCCGGCTATCGCGTCTTTGGTCATCGGCGGCGAGGCGAGCTGTCCGAGCTCTTCGAGCGAACTCTGGCGATGCGTGGTGCGGAGCTCACCTGCCGTGAGCAGGTGGTCGGGAACGTCCTCGCCGAGAATGTCGAGTGCCCGTTCCACGCGGGCCGCGGCGGCTACTGCCGCCCGGGCGGAGCGGCGGAGGTTCGCGTCGTCGAAGTTCGCCAGCCTGTTCGCGGTGGCTCGTACCTCGAGCCGCGAGCGGGAATCGTCCCACGCGTCCTTGGTCTTCGGAGCGCCGATCACGCCGAGCAGCGTCGAAATGGCCTCGCCATCGCGGATCATCACTCGGTCGGATCCGCGCGCCTCCCTGGCTTTCGCGGTGACGTCCAGTCTCCGTGCCGCTCCGACCAGGGCCATCGCGGCCTCGGTGCTCGGCGCCGTGATCTCCAGCGCCGCTGACCGGCCGGGCTCCGTGAGCGAGCCGTGGGCGAGGAACGCGCCTCGCCACACGGCCTGCGCGTCGTGCAAGGCGCCGCGGACGAGGGCCGGCGGCAGACCCTTGACGGGGAAGCCCCTCCCGTCGACGAGTCCTAGGAGGCGGACGATATCGGTGCCCTTATCGAGAATGCGGAGAACGTGCTTGTGGCCGCTGCGTCCCGTGCCAGTGCCGATCTGGTGAATCTCCGGACGGGCCCCGAAAAGGGAATCGAGCTCGCCCGAAAGGCGATGGGCGATGTCGGAGTTCTCGACCTCCACCTCGATGACAAGGCGGTGAGACATGGGCTGCAGGGTTCCGGCGTAACGGATGATCGTGGCCACCTCTGCGCGCCGGGCAGACTCGCGGTTGTCGTGAACACGCACGAGTTCTTGCTTGACCTGGGCGGTCAGCGACATTGATGGCTCCTTAATGTGCTTGTGCGCAGATATGCGCTCACAAGTGTAAGTAACTGGGGTGCACCGTGTGCGGCGCACCGTCGATATCGTCTCGGTTTCGGCCCGGGGGAAGCGATTCAGTCGGTGCGCCCGATGCGCCCCAGCGCCGCACCGAGCGCATCCGGATCGTGAATCGGCCGGATCCCGCCGTTCGAGGAGTTTTTTGCGACCTCCGCCATCACAACTCGCGCTCCCAGCGATTCCGCCGTGCGGTTGACCTGTCCCATTTCCCCTTCACTCAGGCCGGTGCGAGGGTCCAGAACGATGGCGTCGAAATCGAGCCCGGGCGCGTGCTGGCGTAAGACGTGGAGGTGTCTCTCGGTCGAAAACCCTGCCGTCTCCCCCGGCTGCGGAGCGAGATTGAGCACGAGGACCTTCGTTGCAGAAGTCTGGGCAAGTGCTGTGGAGATTTCGGGCACCAAAACGTTGGGTATCACCGAGGTGAACCAGGATCCCGGACCGAGAACGACCATGTCCGCCTCTGAAATGGCGTCCACCACACCGGGCGTGGCGGGAGGGTCGGAAGGGATGAGTCGAACTCGTCGCACCTGACCTGGTGTCGATGCGACCGCCACTTGCCCGACGATCGTGCGAACCACCCGCGGGTCGGCCTCCAGACCGAAGACGTCCGCCGCGATATCCAGCGCGACCGGCGACATTGGCATGACGCTGCCGACTGAGCCCAGCAGGTCCTCTACTACCCGGAGTGCGGCGACCGGATCGGCGAGTTGCTCCCACAGACCAGCGAAAACGAGATTGCCCACGGCGTGGCCCGCCAGAGCGCCGTTTCCCCCGTAGCGATGCTGGAACAGCGAGGCGAGATCCTGGTGCTCCTCCGATTCTCCCGCGAGGGCGCACAGTGCCATTCGCAGGTCGCCCGGGGGCAAGATTCCCAGTTCACGGCGCAACCGACCGGAAGAGCCGCCGTCGTCGGCGACAGTCACGACCGCTGTGAGTTTTGAGGCGACTCGCCGAGCTGCCGATAACGTCGCCGCCAGTCCGTGCCCTCCGCCGAAGGCGACGAGCGAGCCCACGTCCAGGTCGGGTTCAACCGACTCGTTGGTGCGGGAGATCTTTCGGGCGGAAGGAGAATCAGGATGCATATGGTGCCTCTATTATTCCCGGCCGAGGTCGCGATGCACGACGGCGACCTCGACATTGTCCAGTGTGCGTAGGCGCTTACCGAGCTGTTCTGCAACCGCCACACTTCGATGCTTTCCGCCGGTACATCCGACCCCGAGGATCATGTAGCGCTTTCCCTCGCGGCGGTACCCCTCCATCGCGATCTCGGCCATCTTCTCCGCGCTCTCGAGATAGTCCTCGACACTCGGATCGGACAATACGTACTCGGAGACCGCGGCGTCACGGCCGGAATAACGCCGGAGTTCGGGCACCCAATATGGATTCGGAAGAAACCGCATGTCGAGCTGGAGGTCGACGTCCCTGGGGACGCCATATTTGAAACCGAAGGATTCGACTATCACCTGGAAACCGAACTCGGGATTGCCGAACGGAACCTCGAGCCTGCGGCGCAGATCGTGCACCGATAGCGAAGAGGTGTCCACGACGACGTCGGCGCGCGTGAACAAGCCGGTGAGGTGGTCGCGCTCCTTGTTGATGCCGTCGACGATCCCGTCTCCGGTTTGGAGGGGATGACGTCGCCGCACGGAATTGAACCGCTGTACGAGCGAATCCTCGGAAGCATCGAGGAACAGAACCCGAAGCTGTTTTCCGAATGCGGCGATAAACCGGTACACGAGGTTGAGGTTGTTCATCAGGCCGAGGGTGCGCACGTCGAGGACCACCGCGAGCCGCATGATCGGCTCGTCGGGTTTTGTCGCGACCTGGGCGAGTGCCGGGAACGTCTCGATGGGCGGATTGTCTACCACGTACCAACCGAATTCCTCGAGGACCTTCGACGCCGCGTTCTTGCCGGCCCCGCTCATTCCGGTGACAAGCAGAAACTCCTGATCGGGAAGCATCGGATTCGTCGTGGGAAAAGGATTGTGTGGTGTACGGGCCATCGCCTCGACCTCAACTTTCTTTCGGTGCCCCGCCGGGCGCCGCTTCGTCGGCGTCTGAGCTCAAGTCTTTCATTTTTCCGCGTTCGGTCGGTGATTCCGTGCTCAAGGCGTCTGCGATGGTCTCGGCTGCCTTGCGTCCGATTCCGTGGACGTCCTGCAGATCGTCGATACTTGCCGCGGAGATCGCTGCGATCGAGCCGAACTTGTCGATCAACGCCTTGCGCCGCGTAGGACCTAGACCGGGGATCTCGTCGAGTCGCGAGGAGGTCATGCGCTTGCTTCTCGCGCCGCGGTGCGCGCGGATGGCGAAGCGGTGCGCCTCGTCGCGCAGCCGCTGGAGCATGTACAGCCCCTGCCCCTGCCGGGGGAAAATCACGGGGAATTCCTCCCCGGGAACCCAGATCTCCTCGAGTCTCTTGGCGATCCCCACGACGGGCACGTCGGTGACACCCAGTTCGTCGAGAACATCTTGTGCCGCCTCGACCTGCGGCTTGCCGCCGTCCACAACGAAAAGCTGAGGTGGGTAGGCGAATTTTCGAGATGACGCCGTGGGAACCGTGTCCTCGACTACCGCGCCGCCCTCGGCTGTTTCGTAGATGTCGTCGGGTGTGTCCGTGGGAGCCTGGAGGTGCCGACGGAATCGCCGCCTGGTGACCTCGGCGATGGACGCGACGTCGTCGGAGTGCCCGTCCCCTGCGGCCTCGGTGATGCGGTAGGTCCTGTAATCGGACTTCTTCGGCAGCCCGTCTTCGAACACCACGAGCGAGGCCATGACATCGGTGCCCTGGGTGTGCGAGATGTCGATGCACTCGATGCGCAGTGGTGCCTGGTCCAGGCCGAGATTTTCCGCGATCTCGGCGAGCGCCTCCGACCTGGTCGTCAGGTCGCCGCTCCTGCGTAGCTTGTGCTGCTTGAGCGCCTCCACCGCATTGCGGTGAACCGTCTCGGCGAGACTCTTTTTCTCTCCCCGCTGCGGTACTCGCAAAGAGACCTTCGATCCGCGCAGTCCCGTAAGAACCTCGGAGAGCGCGTCCGCCTCCGCGGGTAGCGCAGGGACGAGAACCTCGCGGGGAACGGCAACGCCCACCGGCTCATCGGCCGTGGCCACCTGCTCGGCCTCCGTCCCGTAGAACTGCCCGAGAAAATCGGCGATGACGTCGGGCGCCGCATCTTCCGGGCGGAACTCGCCATCGGCACCGACACCGTGGGAATGCTCGACCACCCAGCCCCGCTGCCCCTGGATTCGTCCGGAGCGGACGTGGAATACCTGGACGCTTGCTTCGAGCTCGTCCATTTCGACACCGACCACGTCGGCGTCCGCGGCGTCGGGGAGGACGACGTTCTGCTTCTCCATCGTGCGTTCGATGGCGCCGAGGTCGTCGCGCAGCCTGGCGGCACGTTCGAAATCGAGGTCCTCTGCTGCCGCGGACATCTCTTTGCTAAGGCGCCTGACAATCGGGCGAGTATTGCCGGAGAGGAAGTCGCAGAATTCCATCACGATCGCACGGTGCTCTTCGGCACTCACCCGGTCGACGCACGGAGCACTACATTTGTTGATGTAGCCGAGCAGGCACGGTCTGCCTAGTTGACCGTGTCGTTTGAACACCCCAGCGGAGCACGTGCGTGCCGGAAAGACGCGTGTCAGGGTGTCGAGGGTGTCGCGGATCGCCCAGGCGTGCGAGTACGGACCGAAGTAGCGCACGCCCTTGCGTCGAGGCCCGCGATAGACGAACAACCGCGGGTACTTCTCGTTGAGGGTGACGGCGAGCATGGGATACGACTTGTCGTCGCGGTAGCGGACGTTGAAGCGTGGATCGTATTTCTTGATCCAGGTGTACTCGAGTTGAAGTGCCTCGACCTCGGTGCCCACGACGGTCCAGACGACAGACGCCGCCGACGTCACCATCTGGCGCGTGCGCGGGTGCAAGAGGGTGAGGTCCTGGAAATAATTCCCCAGACGCGAGCGAAGGTTTTTGGCCTTGCCCACGTAGATCACTCGTCCGTGTTCGTCGCGAAAACGGTAGACCCCGGGGTCCGTGGGTATTGTTCCTGCGGCGGGGCGGTAGCTTTGTGGATCCATCGTGCTTCCGCGGTCTAGCGGTCGGCGACGTTTTCGGGGTCCGCGGCGCTGGGCTTGTACGTGTGTGCGACATCGCGGAGGGCGTGCATGGCGGTTACGGCGGCGTCTCCGTCCATCGCCTGGATCGCGGGGATTCCCACGTGCTCGTATGCGGGAAGCTCGAGGCGCGCCCATTGTGCCGAAAGTGGGAAGGTGAATCCGACGATGTCGTCCCATCGGTAGAGTTTCGTCGCCAACAGCCCGGTGAGTTCCACGCCCTCGGATCCCGCTCGGATCCGAATGCGGAGCAGTAACAGGATCAATCCGGCGAGGATGATGCCGATGACCACGAACGCGAGCTGGTCGGCGCCGCCGATGTGGACCCCGGTATCGCGGCCCGCGGTGAGTATCAGGGCCCAGATGATGTGGAGGACGAGTACGGCCACCGCGATGGCGACGGTCCACACACGCAGCTTCTTCGGGCGGTACTCGAGCTCCCACTCCGCATCGCGGGTGTCGGAGTTCGACTGTTGCGCTTCGCCGCTCACGTGCAGCTCCTTCGAAAAAACATCGGACCGAATAATCGGGTGTGCGAGGTGCCTACTGGCCACGATAGTCCAGTGGGACGACAGTCCTGCTAGCCGGAGAGCAGGCGAAGTCTGCGTAGCTCGAGCGCCGCCCCGAGAGCTGCGGAGACGGCCTCGCCACCCTTGTCCTCGGCGGAGCCGGGGTGGCCGTCTCGCGCGACGGCCTGTTCGTACGAGTTCACCGTGAGCACTCCGTGGGCGACTGGAACGGACTCGTCGAGCGCGATCCGGGTGAGCCCATCGGTCACCGAATCGCAGACATAGTCGAAATGCGGCGTTTCCCCGCGGATCACGACACCAAGTGCGACGACCGCATCCGTTTGGCGTGCGAGCTGCTGCGCAACGATGGGAAGTTCGACAGCGCCGGCAACCTGCGCCTCGACGACCGTTGCGTTGGCCGCCTCCGCGACCGCGAGCGCGCGGCGACGAAGTTGCTCGGTGAGTTCGGCGTTCCACGCCGTGCGTACGATTCCGATCCTCAGCCCACTCGCGTCGGAAACCGTGGCTTCCGGACGTCCCGCGCCGCTCATCGCGCGTTCCCCCGTTCTTCGCCATCGGCGAGATCCTGCAGGAGATGCCCCATCCGGTCCCGCTTGGTTTGCAGGTAGCGTGTGTTCTCCGGTGTTTGGTTGACCGGGCTGGGCACCCTCTCGGACACGACGATCCCGCCGAGTTCCAGGGCGGACACCTTCTTCGGGTTGTTCGTGATGAGCCGGACGCTCTCGGCGCCGAGCTCGCGTAAAACCTGGGCGGCCACCGAGTAGTCGCGTGCGTCGGCGGGCAGACCGAGCTCGAGGTTCGCGTCGACGGTGTCGGTGCCGCCGTCCTGCAGGTGGTACGCGGCGAGCTTCGCGGCGATCCCGATCCCCCGCCCCTCGTGTCCGCGCAGGTAGACAATCACTCCCCTGCCCGCGGCGCAGATCTCTTCGACCGCCGCTTCGAGTTGCGCGCCGCAGTCGCAGCGCAGGGAATGGAACACGTCGCCGGTGAGGCATTCGGAGTGCAGCCGCGCGAGGACTGGCTCGGGACCGACGAAACGGCCCTCGGCAAGTTCCCCGGCAACGAGCGCGACGTGCTCGACTCCGGTGATCGAATCTCGGAAGCCGATTGCCGTGAGGTTGCCGGCGGGCACGGGCAGCGACGCCGCCGCGACCTGCTCGACCTGGGTCTCGTTTCGCCTGCGCCACGCACGCAACGCGTCGATCGACACCAGGGCAAGGTCGTGCTCGTCGGCGATCCGGCGCAGCTCGGGGGTGCGCGCCATGGTCGTCGGATCCTCCTCCGACACCACCTCGCAGATGACGCCGGAGCTGGAGCGTCCGGCCAGGCGCGCGAAGTCCACCGCTGCCTCGGTGTGGCCGGGGCGCTCGAGGACTCCGCCGTCACGCGCCCGCAACGGAACGACGTGACCGGGCCTCGACAGGTGGGCCGCGGTCGCTGCGGGATCGGCCAAAACGCGCGCGGTGTGGGCGCGGTCGGCGGCGGAAATACCCGTGGTCACGCCCTCGGCGGCGTCACAGGTGACGGTGTAGGCGGTGCCATGCGGATCGGTGTTGTTCTTGACCATCGGCGGAAGGCCGAGTCGATCGCAGGCGGAGCCCTGGAGAGCGACGCAGACATAGCCGGAGGAATAGCGCACGAGGAAGCCCATGAGCGCTGGCGTCGCTGCGTCGGCGGCGAAAATGAGGTCGCCCTCGTTCTCGCGGTCCTCGTTGTCGACCACGATGATGGCCTTGCCGGCGGCGATATCGGAGATGGCCCGTTCGATCGAGTCGAACGGGACCCCGTCATGGGTGCCGTCGACTGAATCGGTGGCGGGCTGCGAAGGCGTCACGGTGTGCGTCAACCTCGACTTTCGGTTGCGGTGTCGGGTGCGCATCTGCCGCGCTCCCGCCGGGTTCGAGTGAATGGTGCTAGGTCTGTCGGGCGTTCGTGGAGAACTCGGTGAGCCGTGCGATGTGTTTGGCCACAACGTCGGTTTCGAGGTTCACCGCGTCCCCGTCTCGTAATTGTCCCAGGGTCGTGTCGGCAAGGGTAACCGGGATAAGCGAAACCTCGAACCAGTGCTCGTCCGAGTCGGCGGGGCTGACCGCGGAGACGGTGAGCGAGACACCCGACACGGCGATAGAGCCCTTCTCGACGACGAGCGGCGCGAGCTCCGCGGGAATGGAGAAGCGGAGCACATCCCACTTATCGCCACTACTGCGGTGGACCAGTGTCCCGGTGCCGTCGATGTGGCCCTGCACGATGTGCCCGTCGAGACGGGAATGGAGCTGCGCGGCCGGCTCGAGGTTGACCTGAGAACCGACCTGTACCTGCGACATTGCCGAACGCTCCATAGTCTCGCCCATGAGCTCGGTGACGAACGAGCCATCGCCGGGAAGTTCGGTGATCGTCAGGCACACACCCGAGGTCGCGATGGAATCGCCGAGGGAGGCGTCGCCGAGAACCTCTGCCCCACTGATGCGCATACGAACGATGTCTGCATCGGTCTCGATGGAAGTGACCTCGCCGATTTGGCGAATGATGCCAGTGAACACGTCCGTCATCCTTCCCTTTGCTCGATCGGTATCCGCAGGCGCGGTGTGAGTACCGCGAACAGGTCCGATCCGATCATTTCTACGGTTTCGATGGTAAACCTGTGCGCCTGCCCTATGGTGTCCACCCCGGCCCCGATTAGCGCCGACGTGCCCGCTCCGAGTAGGGCGGGTGCGATGTAGGCCTCGATCCGGTCCACCATCCCCGCCTGCATGAATGCTCCGGCGAGATGCGGGCCGCCCTCGAGGAGAACGGATTCGCCGCCAGGCCCGGCGGCGGAGGCGATGGTTCGAATCGCGGTGAGCGGATCCCTGGTTTGTAAGTGCAGGAATCGGCCGTCCTCACCCCGCACGCGCGCACCGTCCGGTACCTCGGTCTCCCCCATCACGCACCGCAGTGGTTGCCGCTCGAGCGGCCGTCCCTCCGCGTCGCGCGCCGTGAGCGACGGATCGTCGGCGATCGTTGTGCCGGTGCCGACGACGATCGCGTCATGATGCGAGCGCCGCGCGAGGGTATGCGTCCGCGCTTCGGGGCCGGTGATCCACTGGCTGGTGCCGTCCTCGGCGGCGGAGCGGCCATCGAGGGACGCCGCGTATTTCCAGGTGACCTGCGGAAGCCCGGTCCTGGCGAGGTGATACCAGGATCCCAGCGGGCCGCGAAGGACATCGGCGCCGCGGCCGTCCGCCGTCATACCGACATCGCCGTACACGTCGAGCCCGGCGGCGGCGAGGCGATCGGCTCCGCCGGAGGCAACGGGGTTGGGGTCGGCAACCGCGTACACCACGGTGGCCAGGCCTTCGTCGAGAATGCGCTCCGCGCACGGCCCGGTGCGCCCGGTGTGGTTGCACGGCTCGAGCGTGACGACGATGGCGCCGCCGCGTGCGCGGTCCCCCGCCTCGTCGAGGGCGACGACCTCAGCGTGGCGCCCGCCGGCCGGTTCGGTCGAGCCGGTGGCGACGATGTTCCCGTCTGCATCGAGTACGACCGCGCCGACGGTCGGATTGGGCCGGGTCGTGCCCCACTTCCCCTCGGCGGTCCGCGCCGCCAGGTCCATGTACGGCGCGAAACGCTCCCGCACGGCTTTCGGCGGACGGGATCCTGAGGACATCAGCTCGTGGCGAGCGAGCGCAGCGTACGGACGGCCTCGTTCGGGTCCTCGGCGCCGTAGACGGCCGATCCCGCGACGTAGGTATCGCAACCGGCCGCCGCGGCCTGCGCGATGGTGTCGGCCGAGATCCCGCCATCGATTTGCAGTCGCGTGTCTAGGCCCAGGCGATCGATCTCCGCACGGAACGCGCGCGCCTTGTCGAGCATGTCGGGCATGAACGACTGGCCGCCGAAGCCGGGCTCGACGCTCATTATGAGCACGAGATCGAATTCGGACACCATCTCGAGGTAGTTCTCCGCCGACGTGCCGGGCTTCAACGTGAGCCCCGCCCCGCATCCGGACTCGCGGAGCTTGCGCGCGATGGAGACCGGATCGTTCGTCGCCTCGACGTGGAACGTCACATTAGTTGCGCCGGCCTCGACGTAGTCGCCGACCCAGCGGCCCGGGTCCTCGATCATCAGGTGGCAGTCGAGCGGCTTGTCGGTCACCTTCTTGATCGCCTTCGCGACCGGTGGGCCGATGGTCAGGTTCGGCACGAAATGGCCGTCCATGACGTCGACGTGAATCCAATCGGCATCCGGGATGCGCTGAATCTCTGCGTCGAGGCGGGCGAAATCGGCGGACAGGATGGACGGGGCGATCACTACTGGATGGCTCATGGTTCCCATCGTATTGGTTAGGCGTCGGAGCGCCGCAGCGCACACATGAACATCGCGTCGGTGCCGTGGCGGTGCGGCCACAGCTGGACCCAGGGGCCCTCTTCGCCCGCAAGCGCCTCGGGAAGGCCCTCGCGTACGTCGAGGAGCTCCGCAGAATGACGCCGGACGGCGTCATTCACCACGGAGACCGTCTCCGGCAGGTGCGGAGAACAGGTGGCGTATACGACGACCCCGCCCGGGCGCACGAGCTCGAGCGCGCTCGCGAGCAATTCCTTTTGCAGAGCCGTCAGCTCGGTCACGTCGTCCGGGGATCGGCGCCAGCGGGACTCCGGACGACGCCGCAGCGCGCCGAGTCCGGTGCACGGGGCGTCGACGAGCACCCTGTCGAAACCGGGCTCCAGGCCCGGCTTGCGCCCATCGGCGACCTTCACCCGAACGGGTAGCCCGTCGGTGGCACCTTCGACGAGCTTGGCGCGGTGTGCGGCGACCTCGATCGCGGTGACCTCGGCGCCGGCGATATCGGCGAGCGCACCAAGCATCGTCGCCTTGCCGCCAGGCCCGGCACACAGGTCGAGCCACCGGCCGGAATCCTCGCCCTCCAGCGGCATGTTCGCCGCGGCGAGCGCGACCAGCTGGCTGCCTTCGTCCTGTACCGCGGCGAGGTGCTCTTTCACAGGCTCGAGTTCGCCAGGGGATCCCGAGGGAAGATGAACCGCGTACGGCGACAGTTCCGCTTCGTCCCCACCGGTGATGAGCGCCAGTTCCTCGGCGGTGATCGCGCCGGGACGTGCGGCGAGGTGCACCTTCGGACGCGCGTCATCCGCAGCGAGAAGCTGAGGAAGCTCCGCTGCGTCCTTCCCGAGCGCATTGGCGAAGGCGCGCACGATCCACTCCGGATGCGCGGTTCCGATAGCCATACGCTCAAATGGATCTGTGATCCCCTGCTGCAGGATCTGCGTCCAGCCGGCCAGGTCGTGGGCGGTGATCTTGTGCATTACGGCGTTGATGAACCCGGCCGCGCGAATGAGCCCTTCACGCTTCGCGAGCTCTACGGTTGTATCGACTGCCGCATGTTGGGCTACACGGGTGTAGAGGAGCTGGTAGGCGCCGAGACGCAGCACGTCGAGAGCCTCCGCGTCGATCTTCGCCGGCGAGCGTCCTGCCGCCTTGGCGATGATTCGGTCCAGCTGTCCTTGTGCGCGCGTCGTGCCGTAGGACAATTCGGTGGCCAGCGAGGTATCGCGCTCGTCGAGCTTTGCCTTGCGAAGCAGCGAGGGAAGTTCGAGATTGGCGTATGCGCCGCGTTCGCGTACGGACGTGAGAAGGTCAAGCGCCACGGCGCGGGGATCTTTGAGCTGCGGTTGCCGACCGGTGCTCGCGCCGCCCCGCTGTCGATCTTGACGGTGCGAGCGGTCGCCTCCGCGTCCGCGTTCCCCACCCCGCCCCTTCGAAGAATTTCCGCGACTGGGCCCGGAGCCCTGCTTCTTCGGACCATGTCTGCCGCCGGAACCGCTGCCGGCGCGCTTGCGATTGTCGTCGCTCATGCGAATCGTGCCCCCGGTTCGATGTGGCTACCTCGTACCCAGTCCATGGCGTTCATGAGTTTCTTTCCCGGCGGCTGTAGTCGATCGATCACGATGGGTCCGGACGCGGTCCCGACGAAGAGCGACTTCTTCGTCCAATTGAGCTCACCAGCGGTGAGTCCGGCGGCCTGCTCGGGAAGGGAGTCTCCTCCAGGCAGGGTTACAGCTCCGATCTTGAAGCGTTGGCCGTCCAGCTCGGTCCATGCTCCCGGAACCGGTGTGATGGATCGGATGTGCCGATCGACGGCGAAAGCAGGCAGGTCCCATCGAATGCGTGCGTCGGCGGAACTGATCTTCCCGCTGTAGGACACTCCGTCGGAAGGCTGTTCGACGGCGACGAGTTCGCCGGATTCGATTCCGTTCAACGTGGCGACAAGCAGGCCCGCGCCCGACTCGGCGAGCCGTTCGAGCAGCTCGCCTGCGGTGTCCTGGGCTCCGATGGTCTCTGTGATAGTGCCGTACACCGGGCCGGTATCCATCGCGGCCTCGAGGCGGAACGTGCTCGCGCCGGTGATCTCGTCACCGGCGGCGATTGCCGCGTTGACCGGAGAGGCGCCGCGCCACGCGGGGAGGAGGGAGAAGTGTAGGTTGACCCAGCCGTGACGAGGAATGTCGAGCACGTCCTGGGGAAGGATATTGCCGTAGGCGACGACTGCAGCGGCCTCGACATCGAGCTCGCGGAGCGCGGATGCCAACTCGGGATCCCGGCCGCTCGTCGGGGTGAGTACCTCGATACCGGCGGCGTCCGCGACCTCGCCGACCGGTGAACGATGCAGCGTGCGTCCTCTCCCCTTCGGCGCGTCCGGCCGAGTGATCACCGCGGCGATCTCGTGCCCGTCGCTGTCGATGAGAGCCTTGAGGGAAGGAACCGCTGTTTCCGGAGTACCTGCGAATACGATTCTCATCGGTTTATCGATCCTGAGCGTCGGCGACGGAGAGCTGCCGGGCCTCGACCTCTGCGGTGCCGAGTTCTTCGAAGACAAGGTCCCCGATGATGGCGGGCATGCCGAACCACTCGGCGCTGCGAATCGCGGCCATCGCT
Organism: Dietzia timorensis; assembly: GCF_001659785.1. Lineage (NCBI taxonomy): Bacteria > Bacillati > Actinomycetota > Actinomycetes > Mycobacteriales > Dietziaceae > Dietzia > Dietzia timorensis. Next base: position 1,864,414 of record NZ_CP015961.1, read on the forward strand.
TCCTTACGGGCGTCCCCGGTGAGGCGCTGCATGAACATGATGCCGTCGAGGTGGTCGATCTCGTGCTGACAGATTCGCGCGAGCAGCCCATCGGCGTGGAATCGAACCTCGTCGCCGCTCTCGTCGAGACCGGTCACATCGATCTCCAGCGGTCGATCGATCTCCCCGCCGATCTCGGGCACGGATAGGCAGCCCTCGTAGTCGAACTCGCTGTCAGACCCGGGCACGGTGTAGCGCGGGTTGACCAGCGCACCGCGGTGCCCTTCGTTGTCGTCGTAGACGAACACGCGGCGGGACACCCCGACCTGTGGCGCCGCCAGCCCGACGCCCTCGGCGTGATCCATCGTGTCCCACATGTCTGCGACCAGCTTGCGCACTCCTGCGTCGATCTCCGGCACCTCATCGGCGCGAGTGCGCAGGACGGCGTCGGGATAGAGCCGGATCGGTCGAATAGCCATGTGAGTAGGTACGTCCCTTCGTTGTCAGGCGCGCGATCACGGTCGCCACGTTATCCCCATTCTATTGCCGTGGCCTGGCCTGACCGCGAATCGGTGCCACACGGCCTCATCCAGCGCGGGGCTAGCCGATGTGCAGCGGGTCGAGGCGGATCCTCACGGGGCTGCCGTCTCGACGGGTGGCCCGAGAGATCACCGCGGCGAGCAACGCGTGCGAAACCTGGTCCACCTGATTGGGCGGGATCCGCACGAGTACGCGTTCAGGAATCTCGTCCGGGGCGGCCCCTGGCAGCGGTTCCGCCGACGGCACATCCACCGGACCCAGGATCTCCGGCACGAATCCGAGTCGCTCCGCGCCATGGTCCTCCACATAGTCGGACACAGCCATGACGTCGGAGGAGGCACCATCAATGGCGAACAGGTGCGCGGCTGGCGGAAACCCGACCTCGCGCCGTTCGGCGAGCTCACGGTGGGCGAAACCATCGACGTCCCAGCGGATCAGCGCTTGCGCGATATCGGTGGATGCCTCGGCGGAACAGAACACCTCCCCGCCGTCGGTGTGCGAAACGACGAGCCTCGCCGCGCCGACCCAGCGCCGAAATGCCTGCTGGGTGGCGCGCAGGTCCGGCCTGCTCAGCAACGACCACGCATCGAGGAGGAGCGCAGCCCCGTAGCCGCGCTCGGGAGTGGGTTCGGCCCCTGGGGTGGATACGACGAGCATGGGCCCTTCGGGTGCAGTGGAAAGTTTCTCGGATCCGGATACTCGAACAATTCTGGTGCCGGGAAACATGCGACCGAGTTCCTCCGCAGTCCTCGAGGCCCCAACCACGCCGGCGCGTAGCCTGCGCGAACCGCATTCGGGACAGCTGTAGGACACGTCGTGCACGCCGCACCAGCCACACACTAGTGCGCCGGCGCCGTCGGTGTTCGCCTCCCCGATAGCCAGCGGGCCATTGCAGCGACGGCAACGAGCGGGCGTGCGGCATTGCTGGCAGAGAAGCCGGGGAATGTAGCCGCTCCGCGGCACCTGCACGAGTACCGGCTGCCCTCGGTCGAGCGCCTGCCGGGCCATCGTCATCGCCACGGTCGGGAGCCGAGTGTGGCCGCCCGCGACATCGCGGGCCTGCACGGGATCGGCGTTGGTGACGGCAACGATCCTCGGAAGTTGTCGCTTGGTTTCCGGGGCCGCGGTGATCTCCGGCGCCCAACCCGCTTCCACGAGCGCCGCGACCTCGGGCGTACGAATCGGTCCCGCCAGTAGCAAAGGTGCATGTGCAAGGGACGACCGTAACGTCGCCACTTCCCGCGCATGCGGGTACGGGGCACGCGGCTCGGCGAGTGAGTCGTCTCCGTCGTCCCACACGATGATGATGCCCGGGTGCCGCGCCGGCGCCCAGACTGCACTTCGCGTGCCGACGACCACCTTCGCGTGGCCGCGAAGAACCTTGAGCCACCGGGTGTACCTCGCCTGGGGACCGAGGCTCGCAGTGAGTTCGACGATGTCGCCAGGTGCGCGCCCGTAGTCGCTCGCCGCCTCTTTCAAGCGGGACGAGACGATGTCGACGTCGCGCTGGTCGGGAACAACGATAATCGATTGCCGGTCGCCTGTGGCCGCGAAGAACGCCAGTTCGGCAAGCCGCGCCGCCCAATCCTCCCCCGGCGCGGGCGTCCACGTTCCGCGCACGGGTTTGCCCGAAGTCATCGCGGACGCGAACGAGGCGGCGCGCGGATAAGCGGACCACGCCTCGGACAGCTCCGGCGGATTCACCTGGGCATGGTCCTCGGTGCCCGCGTCCTCGCCGGTCGCCACATCGGCAGGGGCGACGGAGCGTTCCGCGGTCGCATGCCGCGGCGGAATCGCGAGCCGGAACACGTCCGAGCGTGCACCCACCCACCGCGCGGCAACGCGGTCGACGAGTGCGAATATCTCGGGGGTCACGACCACTTCGTCGGAGACAATACGGTCGATGTAATGCAGCTCTCGGGGATGTTCCGAGGTATCCGCCCGCTCGTATACGAAGGCGTCGACGAGCCGCCCGGCGAATCGCACGCGCACGCGCACGCCCGGCTGCACGCTGACGGCGTCCTTCTCGTCGACCCGATAATCGAAGAGACGATCAAGCTGGGGCAGCCCCAGGAGCGGCAAAACGCGCGCCACCGGCTTGTCCGAAGCCGGGACGCGCGTTGAACTGGGTTTTGCCATCGTGTGTAGTTGTAGCACGGCGCCGCCGGAGGCGGGCGCCGCTACTTCTATCCGTTACCGATGGCCGCCTTGAGTTCCTCGGTGCGGTCGGTGCGCTCCCAGGGGAGATCGACGTCGGTGCGACCGAAGTGGCCGTAGGCGGCGGTCTGCGAGTAAATCGGCCGAAGCAGGTCGAGGTCGCGGATGATCGCGCCTGGACGAAGGTCGAACACCTTCGAGACCGCGTTCTGGATGTCCTGCACCGGCGCCGTCTCGGTGCCGAAGGTCTCGACGAACAAGCCAACCGGGCTCGCCTTGCCGATGGCGTAGGCGACCTGCACCTCGGCCCGCTCTGCCAGACCGGCGGCGACGATGTTCTTCGCCACCCAGCGCATCGCGTACGCCGCGGAGCGGTCGACCTTTGACGGGTCCTTACCGGAGAATGCGCCGCCGCCGTGACGGGCCATGCCGCCGTAGGTGTCGACGATGATTTTGCGCCCGGTCAGACCAGCGTCGCCCATCGGGCCGCCGAGCACGAAGCGCCCGGTCGGGTTGACGAGCAGGCGGTAGTCGGAGGTGTCGATGTTGTCCGCCGCATCGGCGAGCACCGGCTTGAGGACTTTCTCGGTGAGGTCGTCGGTGAGCGTGGTGTCGAGATCGATCTCCGGATCGTGCTGAGTCGAAATGACCACCGTGTCGAGGCGAACGGCCTTCTCCCCGTCGTACTCGATGGTGACCTGGGTCTTGCCGTCAGGACGCAGGTACGGCAGCGTTCCGTCCTTGCGTACCTCTGTGAGGCGGCGAGAGAGGCGGTGCGCGAGCGCGATGGGAAGCGGCATCAGCTCGGGCGTGTCCGAGCACGCATACCCGAACATCAGGCCCTGGTCGCCGGCGCCTTGCTTGGCGATCGCATCCTCGGAGTCGCCTTCGGTGCGCGCCTCGTGCGAGGTGTCCACGCCCTGCCCGATCTCCGGGGACTGCGCACCGATCGAAATGGACACGCCGCAGGTGGTGCCGTCGAAGCCCTTCTCCGAGGAGTCGTATCCGACATCGAGGATGCGCTTGCGCACGATATCGGGGATCTCGACGTAACCGGTCGTTTTCACCTCGCCCGCTACGTGGACCTGACCTGTGGTGACCATCGTCTCCACGGCGACACGGGCATTGGCGTCTTGCTCCAGCATCGCATCGAGAATCGAGTCCGAGATCGCATCGCAGATCTTGTCCGGGTGACCTTCGGTGACAGACTCACTGGTAAACAGGCGGCGTGATTGATCCACTCCCGACTCCTATTCCTACGCTCGACGAATCCCACGGATTCGCCCCTTTTAGCCATTGATATTTGGTGCCGCACCGTAGTGCGCGCTATCGATCTACGAATAACAGCCTAGACGGAACTGTCTACTCCGTGTCGGAGGCGGTGTCGGCACGCTCTCGGCGGAACGTGAGCACGGCGTCGAAGATCCGCGCGGAGACGGAATATTTCCCGGACGTCGGTACTGCCTCTTCTCCACCGCCGCGGCGCAGAATCCAACCGGCGTTGGTGTCCTGCCCGAACGCCTCGGTCCGCCCAACCTTGTTGACGATGAGCAGATCGCACCCCTTGCGGGTGAGTTTCGCCCGCCCGTGGTCCAACACGGAGCCGTTGGCGTCTCCGGTTTCAGCCGCGAAACCAACGAGAGTGACGTCGGAAGGAACCGCTCCCTCGGCGCGAGCGTTCACGAGTCCCGCAAGCAAATCGGGGTTTCGACGGAGGCGAATCGTCTCGGGCTCATCGTCCGCACCCTTTTTGAGCTTCGACTCGGAGACTGACTCCGGACGGAAGTCCGCGACGGCGGCGGCCTTGACGACGATGTCCACGCCCGGCGCCTTTTCCATCAGGACCTCTTGCATCTCATGCGCGGAGATAACCCGATGGGTCTCTACTGCAGCCGGGTCGGGAAGATGCTGTGCTGCGGTGATCAGCGTGACATTCGCCCCGCGTGCAGCGGCGACCGCTGCGATGGCATGGCCCTGTTTTCCCGACGACCTGTTCCCGAGATAGCGAACGGGATCGAGCTCTTCCAGTGTCCCCCCGGCGGTGACGAGGACGGACAGGCCGATCATGTCCTGAGGAAGCGCGCCCGGATTATCGAGCAAGAGCTCACCGAGCCGGCCGATCTCATCGGCTTCGGGCAGCCGGCCGGCACCGGTGTCCGTACCGGTGAGGCGGCCGGAAGCCGGGGGCATGACGGTGGCGCCATCGGCGCGCAGCGTCGCGACATTCCGCCTCGTCGCCGGATGCTCCCACATTTCGGTATGCATCGCCGGGGCGAAGAGAACGGGACACGACGCGGTGAGAAGCGTCGTGGTGAGCAGGTCATCTGCTCGACCCTGGGCAACGCGGGCGAGTAGATCGGCCGTCGCCGGCGCGACCACGACAAGATCCGCCTGCTTGCCCAGATTCACGTGCCTCACCGACGGGACATCGGAGAACACGTCGGTGGATACCGGGTTGCCCGAGAGCGCCTCAAACGTGGCCGCGCCGACGAAGCGGAGCGCCGATTCGGTGGGAATGACCACCACGTGGTGGCCGCGCTCGCGGAAATGTCGGACGAGCTGGCACGCCTTATACGCGGCAATCCCGCCGCCGACGCCGACGATGACGCGGCCCTTGGTGCCGCCTTCCCAACCCGGCTGATCCACCATTTCAGTTACTGCTCGGAGTATTCCAACATGTCATGGTGGATCTCGCGCAGGGCCGTGGTGAGCGGCTTCTCCTGCGCGGAGGGGTTCACGAGCGGGCCGACGTACTCCAGGATGCCGTCGGCAAACTGGTTGTAGTAGTCGTTGATCTGACGTGCACGCTTTGCTGCGAAGATCACCAGCGAGTACTTGCTCGAGGCGCGCTCGAGCAGCTCGTCGATCGGCGGGTTGGTAATGCCCACCGGGGTGTCGTACAGCGGTGCGGATGAGGTCTTGGTCTCATCACCGGAAGCAGCCACGAAATTCCTCCTGCGTATTACTTGTCCAGGCCTGGACCGACTAGCAACTGTACCAGCTCGTCCACGGATTCAGAGATGTCGTCGTTGACGACGATGGTGTCGAACTCGTCCTGGGCGTCCATTTCCTCCCGCGCGGTGGCCAGCCGTCGTTCGACGACCTCGGCGGTCTCGGTGCCCCGCGACCGCAACCGGCGTTCGAGCTCGTCCCATGACGGCGGGGCGAGGAACACGAAGTGCGCATCGGGCGCGGTGGACTTGATGGCACGCACGCCAGCCAGGTCCACCTCGACGAGCACGGGACGTCCGGCGTCGAGCGCCTCTTCGACTGGAGCCGCCGGCGTGCCGGACAGCTGGATGCCAGAGTGGATCTCCGCCCACTCGAGCATGCGTCCGGAGGCGATCGCCGCCTCGAACTCTTCTTTACTCACGAAGTAGTAATCGCGACCGTCCACTTCCCCTGGGCGGGGCGCGCGTGTGGTCATCGAGACGCTGAAGTAGAGGTTGTCGATTCGGTCGCGTAATCCGGCCACGATCGTGGATTTACCAACGGCAGAGGGGCCGGCCAGGACAACCAGCCGACCCCTCGTGCGGGCCGGATCGGCGGAACCTTGGCCGTCTTGGCTAGCCACACCGATCCTTTCACTATGGGAGCGCGCGAGCTCTCGTTGTAGGCGCGCGTCCGCTATCTACAGAAAACAGCTGGGGCGGCTGCGAAGAGGCAGCAGGCTTTGTGCCTCTGCGCCTCGCAGCCGCCCCAGTGTGGACGAGTCTTAGTCGACCTCGAAGTCGAAGTGCTCCAGGAGGGCGCGACGCTGACGATCGCCGAGGCCGCGGAGGCGGCGCGTCGGGGCGATCTCGAGGGTCTGCATGATCTCCTGTGCCTTGACCTTGCCAACCTTCGGGAGAGCCTCGAGAAGGGCGGACACCTTCATCTTGCCGAGGATCTCATCGGTCTCGGCGTCTTTGAGCACCTGCTTCAGGTCGGTACCGCCTCGCTTCAGGCTCTCTTTGAGCTCCTTGCGGGCGCGACGGGCAGCAGCCGCCTTCTCCAAAGCGGCAGCGCGCTCTTCTGGGGTCAGCTGGGGAAGGGCCACAATTCCTCCGTAAGTTCGAGTGATTCGTTCGTTGTCGTTGATGTGCGACTGCCAACGGTAAGGCATGCACACCGGTCAAAGTTAATCGCCCCTGGCAATGATGCGAAGCATTTCCCGCCAAGCGGCGGAAAAGCGCTTCTGCCGGGAACCGAAACAACTTCGTCGGGGTACACGGTACCTGGCAAATCAAGATTTACCAGGAGAAAGCCGCGGGTTAGTCGGAATTTCCCAACTGGGAAAGTTCTTTTATGACGCCGGACGTGGCGGCTCTCAACTTCTCCACATCCGGCCCCTCGCTCAAAACGCTGCGGGAGACGTTGATCATCGCGGCGTCCAGATTCGACCCGCATACACGCCGCACGTCCGACGGCGTGCCTCCCTGTGCTCCGAAGCCCGGGACCAGCAGCGGACCGTGTTCCGAACCCACTTGCGGGGGGTTTTTGACCGTCGCTCCGAGTACCAGTCCAAACGAAGGGTCGGAGCCTCCGCGCACCGCCAGATTCTGTTGCCGCACCTCGTCCGCAACCGCCTGTGCCACCGTGCTCTCTCCCCCTCTTTCTGAGGGGCTCGTGAGAGTTGCGTTCTGCAGATTCACGGCTTCCGGATTGGACGTGGCGGCGAGGATGTAGAGCCCCTTGCCCGTGTCGGCGGCGAGGTCGAAGGCTGGCGCGAGGGCACCGACACCGAGGTACGGAGACAAGGTCAGCGCGTCGCAATAGAACGGTGCGTCCGCCCCGAGCCACGCCCGCGCGTAGGCCGCGAGCGTGGAACCGATGTCGCCTCGCTTGGCGTCGGCAATGACGAGTGCACCCGTGTCGCGGGCGCGCTCACATACCTCCTCGAGAACGGCCATTCCCGCCGAACCGTAGGCTTCGAAGAAAGCGACCTGCGGTTTGATGGACGCCGCCAGATCCCCGGCCGCCTCGAGAACGCGCAGAGAGAACTCCCTCGCTCCCCCGGCGTCATCGGCGAGACCCCACTGGGCGAGGAGGTTCGGGTGCGGGTCGATCCCCAGGCACAGCGAGCCGCGCGTGGCGACCGCGTCCCGTACTCTCCTGCCGTAGGGCTCTACGGTTGTCGAGGCGCTCATCGGTCGGCGGATCCGATCGAGTGGAGCTCCTGGAGTGGGCTCACGCCCGCTTCACCGCGTTGCATGGCCTCGATGCCCTGCACGCACGCGGTAACCGCCTGCACCGTCGTCATGCATGGGACTTTGCGGCTGATGGCGGCAGAGCGGATCTCGTGGCCGTCTGCGCGGTTGGCTCCGGTGTTGGCGGGGATGTTGATGACCAGGTCGACCTCGTCGTTGTTGATGTAGTCGATGATCGTGGGCTTCGGGTTGCCGTCCTCATCGAGGGGTGCCGAACCCGATTCGGTCAGTTTGGTCACGACGGTGCACTCGATACCGTGGCGGCGCAACATGAGCGCGGTTCCCTCCGTGGCGAGCACGGTGAAGCCGATGTCGGCGAGCCGCTTCGCGGGGAACAGCACGGACCGCTTCTCGGTATTGGCGACCGAGACGAAGACGCTGCCCGACAACGGAAGGGAGCCCTCGGCGGAGAGCTGGCCCTTGGCGAAGGCGATGGCGAAGTCCGAGGCGATTCCCATGACCTCGCCAGTCGACTTCATCTCCGGGCTCAGAAGCGAGTCGACAATCCGGCCTGACGGCGTGCGGAAGCGGTTGAACGGGAGCACCGCCTCCTTCACAGCGACCGGCGCGTCGACGGAGATGGAGCCGCCGTCGCTGGACTGTGGCAATGTGCCGTCGGCCTTGAGGTCGGCGATCGACTCGCCCATCATGATCCGCGAACACGCCTTGGCCATCTGCACGCCCGTGGCCTTGGACACGAACGGTACCGTTCGGGAGGCGCGAGGGTTCGCCTCGAGTACGTAGAGGATGTCGTCCTTGAGCGCGTACTGCACGTTCATCAGGCCGCGCACCCCGATGCCCTTGGCGAGGGCCTCGGTCGATTTGCGCACGCGGTCGATGTCCTCGCGTCCCAGGGTGATCGGCGGGAGCGCGCACGCCGAGTCGCCGGAGTGGATGCCGGCCTCCTCGATGTGCTCCATCACGCCGCCGAGGTACATCTCGGTGCCGTCGTAGAGCGCGTCGACGTCGATCTCGATGGCGTCGGAGAGAAAGCGGTCCACGAGTACAGGGTGGTCCGGGCTCAGATCGGTGGCCCGGTCGATGTAGGACTCGAGCGAGGCCTCGTCGAACACGATCTCCATGCCGCGTCCTCCGAGAACGTAGGACGGGCGGACGAGGACCGGGTAGCCGATCCGCGCCGCGATGTCCTTCGCCTCGTTATAGGAGATCGCCGTGCCGAATGCAGGGGCGGGGAGACCGGCACCGGTGAGGACCTCGCCGAACTCGCGGCGGTCCTCGGCGAGGTCGATCGCCTCGGGAAGGGTGCCGCGGATGGGCACGCCCGCCTCCTGCAACGCTGCGGCGAGCCCCAGCGGGGTCTGGCCACCGAGCTGCACGAGCACACCCTCGACAGTTCCGGACTCGGTTTCCGCGTAGTAGACCTCGAGCACGTCCTCGAGCGTGAGCGGCTCGAAGTACAGGCGGTCCGCGGTGTCATAGTCGGTGGATACCGTCTCCGGGTTGCAGTTGACCATGACCGTCTCGTATCCCTTGGCCGACAGCGTTTGCGCGGCGTGAACACACGAGTAGTCGAACTCGATTCCCTGGCCGATGCGGTTCGGGCCCGAGCCGAGAATGATGACCTTCGGCCGCTCGGTCTGCGCCTCGACCTCGGTTTCGGCGGCGGGGTCGAGCTCGTAGGTCGAGTAGTGATAGGGCGTTTTAGCCTCGAATTCGGCTGCGCACGTGTCGACGGTCTTGTACACGGGACGGATACCGAGACGGTGGCGAAGCTGGCGCACCCCGTCGGCGCCGGCGAACTCCGGGCGCAGCGCGGCGATCTGTGCGTCGGACAGCCCGTTGTGCTTGGCAAATCGCAGCAGGTCCTCGTCGAGAACGGGGGCGTCGAGCAGAGCCGCGCGCAGCTCGATGAGATAGGCGATTTCCTCGAGGAACCACGGATCGATCCCCGACGCTTCGTGAACCTGTTCGACGCTCGCTCCGAGACGGAGAGCGAGCTCGCAGTCGTAGATGCGTCCCTCAGTCGGCGTCCGAAGGTCGTCGAGCACGGCGGCGACATCGGTGGAGCGGCCCGGCGCCACCCGCTCGTCGTCGAGCGTCCAGAAGCCGGATGGCTTGGTCTCCAGCGAGCGGAGAACCTTGCCGAGCGCCTCGCGGAAGTTACGTCCGATGGACATGGCTTCGCCGACGGACTTCATGGTGGTGGTGAGTGTGTCGTCCGCACCGGGGAACTTCTCGAACGCGAAGCGCGGGGCCTTGACCACGACGTAGTCGAGAGTTGGCTCGAAGCACGCGGGAGTCTCTCCGGTGATGTCGTTGTCGATCTCGTCGAGCGTGTAGCCCACGGCGAGCTTCGCGGCGATCTTGGCGATCGGGAAGCCGGTCGCCTTGGACGCCAGGGCCGACGAGCGGGACACGCGAGGGTTCATCTCGATGACGACGAGGCGGCCGTCGGTGGGATTGATGGCGAACTGGATGTTGCAGCCACCCGTGGCGACGCCGACCTCCCGCAGAATGTCGATTCCGACGTCACGCATGCGCTGGTACTCGCGGTCGGTGAGGGTCATCGACGGGGCTACGGTCACCGAATCGCCGGTGTGGACGCCGAGTGCATCGACATTCTCGATGGAGCAGACGATGACGACGTTGTCCTTGCCGTCACGCATGAGCTCGAGCTCGTACTCCTTCCAGCCGAGGATCGACTCCTCGATGAGCACGTTGGCCGTCGGCGACGCGGCGAGACCGCCGCCGGCGATCCGTTCGAGGTCATCATTGGTGTACGCGAGGCCGGATCCGAGCCCGCCCATCGTGAACGAAGGCCGGACAACGACGGGCAGTCCGAGTTCGGCAACCGAATCGTAGACCTCGTCCATCGTGTAGCACACGCGCGAACGGGCGGATTCGCCTCCGACCTTGGCGACGATGTCCTTGAACGTCTGGCGGTCCTCGCCGCGATTGATCGCGGGAATATCCGCGCCGATGAGTTCGACGCCGTGCTTGGCGAGAATCCCCTTGGCATCGAGCTGCATTGCTGCATTGAGCGCCGTCTGGCCGCCGAGTGTCGCGAGAACAGCGTCTACTGGCGTGCCCTCCTCGGCCTCCTTGGCGAAGACCTTGTCGATGAACTCGGGCGTGATCGGTTCGATGTAGGTGTGGTCGGCGAACTCGGGGTCGGTCATGATCGTCGCCGGGTTCGAGTTGACCAGCGTGACGCGGATTCCCTCTTCGCGTAGCACGCGGCAGGCCTGGGTGCCGGAGTAGTCGAACTCGCATGCCTGTCCGATGACGATCGGCCCGGAGCCGATGACCAGGACGTGCTTGATGTCTTCACGACGTGGCATTTACTGGGCCGCCTTTCCGGTTCCGGTCGCACCCTTGCGGCCGGACATGAGATCGAAGAACTTGTCGAACAGGTCGGAGGCGTCGTGCGGTCCCGCCGCGGCCTCCGGGTGGTACTGCACCGAGAAGGCGCTGCCGTCGGCGAGCGCGACGCCCTCGACGACGTCGTCGTTCGCGCACACGTGGGTGACCTTCGCCTTACCGAACGGCGAATCCCACTCGCCGCCCTCGGGCGACTTGAGCGCGAAGCCATGATTCTGCGAGGTGATGGCGACCTTTCCGGTCGCGAGTTCCTTGACCGGAACGTTGATGCCGCGGTGTCCGAACTGCATCTTGTAGGTGTCGAGGCCGAGCGCGCGGCCGAGGATCTGGTTGCCGAAGCAGATGCCGAAGAACGGGATCTTCTCCCCCAGCACCTTCGCGGTGAGCTCGACCGCTGCGTCCGCCGTGGCCGGGTCGCCCGGGCCGTTGGACAAGAACACGCCGTCGGGATTGATCGCCTTGATGTCGTCGAGGGTGGCATCGTGCGGCAGCACGTGAACCTCGATGCCGCGCTGCGCGAGCATGCGGGGCGTGTTCGACTTGATGCCGAGGTCCAGCGCCGCAACGCGAAGCTTCGACTCCTTCGGGGCGACCACATAGGCCGAGGTCGTCGACACCTCGGCGGAGAGGTTTGCGCCGGCCATCGATTCCTGGCCGCGGACCTTCTCCAGCAGCGCCTCGGTGTCATTGCCGGTGAGCGCTTCGCCGGAGAAGATCCCTGCCTTCATCGAACCGTGGTCGCGGAGTCGGCGCACGATGGCGCGGGTATCCACGCTGCTGATACCGACGATGCCCTGCTCGGCGAGCTCCGATTCGAGGGTGCGCTCCGAGCGCCAATTAGATGCCCGGCGGGAGCTGTCGCGGATCACGAAGCCCGAAACCCACACCTTGCCTGACGAATCGGTGGCGCCATCGACGCGTGATTCGCCGTCCTCGGAGTTCCAACCGGTGTTACCGATTTGCGGGGCCGTCGCGACGACGATCTGCCTGCAGTACGAGGGGTCCGTCAGCGTCTCCTGGTAACCGGACATGCCGGTGGTGAACACCGCCTCGCCGAGCGTTTCGCCCTGCGCGCCGTAGGTGAAGCCGCGATGAATGCTGCCGTCTTCGAGTACCAATACGGCCGGATCGGGGATCAAGCCACCGCCCGGTGCCTGCGTGAGGCTGCTCATTTGCTCTCCTTCAATGCCGTCCAAGCCGAGTAATTGTCTTTATCATCCGCGCGGAAGCCGGTGTCGATGTCGATGGGATCACCGTTGCCTTCCGCGGTCCAGGTGAATACGAGGATTCCCTTGCCGGGCACGACCTTGTTCGCGATGCGCGAATCGGTGCGAACAGCGCGTAGGTCCGCGTCGGGGATCCAGATCTGCCCGCCGTCAAGGTTGAGCAGGATGCCTTCCGGGTAGGCGATGAGGTCGCCCGCGCTGCGGAATCCCAGCGGTTCCTGCACGACACGGTCCTGCCAGTGCCCGGCGGTCGTCGAACCCACGTACACACCGCTGAGCGGTTCAAGCGTCGGTTCGCCGAGGGCGGCCGGCACGGTGGGAAGCGTGCCGAGCACGCCGGCCTGCGCCTTCTTCCGCTTGGTCCAGCCCTTCCACATGAGCAGCGCCGCGATGACGACGATGATGGCCGCGATGATCGCGGTCCAGGTGTTCTGGGTCATCGGTTCTGCTCCCCTTCGTTCTCGCGCTGATGAGTGACCTTGCCGCGGAGGATCGTCGTCGACACCGCGGCCTGGAAGGTCATTCCCGCGTACGGGGTGTTTTCCGAGAGGCTCTGCAGACCGTCCGGTGTCACGGTCCATTCGCGCTTATCGTCGATGACGGCGATGTTGGCGGGTTCGCCCACCTCGAGGGGCCTGCCCTGATCGGCGAGTCCGGCGATCTGTGCCGGGCGCTCGCTCATGACTCGGCTGACCCATCGCCAGTCGCACTCGCCGGATTCGACGAAAAGCTGCGCCACGATGGGCAGCGCCGTCTCGAGCCCGAGCATTCCGGGGCGCGCCTGTGCGAACTCGCAGCATTTCTCCTGGCTGGCGTGGGGAGCGTGATCAGTGGCGACGCAGTCGACCACTCCGTCCTTGAGCGCCCGGCGCAGTGCTTCCGCGTCGCTGGATTCGCGCAGAGGCGGATTGACGCGAAAGACGCCGTCGTAGGTGTCGAGTTTCGAGTCATCGAGGATGAGGTGGTGCGGCGTCACTTCTGCAGTGATGTCGACTCCCTGCGCCTTTGCCCATTTGAGTAGTTCCACGGTCCCCGCCGTCGAGGCGTGGCAGATGTGCACTCGCGCTCCGGCGTCACGCGCCAGCAGCGCGTCGCGCGCGACGATGGATTCCTCGGCAGCACGAGGCCACCCGGCGAGGCCGAGCCGAGCCGCATTCGGGCCCTCGTGCGCGACCGCGCCGACGGTAAGCCGCGGCTCCTCGGCATGCTGGGCGATGAGAACACCGAGCGAGGCCGAGTACTCGAGAGCGCGCCGCATGATCATGGGCTCGTGCACGCATTTGCCGTCGTCGGAGAAGATCTTCACCTTCCCCTCTCCGGCCGCCATCTGCCCCATTTCGGCGAGCTGGGCGCCTTCGAGCCCGACGGTGACCGCGCCGACCGGATGCACATCGCACAACCCGACATCCCGGCCGATGCGGTACACCGAATCGGTGATCGTCTGGTTGTCGGCGACCGGCTGCGTGTTCGCCATCGCGAAGACGGCCGTGTAGCCGCCGCTCGCCGCGGCGCGGGAGCCGGACTCGATGGTCTCGGTATCCTCCCGGCCGGGCTCGCGCAGGTGGGTATGCATGTCGACAAAGCCCGGGAGCGCGACCTGCCCACTGCGATCGACGACGGTGGCGTCCTCCGCGGCGAGGCCCGGACCGATCTCGGTGATCACACCCGCGTCGATGCGCACATCGACCGCGTCGCCCTCGCCGTAGAGGCGGACCCCCTTGAGCAGGAGCGAATTATTGTCTGCGTTCTGTTGAGTCACTTACGCGTTTCCTTCCGAGTGGACCAGCGAGCGCAGAAGTACCGCCATGCGTAGGTGGATACCGTTGGTCACTTGGTCGAGCACGGCTGACGACGGGGCGTCGGCAACCGAGAAACCGATCTCCATTCCCCGCACCATCGGACCGGGGTGTAGCACGGCCGCATGCGAGGGAAGCCGAGCCGCTCGCGCCGCGGACAGACCGTAGCGCACGGCGTATTCGCGGGGCGAGGGAAAGAACCCGCCGTTCATGCGTTCGCCCTGCACGCGCAGCATCATGATCGCGTCGGCGTCGACGAGCTCGGCGTCTAGGTCGTCGCTCATCCGCACCGGCCACGTGTCGACCCCGACCGGCTGCAGCGTGCGCGGCGCGACGAGCACGACCTCGGCGCCGAGGGTGTCGAGGAGGATCGCGTTCGATCGGGCCACGCGCGAATGCAGAATGTCGCCGACGATGACGACCTTGCGCCCGGCGAACCCGCCGAGCTTCTCGCGGATCGTCATCGCGTCGAGCAGTGCCTGGGTCGGGTGTTCGTGCATCCCATCGCCCGCGTTGACGATGGTCGTGCGTGTGCCCTCGGCGGCCATCCAGCCGGCGAGCTGCTGCGCGGCCCCGGACGCGGGATGGCGGACGATGAGCATGTCCGCGCCGATGGAGGATAGAGTGAGCGCGGTATCGCGGAGCGACTCGCCCTTCGATACCGAGGACGTGGACGCCGATACGTTGATGACGTCGGCCGACAGCCATTTCCCGGCTGTCTCGAAGGAGACGCGGGTGCGCGTGGAGTTCTCGTAGAACATCGTCATGATGGTTCGGCCGCGCAGCGTGGGAAGTTTGCGTACCTCTCGGCCTAGCAGCGAATCCTTGAGTTCGCCGGCCTCGTCGAGGAGGGCGTGGATCTCGTCGGCGTTCAGGTCCGCGGCGGAAAGCAGGTTCCTCACTTGGACTCCCCTTCCGCCTCGGCGCTGCCGCGATCGAGCAGAACGGCGTCGGCGCCGTCGGTCTCTTCGAGCGTCACCGACACGTCCTCGTGGCGCGCGGTGGGGACGTTCTTGCCGACATAGTCGGCGCGGATGGGAAGTTCGCGGTGGCCGCGGTCGACAAGCACTGCAAGCTGAACCCTGTCTGGCCTGCCGACGTCGCGAAGCGCGTCGAGCGCGGCGCGGACCGTGCGGCCCGAATAGAGGACGTCGTCGACGAGGATCACCGTGCGAGCATCGATACCCGTCTTCGGCATGGTCGTCCTACCGGCGGCACGCAGCGGGCGAGAATGGATGTCGTCGCGATACAGGGTGATATCGAGAACGCCGACGGGCGGATTGGCCCCGGAGAAATCGGCTATGCGCTGCGCGAGCCTGCGCGCGAGTGGTTCGCCGCGCGTGGGAATGCCGAGCAACACGGGCAGCGAATCCGTGTCGGGGCTGAGCTCCGTGCGCTCGATGATCTGATGAGCAAGCCTGGAAATCGTGCGTGAGAGGTCCTGCGCGGACATCAGTTCCACGTCACCATTCACCGGCCTCACCTCCTTGTCCGCCTCACGGGACGGCTTGTTAAAGGAATTGATGCGGTTGAAGTCGACGCTGGCGAACCAGCAATTACGAGATTATCAGGCGTCCGACGTCGGTGTGTCGCCGTCCCCGTCCGACATCGGAGAATCGACGTTGTCCGAGTGGGCATCGGAGTGCTCCGCGCCGGACTCGTCCATCGCGGCGACGGCGGCCTCGGCGGCCTTGATGTGGTCGGCCAACCCGGCGATCTGGTCAAGCACGGCGTTGACGTAGGCCATCGACTTTTCTGCTGCGATGTCCGCCGTCAGAAGTACCGCCTGATCGATGATCGTGGCTCGCGGCGTCTCGGCGGGGCCGTACAGCAGTTCCCAGGCGCCGACACGAAGGATCGCGCGGTCCACCGCGGGGATGCGGTCGAGTACCCATCCATCGAGGTGGTCGGAGATCGCGTCGTCGATCGTGGAGCGGTGCTCGTCGACGCCCTCGACGATGGACCGCGCGAACGGCGAGACCTCACCGATCTCGGCGTTGAGCGCGCCGAGCTCCTGCCGCTCCTGGGCGAGCTCGGTCGCATTGACGGAACGCATTTCCGCCTCGAACAGCAGCGATGCCGCGCGCCGCCGGGAACGGAAACGTGTGCCCCGGCGGCGATAGGGGTCGGCCGAAGGGCCGTGTGCGGGCTCGGCCATTCTTAGTCGTTCACCCGGCTCAGGTAGCTGCCGTCACGCGTGTCGATGCGCAGCTTGTCGCCCGTGTTGATGAACAGCGGGACCTGTACCTCGGCGCCGGTCTCGAGAGTGGCCGGCTTGGTGCCGCCGGTGGAGCGGTCGCCCTGCAGGCCCGGGTCGGTCTGCTCGACCACGAGGTTCACCGCGACCGGCATCTCGGCGAATAGCGGCAGGCCCTCGTGCATGGACACCTGCACGGTCTCGTTCTCGAGGAGGAAGCGGGCGCCGTCGCCCATCACGGTCGGGGTGACGTTGAGCTGATCGAACGTCTCCGAATCCATGAGCACGTAGTCCTCGCCATCGCGGTACAGGTATTGCATGTCACGGCGATCGACGGTGGCCGTCTCGACCTTGACGCCCGCGTTGTAGGTCTTGTCGATGGTCTTGCCGGAGACGACGTTCTTCTGCTTCGTCCTTACGAATGCGGGGCCCTTGCCCGGCTTGACGTGCTGGAACTCGACGATCTGCCAGAGTTCGTTGTCCTCCTTGAGAACGAGCCCGTTCTTGAAATCGGCGGTTGACGCCATATGTCTCTCCTAGCTCTTGCCAATTGTGTCTGCTGTTGTCTAGTTCATGTGCTCGCGGCCGCTACAGCTCGAGCAGTTCCTTCGAGGTGGTGGTCAGTACGCGCGGCGCACCGTCTGTCACCACCATGGTGTCCTCGATACGCACGCCGCCGCGACCGGGAAGGTAGATGCCCGGCTCGACGGTCACCACGTCGCCGCGCAATAGTGTACTGCTGCTGGACTGAGATAACCCAGGCGATTCATGAACGTCCAGGCCAACGCCATGACCGAGCGAATGCCCGAAGTACTCGCCGAAGCCCGCGTCGGAAATCACCTCACGCGCCGCCGAGTCTGCGTCCTTGCAGGTAGTGCCGTCGATGACGGCGGACGTGCCGGCCCTCTGTGCGGCGAGGGTGACCTCGTAGATCTCTCTTTGCCAGTCGCCGAGCGTGCCGATCCCCACCGTGCGCGTGCAGTCCGAGGCGTATCCGAACACGTATGCGCCGAAGTCCACGACCACCAAGTCGCCGGAAGCGAGCTCGCGGTCGCCGGCGTGATAGTGCGGGAGCGCGCCGTTGGGGCCGGATCCGACGATGGTATCGAAGGAAACGCCGTCCGAGCCTGCCTGTCGCATGTGCCACTCGAGATCGGCGGCAACCTGGCGCTCCGTGCGTCCCGCCGTGATCTGGCCTGCCTCGACCAGTGCGGTCCACGCCTCGTCGGCGACCGTGCATGCCCGAGCGATGATCTCGACCTCGACGTCATCCTTGATGCGCCGTGCCTGCTCGACGTGGCCCCCGGCGGAATGGAATTCGATGCCGTGGGCGAGCGCTGCGAACTCGTCGCGTAATCCGGCGAGTTGGGCGACGGTGAGGTTCGCATCGTCGATGCCGACGAGACCACCGCGGGTGCCGAGCGCCGCGGAGACGACGCTTCCCGCGTAGTTGCTGGTAATTTCCACCTCGACGCCCGGATCGAGCTCGGTCTTGACCTGCTCGGCGTAGCGGCTGTCCGTGGCGAAGAAGGTTTGCCCGTCGGTGGCGAGGAACGCAGTGCCGGCGGAGCCGCTGAAACCCGTGAGGTACCGGACGTTGTTCAGGTCGGTGATGAGCAGGCCGTCGAAGTTCTCACCGTCGGAATCTTTGGCGAGGTGCTCGAGGACACGCGCGCGGCGGGCGGCGAAGTCGGGAGTCGCGGTGCTCATAGGAAGATTCCTCCCCCACTGGTGGTGTGCCCCTCGCTGATCGCGGAATAGGCCGCCGCCATGAGGGTGGGATCCGGGCCTTCGAGGCGGCTCGGCTTGGCGAGGCCGTCGATAACGACGAAGCGCAGCATGCCGGAGTGGTTCTTCTTATCGCCCTGCATCAACTCGAGCAGGCGCGAGAATGCGCCCTCGTCGTAGCCGGTGGGAAGCCCGACGAGCTTGAGGACCGCCGCGTGGCGGTCCGCGGTCGCGTCGTCGAGACGGCCCGCGAGCCTGGACAGTTCCGCCACGAAGCACATCCCGACGGCGACGGCCGCGCCGTGTCGCCAGCGGTAGCTCTCGCGCCGCTCGATGGCGTGTCCGAGGGTGTGTCCGTAATTGAGGATCTCGCGCAGATCCGACTCCTTGAGATCCTTACCGACGACGTCGGCCTTCACCTGCACGCTGCGACGGATGAGCTCGACCATTGTCTCGCCCTCCGGGTCGAGCGCAGCCTTGGGATCACGCTCAATGATGTCGAGGATCTCGGGGTCCGCGATGAAGCCGCACTTGATCACCTCTGCCATGCCCGAGACGATCTCGTTGGGAGGGACCGTGGCCAGCGTCGCGGTGTCGACGAGCACGGCGGTGGGCTCGTGGAAGACACCGACGAGGTTCTTGCCTGCATCGGTGTTGATCCCGGTCTTACCGCCGACAGCGGCGTCGACCATGCCGAGCAGAGTGGTCGGTACCTGTACGACGTTGACTCCGCGCATCCACGTCGCCGCGACGAACCCGGCGAGGTCGGTGGCTGCACCGCCGCCCAGGCCGATGACGGTGTCCCGGCGGCCAAGCCCGATCTGTCCGAGAACGTCCCAGCAGTAGCCGGCGACCGTGAGATCCTTGCCATTCTCCGCGTCTGGGATCTCGAGGCGATGGGCTTCGTATCCGGACTCTTCGAGAGCCTCTCGGAGACCCTCGGCGGTTTCGGCGAGCGGTGGCTGATAGATGATTGCGACGCGATGCGATGCCCCGCAGGCCTTGATGATCTCCGGCAGCAGTCCCCGGCCGATGGTCACGGTATAAGGATGGGCGGATTCGACTCGAACCTGTACCGGTTCATCTGCGCGCTCTGTCAACGCCTACTCCTCATGTGTGTTTGTCGTCATTCGATTCTTCTGCGAGTTCCGTCGCCAACACCGGGTCGAGGAACTCGACGAGCTCTCTCACCACTTTGCCAGTGCTGCGTCGTTCGGTTGAAACGGAGATGGTCGAGACCTCTTTGTAGAGGGGCGCCCTGTCGGTGTGGAGCTGCTGATACCGGGCGAGCACGTCGGAACCCGCGAGCAGAGGCCGATTCCCGCCTCCGCTGCGGCGCGAACCCTCGGCAACACCGATCGTCAGATGGACGACGGTGAAATCGTGGAGCCGTGTGCGGGTTGCCTCCCGCATGATCGCGCCCCCTCCGAGGGACACGACGCCTGTGGCCGAAGCGAGGGTCTCGGCGACGATGCGCTCTTCGGTATCGCGGAAATAGCCCTCTCCCCGCGAGGAGAAAATTTCCGGGATTGAGCTGTGCTGGTCGACCTCGATGAGATGGTCGGTGTCCGCGAAAGGTACGCCGAGGGTCTTGGCGAGCCGCTTGCCGACGGTCGTCTTGCCGGAGCCCGGCATTCCGATGACGACGTACGGTTCCGGCCACCGCGAGCCGTCGCGTCTCGCAATCGAACGTGGTGAGGACATGGCGTGGAGGTTTCTGCCCACTACTCTTCGCCGAATGCGAGGCGCTCGGACACGCGCTCCCGGTATGCCTCGAAGTTACGGCGGGTCTCGGCGATCGAATCGCCTCCGAACTTCGCGAGCACGGCGCGGGCAACAACGCAGGCCACCGCGGCCTCGGCCACGACACCGGCCGCGGGAACCGCGCATACATCGGAGCGCTGGTGGATCGCCGACGCCTTCGACCCATCGGACATGTCCACCGTCGACAACGCGCGCGGCACCGTCGAAATCGGCTTCATCGCTGCGCGTACCCGCAGTTGTTGTCCGTTGGTCATTCCACCTTCGAGACCACCGGCACGGTTTGTCGAGCGCGTCACCCCTGAATCATCGACGTAGATCTCATCGTGTGCCTGGGAGCCGCGGCGGCGGGCGGTGGTGAAGCCGTCGCCGACCTCGACGCCCTTGATGGCCTGAATTCCCATGAGCTCGCCGGCGAGCTGAGAATCGAGGCGCTCGGGGCCCGAGATGTGCGATCCCAGGCCGATTGGTAGGGCATCGACGATGACCTCGACGACGCCGCCCAGGGTGTCGCCGGCCTTCTTCGCGGCCTCGATTCGGGAGATCATGTCCGTCTCGGCCTCCGAGCCGAAGGCGCGTACGGGGCTGTCGTCGATCGCGGCGAGATCGGAAGGTTCGGGAGTCGGTCCCTCGTAGGGCGCGGACTCGCCGATGGAGATGACGTGGGAGATGACCTCCGTGCCGAACAATTCACGCAGGAAGTTCCGCGCGATCGTGCCGCAGACGACGCGAGATGCGGTCTCGCGCGCGCTCGCGCGTTCGAGGACCATGCGGGCGTCGTCGAAGTCGTACTTGAGCATTCCGGCGTAGTCGGCGTGCCCAGGGCGTGGTCGAGTGAGCTTTGCCGCACGTGCCTGATCGGAGATCTCCGCGGGATCGATCGGATCGGCGGACATGATCTGCTCCCACTTGGGCCACTCGGTATTGCCGATCTCGATGGCGATGGGCGAGCCGATCGTCTTGCCGTGGCGAATACCGGTGAGCAGACGCAACGCGTCCTGCTCGAACTTCATCCGGGCGCCGCGCCCATAGCCGAGCTTGCGACGGCCGAGTTGGGTAGCGATATCTTCGCGCACGATGCCGACGCCGGCGACCATGCCTTCGACCATGGCCACCAGTGACTGGCCGTGCGATTCTCCTGCAGTAGTCCACTTGAGCACGGGGTCAAGTATCCCACGAACCCCCGTACGAGGGCGATTCGGGTAGTTGGGTCGATTTCTATCCGCCGAGCGCTGTCGCCAGAACCGCGCAGCCCACCATGGACGGCCCGTGCGCAACATAACGTGGGCCCCTCCCCGCGAGGAGAACGATACCGATCACCGCTGTGATGGCGAACGGTCCGATGCCCACGACAACGATGCCGTCGACTTCCCCGATTCCGCCGAGCGCGCCGACGGCCGGGGCGATGCGAAGGTCTCCGCCCCCGAGGTGATGCGGGGCGAGCAATCGCAACGTGAAATAGAGTGCGGCGAGGGCGAGCGCCCCGCAGGCTGCGAATACAAGCACCGAAGGCCCCGGAACATCACCAACGGCATGCGCTCCCACCGCGATCGCCGATACGGCAATGCCCGCGAGCTGGAGCCGCACCGGAATCCTTCGGTGCCGAAGATCGACGAGGGTAACGAGCAGTGCCCACGGGACAACGAACGTAAAGGTTGCAAGGGCCGCGCCGTCGATGTGCACGTGGCGAGGATATAGCGCTGACGGAAAATGGTGGGGGCGCTACCTGCTAGAACGCTCCTCTAGGGCGTTCCGCAAAGCCAGCCGCATTGCTTCGGCAGGTGCAGCTTCTTCGGTGAACAACTCGAACTGTCCGAGCGCTTGTCCGAGCAGCATCGTGTCGCCGCCGACGACCTTTCCGCCTCCGGCGAGTACTGCGGCTCCCAACGGGGTGGGCCACGGGTGGTAGAGCGCGTCGACGAGCCGCGCGGCGGGACGGACGAGTTCGGTGAGTTCCAGGGCTCCCGTTTCGGGAATCGTGTTGACGACGAGGTCTGTGGATTCGATGAGAGCCGGGAGTTCGGGATCGGTGAGGCGAACGTCCCTCGCCTCGACGCCGAACCGTGCCGCGCACTCCAGCGCTCCGCCGGCGGTGGGGCGCCTCGTCGCGATGATGATCGACGCGCCCGGAATTCGTGCGATTGCCGCGATGAACGGCCGCGCGGTGCCTCCGGCCCCCAGTAGAACGATAGTCGGGCTCGGCGGTAGATCTTCGTGAGCCGATAGTGCCGCGAACGCGCCGTCGATGTCGGTGCAATCCGCGAGCCAGCCGGCGCCGGTGCGGACGAGAGTGTTGGCGGAGTCGACGAGCCGTGCGCGTTCGGTGACCTCGTCGGCGAACGCGAGCGCCTCGGGCTTGCCGGGCATGGTGACCGAGAATCCGCGGTATTCATCCTCGGCCGAACCGACGATGCCGGCGAGCGCACCTTCGGGGCAACGAATCGCCTCGTAGCTCCAGGCGGCAAGGCTCAACGCCTCATACCCTGCGGTATGCAGGATCGGTGAGAGCGAATGGGCGACGGGGTCTCCCAGCACTGCCGCTTTCGCAGCTGTGGAATCCGCCATGCGATCAGCGACCGCTGGACAGCACGCCCGAGTCTACCGCGGCCTGCTGATTGGCAAGGTGCTGGTTGTAATCCTCGGTGAATTCAGTGGTGCCGTCGACGTTGACGGTGACGAAATAGAGCCAGGGCCCGGGCTCGGGGTTCTCCATCGCGCTGATCGCTTCCATGGAAGGGCTCGCGATCGGACCGTACGGCAGTCCGTCCTTGGCGTAGGTATTCCATGGGTTCTCTTCGCCGCGGGCGTCATCGGTCGTCGCGACTTCCTGGTCGTCCTGGGTGTAGTTGACCGTCGAGTCGAACTGCAGGCGCATGGGCTCGGCCAGGCGGTTGAGGATGACGGTGGCGACCTTGCCGTAGTCGGCGGCACCGGCCTCGTGCTGGATGAGCGAGGCCGCCGTCACCAATTCGTACGGGGTGATGTTGATGTTCGCGGCCGACTGCACGAGGCCGGATTCCTCGTATTGTGCGGTGGAAGAATCGATGAGCTCACGCCAGATCTCCTCCGCCGAACCCGTCGGGTCGAAGTCGTGGTTGCCCGAGGACAGCAGGCCCTCGAGGCGGCGGGACGGGTCGGGCGCGTTGGAGACCTCGTTGATCGCCCACTCGGGTACACCGAGCGCCGCAGGGTCCGCGGTTTCCGCGACCTGTCGGAATTCCTCCGCGCTCTTGCACTGGGGCGCCTCGTTGGCATCTTCGGCCCGGAGACAGGAAGCCTCGGACATGAGTGTGTAGATTCCCTGGGCACCGGGTCCACCGACGACGGTGGTGTCCTTGAGCCGAGAACCGGCCGGAACCTGCAACCAGCCGACACGGGAATTCGGGTCGGCGAGCAATGCCGCGGCGACCGAGCCCTTCATCTCCTCGCGCAGCTGGTAATAGCCCGGCTGAAGTCCGCCTAGCGCCGTGTTGAGGTTTGCCGCCTCATTGAAAGCCTGCGCCGACTTGACGACGTTGAGGTTTTCGAGTTCTTCGCCGACCTCGCCCAGGGATTCGCCCTCCGAGACGCGGAGCATCACCGTGCCCTCGCCTTGTCCGTCGTAATCCGCCGCGGAGCTCCCGCTGTTGCCGCTCCGGTAGACCAGCAATGCGGCCGCCAGAAGTACGCCGATCAACGCGGCGATCAACAGCGCGCGAATCGGCCCTGCGGTACGGGCTGCTCCGTTTGACTTAGACATCGGGTCCCTAACGTGTCAGCGAAACTCGGATGAAAATTCTTCTGGGAGTTTAACCTGTGTTGCTCTCAGGGCAGTGCGTCCGGTGCGGCGCGCTGCGAATCTATCCAGCTTTGCAAAATGGCCACGGCAGCGGCCTGGTCGATAATCGAACGCTGCTTTTTCGCATTCTTGCCCGCCGAGCGCAGTTGCCCGGTCGCCTGAACAGTGCTCAAGCGCTCATCGGAGGTGAACAGCTCAATCCCTTCGGGCAGAAGCGTCTCCAGCTGCTCGCAGAAAGACCTCGCCATCTCGGTGGACTGCGTGTGCCGCCCTGCAAGGCTTGCCGGTATGCCCACGACCACGGCGACCGCGTCGTATTCGTGCGCGAGCTCGAGCACCCGGGCGATCTCCTTGCCCCACTGCGCCGCCTCGTTCTCGGGCCCGTCGCTCACGTGGAGTGTCTCCACCGGAGTGGCGAGAATGCTGTCCGGATCCGAGGCGGCGATTCCGATACGGGCAAGGCCCACATCGATGCCGAGACGTCGGCCTCTGCTCAATGCCACCGGCCGCTACCCCTGTAGAGCCGAACGCAGCCGGCTGGTCGCCGCGCCGATGCCGTCCGGGTTCGTGCCGGCGCCCTGTGCCATGTCGGGCTTGCCGCCGCCGCGGCCGCCGAGAGGCTCGGCGATCGCCTTGACGAGGTCGCCGGCCTTGAGCCCCGTGTCCTGCGCGGCCTTGGTCACGCCGAGAACGAATGGCACCTTGTCGCCGTCCTTCGCGGTGAGGAAGACGACGCCCGGCTCCGACCCCAGGCGGCCCTTGAGGTCCTGCGCAAGCTGTCGCAGGTCGCCGGCCGAGGTGCCCTCGGGAACCGTCTCTGAAACCAGCAAGAGTTCCCCGACCCGTTCTGCCTTGTCGACAAGCTGTCCGGCGTTGGCGGCCAACTGAGCCGAGCGCAGTGAGTTGATCTCCTTTTCGGCGTTCTTGAGCCTGTCGGACAGCGAATCGACGCGGTCCTGGACCTGATCGGCCGGCGCCTTGAGCGCGGTAGCCAGACCCGACAACACCGCGCGCTCGCGTGCCTGGTGCCGGAACGCGTCCATTCCGACGTAGGCCTCGACGCGCCGCACACCGGAACCGACCGAGGACTCCCCGAGGAACACCACGGGCCCGATCTGGGCGCTCGAGGAGACGTGGGTGCCGCCGCAGAGCTCGATCGAGAACGGTCCGCCGATTTCGACGACGCGAACCTCGTCGCCGTAGTTTTCGCCGAACAAAGCCATGGCGCCCATGTTCTTCGCCTTCTTCAGCGAGGTTTCGATGGTGTTGACCTCGTGGTCGGCGTCGATGGCGGAGTTTGTCAGCTCCTCGATCTGGGCGAGCACGTCCGAGGGGACGGCGTCCGTCGAGGAGAAGTCGAATCGCAGGTAGCCCGGACGGTTGAGCGATCCCGCCTGCACGGCGTCATCCCCGAGGATCTGACGCAGTGCCGCGTGGACCATGTGGGTTCCAGAGTGAGCCTGATTGGCGCCCTTGCGCCACAGGGGATTGACCTCGGCGGCGGCGGATTGGCCGAGTTCGAGGCCCCCGCTGGTGACGGTTGCGCGGTGAACCCACAACCGCTTGCCGATCTTCTGGACGTCGCCGACCTCGACGCGGGCGCCCGAGTCCGTGGTGATGAGTCCGCGGTCGCCGAGCTGACCGCCGGCCTCCGCATAGAACGGGGTGCGGTCGAGAATGATCTCCACCGAATCGCCTTCGGCGACCTCGTTGACCGCTTCGCCGTCGCGCACCAGGCCGACGACCTCCCCCTCGCCGGTGAGCTCGTCGTAGCCGAGGAAACGGGTGTCACCGAGATCGAGGAACGGGCGATAGACGCTGAGGTCGGCGTGAGCGTGCTTCTTCGACTTGGAGTCTGCCTTGGCGCGTGCCTTCTGCTCGGCCATGAGCTCGCGGAACCCGGCCTCATCGACCTCCAGACCCGCCTCGGCGGCCATCTCGAGGGTCAGGTCGAGCGGGAACCCGTGAGTGTCGTGCAGGGTGAACGCCTCGCTGCCGCTCAGCATCTTCCGGCCGGCGGATTTGGTGGACTCGGCGGTCCGCTCGAAAAGCGCTGTACCCGACTCGAGGGTCTTGAGGAATGCGGTCTCCTCGGCCACGGCGACCTTGGCGATCCGGTCGAACATGTCGACGGTCTCGGGGAAGGACGGACCGATCGAGTCACGGACCACCGCCATGAACTCGGCCATGGTCTCGCCTTCCGCGCCGAGCAGCCGGGCCGAGCGGACGATGCGGCGCAACAGGCGGCGGAGAATGTACCCGCGGCCCTCGTTGCCCGGCGTCACGCCGTCGGCGATGAGCATGTAGCCGGTGCGGGTGTGGTCGGCGATAACGCGGAAGCGGACGTCGTCTTCGTGGGTTCGGCCGTACACGGCGCCGGTGAGCTTTTCCGCGGTCTCGATTACGGGGCGAAGAAGATCGGTTTCGTAGACGTTCTCCACTCCTTGCAGGAGGAATGCGACGCGTTCGATGCCCATGCCGGTATCGATATTCTTCTTCGGCAGCGGACCGAGGATCTCGAAAGAGTCCTTGCCCGAGCCCTCGCCACGCTCGTTCTCCATGAACACGAGGTTCCAGATCTCGATGTAGCGGTCCTCGTCGGCCTCGGGCCCGCCCGGGGCGCCGTATTCGGGTCCGCGGTCGTAGAAGATTTCCGAGCACGGGCCGCAGGGACCGGGAACACCCATGGACCAGTAGTTATCGGCCATTCCTCGGCGCTGGATCCGCTCGGCCGGGATGCCGACCTTATCGCGCCAGATATCCGCCGCCTCGTCGTCGGTGAGGTAGACGGTGACCCAAAGGCGATCGGGGTCGATGCCGAAGCCTCCGTCGTCGACGGAGTCCGTGAGCAGCGACCACGCGTTGGTGATCGCGCCTTCCTTGAAGTAATCACCGAACGAGAAGTTGCCGGCCATCTGGAAGAACGTGTTGTGGCGGGTCGTGATCCCGACCTCGTCGATATCGAGGGTTCTCACGCACTTCTGGATCGACACCGCCGTGTCGAAGGGCGGGGTCTGCGCGCCGAGGAAGTACGGCTTGAAAGGCACCATGCCGGCGTTGACGAACAGCAGGTTCGGGTCATCCAACAGCAGCGACGCGCTCGGGACCTCGGTATGTCCGTTCTTCGTGAAGTGCTCGATGAAGCGACGACGAATCTCATGGGTCTGCACTGTGCTGCCTAACCTTCCCCGCATGCTGAACGTGTGGTGCGTGCTGCGGCTAAATCCTACAGTGGGAACCTGCGAGAACCGCCGTCCGGCATCGGGCGCTCGCCCGAGCTCACTTGCGGAACTTGCGAACGATCGCCCGAAGCTTTGCCACGCGGGTCGAAAGTTCCCGTTCGTGACCGTGTTCGGTGGGTGTGTAGTAGTCGCGACCGAGTAGCTCGTCCGGTGGGTACTGCTGCCCGACGACTCCCGGTGCGTAGTCGTGCGGATATTTGTAGCCGACACCGTGCCCAAGGCCCTTCGCGCCCTTGTAGTGGCCGTCGCGCAGCACCTTCGGCACCTGGCCGATGCGCCCGGCCTGCACATCGCCCATCGCCTCGTTGATCGCCTTGATCACGCCGTTCGATTTCGGCGCCGTCGCGAGGTGAATCGTCGCCTGCGCGAGCGCAATCCGGCACTCGGGCATGCCAACCTTTTCCACGACGTGCGACGCCGCTGTCGCCGCCTGCAACGCTGTCGGGTCGGCCATCCCGATGTCCTCGGAGGCGTGCACCATGAGCCGCCGTGCGACGAACCGCGGATCTTCCCCCGCGACCAGCATCCGCGCGAGATAGTGCAGCGCGGCGTCAACATCCGAACCGCGAATCGACTTGATGAACGCACTGGTCACGTCGTAGTGCTGGTCGCCATCGCGGTCGTAACGCACCGGCGCCGCATCGAGGCTCGTCTCCACGTCCTCGGCCGTGATGGACTCCCCCCGAGCCGCCCCTGCCGCGGCTTCGAGGATGGTGAGCGAGCGACGAGCGTCTCCCCCGGCGAGCCTCACGATGTCGTCGCGCGCATCCTCGTCGAGACCCAGCCGGCCGCCCAATCCGCGCTCGTCGGACAACGCCCTGAGGATGACGTCGGAGATCGCGTCCTCACCCAGAGACTGCAATTCGGCGATCAGAGAACGCGACAGCAGAGGCGAGATGATCGAGAAGTGCGGATTCTCCGTCGTCGCTGCCACGAGGAGGACGATGCCGTTCTCCACTGCCGCGAGAAGGGCGTCCTGCTGCGATTTCGAAAAGCGGTGGACCTCGTCGATGAACAGTACGGTGCGCGTCCCGTGCGCGAGCCGGGTGCGAGCGGAATCGATGACGGCACGCACATCCTTGACGCCGGCGCTGAGTGCGCTGAGCGAGACGAAATGACGGTCGGAATCCGCGGCGACGAGCGAGGCGAGCGTGGTCTTGCCGGTTCCCGGAGGACCGAAAAGGATGAGCGAGCTGGCCCCGCGCCCCTCGACCAGGCGGCGCAGCGGGGAATTATCAGAGAGGAGATGGGACTGACCGAGTACCTCGTCCAGCGTGCGCGGCCGCATCCGCACAGCGAGCGGCGCGCCCGGATCCACCGGATCGGCGGCCGATGCCACACCGGCACGCGCCCGAGGCGCCGGTTCAGGTGCCCCTGCGTTGCTCGCTCCGGATTCGTCGACGGCGAAGAGTCCGACGGAATCGGCGGAATCGGCGCCGCGCGGGGTACTCATCTCCACCTCCGGAAAGTAGGACTGCTTCGCTCCACGCTAATCGTTTGCGCCGCCCGACGACATCTCGCACTCTGCGACGGCGCCGCTCCTTTTCACCGAATCGAGGGGTACTAGGTGAACATCTGACTAAACAATTGCTCATTCCATTGAGAACTCTCGCACGTTGAGCTTGGATTTCTATCGGCCTATGTCCCTACGAGACAGGATTCGACTCACTCAATGTGCGACCTTCATGATTGCGACCACGACCGTCAGGCGCGCGCCCAGCGGGCCTCCGCCTCACCGAACGAGGTGAACAGGCGCACGGCGCTGGGTCTGGGAGGTGCCGCCCTCGCCTCGCTCGGCCTGGTGCAATTTGCCGGGTCGTCCGCTCCGAAGGCATTCGCGGCGCCCGGCTCGTTGCCTGCCGAGGATCTCGATCTCATGGTCATCGTGTGCGACGGCATGCGCCCAGACGAACTCAACGCCGAACAAACACCTACGCTGTGGCGTTGGGCTTCTCAGGGTACGCGTTATTCGAACGCGAAGGCGCACATGATCGCCGAGACCCTCCCCAACCACACCGCGATGGTCACGGGAACCTTTCCGGACCGCAACGGGGTTCCGTCGAACAGCATTTGGGACCACGGAGCGGGCGACGAGCGCACGATGGACCGCTCGGACGACATCACATACCCGACCGTTCTCGAGCGCATTCGTAACGAGCGCGGCCTCACCACCGCCTCGGTCGTGAGCAAGGATTACCTCTACACGATCCTCGACGGCAAGGCCTCGGTCCACTGGACGCCCGGGCCGTTGCTGCCCGTGACCGATCACGCCCTCGACCACTTCACGATCGAAGCGCTCAAGGTCACGATCGACGATCACAGCCCGCGGTTCACCTTCGTCAATCTCGGTGACATCGATCGATTCGGCCACATGGATTTCAGCGGCACCTCGTGGCGCCTCGCCCGCAATCAGGCACTGTTCAACACCGACCACAAGCTGTGGGAGCTCGAGCAGTTCATGCGGGCAAACGGTTCGTGGGATCGCACCGCGATTCTCGTGCTCGCCGACCACTCGATGGATTGGTCCACCCCGTTCGATCTGGTGTCGGCCAAGGAGCTCACCGATCGGGATCCGGCTCTGCGAGGCCGCTTCGGGATCGCGCAGAACGGCGGCGCCGACACGTTCGCCTACCTTGGAGCCCCCGAGGGCAAGGACGCAGCGATCGCACGGCTTCGTGAGGTCGTTCTCGCCCACCCGGGTGTCAACAAGGTCTACACCGGGGACGAGCTCCGCCTCGGCGAGCGCGGCGGAGATCTCGTTGCGACGTGCAACCACGGGTGGCGCTTCTCCGACCCGACCCCGGTGTCGAATCCGATCCCGGGCAATCACGGCCACGAGGTCACCCTGCCGATACCGTTCTTCATCACAGGGGGGCACGCCTCGGTGCGTCGAGGTCAGGTCATCGACCGTCCGGTGACCACCCGGGATGTCGCCGCCACTGCGGCCCATGCGTTCGGGCTGTCGTGGCAGGACATGGATGCCTCCCCCGCCGCCGAGGCCTTCTCGTTCTAGCGCAGGACCGACACAACCCATAAATGACTGCGGAGGCGCGTGAACCCCCAGGGGGCCACGCGCCTCCGCCGTCATATGCGCCAATGGCGGGAGGAGGCCGGTGGCTACTTCGCCGTTTCTTCGCCGTCCGCCGCGCCTTCG
The DNA here is from genome assembly GCF_001659785.1 of Dietzia timorensis. Lineage (NCBI taxonomy): Bacteria > Bacillati > Actinomycetota > Actinomycetes > Mycobacteriales > Dietziaceae > Dietzia > Dietzia timorensis. The sequence goes on from NZ_CP015961.1 coordinate 1,894,503, forward strand.
GCCGGCTTCGGTCCGCGCGCCTTCGGCTTTGCGTCGATGCCGGACTCCTTGCGCTGTGCCGGGGTGATCGGCGCGGGTGCGTCGGTGAGCGGATCGACGCCGCCGCCGGACTTCGGGAACGCGATGACGTCGCGGATCGAATCGGTGCCCGCGAGCAACGAGCAGATCCGATCCCAGCCGAACGCGATTCCGCCGTGCGGCGGGGCGCCGTAGGACATCGCGTCGAGCAGGAAGCCGAACTTCTCCTGGGCGTCCTCTGCCGAAATGCCCATCACGCCGAACACGCGCTCCTGCACGTCCTGGCGGTGGATACGGATCGAACCGCCGCCGATCTCGTTGCCGTTGCACACGATGTCGTAGGCATAGGCGAGGGCGGAACCGGGATCGGTGTCGAACGTATCGAGGAATTCCGGTTTCGGTGAGGTGAAGGCGTGGTGCACGGCGGTCCACGCCGAGTTGCCGAGCGCGACGTCGCCCGAAGCTGTGGCCTCTTCGGCGGGCTCGAACATCGGTGCGTCGACGACCCAGGTGAACGCCCAGTCGCCCTCGCGAATGAGTCCGAGCTTCTCGGCGATGGCGCCGCGCGCCGCGCCGAGCAGGGCGCGCGAGGATTTCACGCCGCCGGCGCCGAAGAAGATGCAGTCGCCGGGCTTCGCGCCGACGTGCTCGGCGATACCCGCGCGCTCGGCGTCGGTGATGTTCTTCGCGACGGGGCCGGACAGCTCTCCGTCCTCGCCGACGAGGATATACGCCAGTCCCTTCGCACCGCGCTGCTTTGCCCATTCCTGCCACGCGTCGAGCTGGCGGCGCGGCTGCGAGGCGCCGCCTTCCATCACGACTGCGCCGACGTACGGCGCCTGGAACACGCGGAACGTCGTGTCCTTGAAGTACTCGGTGCACTCGACGAGCTCGATATCGAAACGCAGGTCGGGCTTATCGGAGCCGAAGCGGCGCATCGCCTCGTCGTAGGTGATCCGCGGGATCGGCGTGGTGATCTCGTAGCCGGCGGTCTTCCACACGTTCGCGAGGATGTCCTCGGCGAGGGCGATCACATCGTCCTGGTCGACGAAGCTCATCTCCACGTCGAGCTGGGTGAACTCGGGCTGGCGGTCGGCGCGGAAATCCTCGTCGCGATAGCAGCGCGCGATCTGGTAGTACCGCTCCATGCCGGACACCATGAGCAACTGTTTGAACAGCTGCGGCGACTGCGGGAGCGCGTAGAACGTGCCCGGCTGCAGGCGCGCCGGCACGAGGAAGTCGCGGGCGCCCTCGGGGGTCGAGCGGGTCAGCGTCGGCGTCTCGATCTCGACGAAATCATGCTCGCCGAGGACCTCGCGGGCGGCGGCGTTGACCTTCGAGCGCAGGCGCAGCGCCTTGCCGGGACCTTCGCGGCGCAGGTCGAGGTAGCGGTAGCGCAGGCGCGCCTCTTCGCCGACCTCGTCGTCGAGCTGGAACGGCAACGGAGCGGACTCGCCGAGCACCTCGAGCTTCTCGACGTTGATCTCGACGTCTCCCGACGGCAGGTTCGGGTTCTCCGAACCGGCGGGCCTGGTCTCGACGGTTCCGGTAACGAGGATGCAGTACTCCGAACGCAGGCGGTGCGCTGCGTCGGCGACATCCTCGTTGCGGAACACGACCTGGGCGATTCCGGTGGAGTCGCGGAGATCCACGAAGATCACGCCACCGTGGTCGCGGCGACGGGCCACCCAGCCGGCGAGGGTCACGGTGGTGCCCTCATCGCCGGCGCGCAGCTGTCCTGCCGAGTGGGTACGCAGCACGAGGCTTCCTTTCCTCACTCCCGCCGGCGCTCGTCCTGCCGGCCGGCGCACTGCCCGGCCGCGGTCTACCGTCGACGGTCGTTGGTTTTTAGGTGTTCTGGTTTTCCTATGACGCCGGACGTGGCTTAATTAGCGTGACTCAAGCCCACGCGGCGCGCTCAGTACAATAGCCAATCCTACGGCGCATCACGGCGGGCAGCACCCGCCGGGGCACCGGCCCGATCCCATCCCGCGCACCCGCGCCGACGTTCCACACGAGGAGAATCCCCATGACGTTCAGAAGGCAGGGCAATCTCGACACCTCGGGCGTGTCCGGAGGAGGCGGCGGGCGCGGTCGCGGGGTCGCCGTGGGCGGCGGCGTCGGCGGCATCGTGGTCGTGCTCATAGCCGTGATGTTCGGGATCAACCCATCCGAACTCGGCGTCAATACCGGCGCCCTGGGAGGTGGCGGAAACATGGGGACCGACGCCTCGGCGCAGCAGTTCCAGGAGCAGATCGATTCCTGCACGCTCGAGGTGGCCAACACCGACACCGTGTGCCGCATCGTCGCGACGACCGAGAGCATCGAGGACGTGTGGACCGCGCAGCTACCGGAGCAGACCGGCATGCGCTACGAGCAGGCGCACACAAACCTGTTCTCCGGGCAGATCTCCACCGGTTGCGGCACCGGGGATTCGGCCATGGGGCCCTTCTACTGTCCCGCAGACAACAACGTCTATCTCGACCCGGAGTTCTTCGACCAGGTACTCGCGGGGCAGTTAGGCGGATCGAACGCCCCCGCCTCACAGATGTACGTGGTCGCGCACGAGTTCGGCCACCACGTGCAAACACTGCTCGGCGATATACAACGGTCCCAACAGGACCCGCAGGGCGAGAGTTCGGGAGCGGTCCGGGTCGAGCTGCAGGCGGACTGCTATGCCGGTATCTGGGCGCACTATGCGACGACGACCGCCGCCCCGGGAGGCGATCTGCCGCTGCTCGAGTCCCTCACCGAGTCCGATATCGACGAGATCGTCCGTTCCGCGGAGGCGATCGGCGACGATCACATCCAGAGCCTCGGCTCGGGCCGCGTCGACCCGAGCTCGTGGACCCATGGTTCGTCCGACATGAGGCGCACGTGGTTCGTCAACGGGTACCGCAACGGCTCCGTCGACTCCTGCAACACCTTTGACGCCCAGATCTAGCCGGCGAGCGTCGCGACGACCTCGCCCAACGCGACGGTGCGCTGTTGGCCGTCCGCCATGTTCTTGATGATGCAGTTGCCCTCGGCGATTTCCTGCTCGCCGAGTACCAGCGTGTGCGCGGCGCCGGAGCGGTCCGCGCCCTTGAACGCGCCCTTCATGCCGCGGTTTCCATAGGCCATGTCGACGCGCAGCCCGGCGTCACGAAGCTCGGCAAGGAGCGGGACCATCGCCGCACGCGACTCGGTCCCGAGCGCAACGCCGTACACGTCGACCCGGGAAGCCGGAGCCACGTCGACGCCTTCGGCGCGCAGCGCAAGCATCGTTCGGTCGACACCGATTCCGAAGCCGATTCCCGAGAGTTCCTGTCCGCCGAGCTGCGCCATGAGCCCGTCGTAACGTCCGCCACCGCCGATGCCGGATTGAGCACCGAGGCCTTCGTGGACGAATTCGAACGTGGTCTTTGTGTAGTAGTCGAGCCCACGCACCAGCCGCGGGTTGATCGTGTAGGCGACACCCATCGCGTCGAGGTGGCGGCGCACCTCGGCGAAATGCTCCGCGGCCTCGTCGGAGAGGTTATCGAGCATGAGCGGGGCGTCGGCGAGCTGCTCGCGTACCTCCGGGCGCTTGTCGTCGAGCACACGCAGCGGATTGATCGCCGCGCGCTCCCGAGTCGCGTCGTCGAGATCCAGTTCGGAGAGGAAAGACTGGAGCTTCTCCCGGTACGGCAGGCGCGATTGCGCATCTCCGAGCGAGGTGAGGTCGAGCCGGTAACCGGTGAGACCGAGACGCTTGTAGCCCTCGTCTGCGATGGCGATGACTTCGGCATCGAGCGCCGGATCGTCGATACCGATAGCCTCGATCCCCGCCTGCTGGAGCTGGCGGTAGCGGCCGGCCTGCGGCCGTTCGTAGCGGAAGAACGGCCCGGCGTAGCGCAACTTGACCGGAAGCTGCCCGCGGTCGAGACCATGCTCGATGACCGCGCGGACCACTCCCGCGGTGCCCTCGGGTCGCAGCGTCACCGAACGGTCGCCGCGGTCAGCGAAGGTGTACATCTCCTTGCTGACGACGTCGGTCGATTCACCTACCCCGCGCGCATAGAGTGTGGTGTCTTCGAAGATCGGCAACTCGATGTACCCGTACCCGGCGCGCTCGGCGGCGGTGAGGATGGCGCCGCGCACCGCGAGGAACTCGGCCGATTCCTGCGGCACGTAATCCGGGACACCCTTGGGCGCGCTGAGCTTGGTCTTCTTGCCCTTCGACTCAGAACCAGACACCGAGGACCTTTCCAGGAGAGGGAACTTTAACCTTAAAACACCAGGTAGCGTACACCGCCGGCGTGAGAGAATGCGTGCTGGGGCTAGCCGAGGCCGCGTAGGAAGGGATTAGCCGCTCGCTCTTGGCCGACCGTCGTCTGCGGTCCGTGGCCGGGCAGGACGACAACGTCATCGTCCCTGGACAGGAATTTCTTCGCGATCGAGGCGAGGAGCACCTCGTGGTCCCCTCCGGGCAGATCGGTTCGCCCGATTCCGCCATTGAACAGCACGTCCCCTCCGAACATCACGGTCACATCGGACATCGCCCCGCCGTCGGCCTCGATATCGGCGGTCGTCGTGAAGGACACCGAGCCCTCGCTGTGCCCCGGGACATGGTCGACGCTGAATCGAAGGCCCGCATATTCGAGTTCCTCGCCGTCAAACATCTCCACCACCACCTTCGGCTCGGCGAACTCCTGTCCCTGGAGAAAGCTCGCGGTGTCCGCGGACATCCCCTTGGCCGGATCGGTGAGCATGAATCGGTCGTCGGGATGGATCAGCGTCGGGATCTCATAATGATCGGCGACCTCACGGACGTTCCAGGTGTGATCGAGATGACCGTGTGTGAGCAACACTGCCTCCGGGGTGAGCCCGCCGGATTCCAGAAGCTCGTGAACCCGTGGCGCAGCGTCCTGACCGGGGTCGATGACGACGCAGCGCGAATCCTCTCCAACGACGATGTAGCAGTTGGTCTGGAACATTCCTGCTGGGAAACCGAGGATCTTCATGCCGTCCACTCTCCTTGTCTTATCGCCTGAGCGAGAAAAATTACCCGATCCTTTGCCGGAACATAGCCCTTGGTTCCACGGGACTAAGCCTGTTGGCGCTAGGCTGGTTCGCTGGACGAGGTGCGGTGTCGCTGGCTCCGAGTGGCACCCGGACCTCCTCATTGCACCCTATTAGCTAGCTACAACGCTAGCCGAGCAGACCGGGAGAGTTAGTGTCCACGAATGAGGAACGCCGGGCTGAGGCGCGGCAACGGCTGCGCGACGAGCTCGCTGCACAGAAGAAGCGCGAGAAGCGGACCACCATGACCCTCGTGGCGGTGGCCTCGGTCATCGTGCTGGGTCTCGTGGCGACCGGCGTCACGATGAAGGTGCGCGAGAACATGCACGAGAACCAGATCGCCGCCGAGCAGGAGGCGATGGACGCATATCTCGCGGACTGGGCGGAGTGCGACTATGCGCCGTCCGCGGACGATCAGATGGAGCCGATTCCGCAGGAGCAGATTGATCAGGCGGATGAGGCGACTCGCGAGCAGTACGAGGATCTCAACGACAAGATCGAGATCGCCAAGAAGGAAAAGGTCTCCGCCGACGCGCCGGAGGGCGACCAGTACCGCCACGGCACCGCGGACGTCGACCTCACGACCAACAGCGGCGACATCGACCTGACCCTCGACCGCGCGAAGGCCCCGTGCAACACGGCGAGCCTGCTGGGTCTGGTCGACCAGAAGTACTTCGACGACACCATCTGCCACCGCCTGACCAAAACGGATCCGGACCAGGCTGCGGCGATGGGTGGCGGACTATCCGTCCTCCAGTGCGGCGACCCGACCGGCACCGGTCTGGGCGGGCCCGGATACAACGTGCAGGACGAACCGCCGACGGATCTCGAGGCCGGCGCAGACGGGCAGACCTCCGTCTATCCGCGGGGAACGGTGGCTATGGCCAAGGGACAGGCGCCCAACTCCGCAGGCTCGCAGTTCTTCCTCGTCTATGAGGATTCGAACCTGCCGCCGGAGTACTCCGTCGTCGGCAACATCGGCGAAGAGGGCCTGAAGACGCTCGACAAGATCGCCGACGAGGGCACCAAGAGTGACGACCCGCAGAACCCGGACTCCGAGGTTCCCAAGAAGGAAGTCAAGATCGAAAAGGCCGTCGTCACCGACGAAGAAGAGGTGCCGACTCCCCCGGAGAAGCCCGAGCTGAGCGAGGATGCGCAGATGGCCGAGGCCCCTGCCTAACCGCATTCACTTCTTCGCGAAGAACCCGGTTCGAGATTCATTCTCGGACCGGGTTCTGTCGTTTCGTTATGAACTTGGGCGCGCCCGCACTAGTTCGCGGAATTCGTGATGCGGTAGGCGTCGTACACGCCCTCGACTCGCCGCACCGACGACAACACCTGCCCGAGGTGGCCGGGGTTGGCCATCTCGAACGAGTACCGCGAAATGGTCACCCTGTTGTCGTCCTTCATCTGCAGGGTCGCCGACAAGATGTTCACATTCTCGTCCGCGATCGCCTTGGTGATGTCAGAAAGTAGCCGTTGCCGGTCGAGAGCCTCCACCTGCACCGCGACGAGGTACAGCCCGTCCGGTTCCGCACCGGACCATTCGACCTTGACCAGTCGTTCGGCCTCGCGCTTGAGCTCCGCGGCATTGGTGCAATCAGTCCGGTGCACGCTGACCGTGCCGGTCCGGGTGACGAAACCGAGGATATCGTCGCCGGGCACAGGCGTGCAGCAGCGTGCGAGCTTGACCACGACATCGTCTAGCCCGTCGACGAGCACGCCAGAGGCCGTCGTTCGCTCGCTGAGATTGGCCTTCGGTACCTTCTTGTTCGACGAACGCTCGGCGAGCTCCTCGGATACCTCTTCGCTGCCGCCGAAATCGGCGATCAACTTGGACAGCACGTGAGTGGCGGACAGGTGCCCCTCGCCCACCGCCGTATACAAGGCGGTGACGTCGGAGTAGGACAACTCCCTGGCTACCGCGGTAAGCGAGTCGTTGGAAAATAGCCGGTGGATAGGTGCGCCGGAGCGCCGGATCTCCCGGGCGATCTGCTCCTTGCCGCGTTCGAGCGCCTCCGAGCGTCGTTCCTTGGCGAACCATTGGCGGATCGCGGTCTTCGCGCGTCCCGTAACGACGAAGTTCTGCCAATCTCGACTCGGTCCGGCGCTCGCGTCCTTCGCGGTGAAGATCTCGACGGTGACGCCGTTGGTGAGCGGTTTCTCCAGTGCGACGAGCTTGCCGTCTACCTTCGCGCCGATGCATCGGTGCCCGACTTCCGTATGGACCGCGTATGCGAAATCCACAGGCGTGGCGCCCTGGGGCAGGCTGATCGCCTTCCCCTTAGGCGTGAAAACGAAGATGTCCTTCGAGTTGATCGCGAAGCGCAGGCTGTCGAGGAACTCACTCGGGTCTTCGGCTTCTGCCTGCCACGACAGCAACTGGCGTAAGTACGCCATCTCATCGATGTCCGCGGCGTCCCCGTCGTGGCGGCCCTTGGTCTCTTTGTAGCGCCAGTGCGCGGCAATGCCGTACTCGGCGGCATGGTGCATCTCGTTCGTGCGGACCTGGATCTCCAGGGGCTTGCCCTCTGGGCCCATGACGGAGGTGTGCAGGGACTGATACACACCGAACCGCGGGGCGGCGATGTAGTCCTTGAACCGTCCAGGCATTGGCGCCCACAGGGAATGCACGACGCCGACCGCCGCATAGCAGTCACGTACCGAGTCGCAGAGTATCCGGATTCCGACGAGATCATGGATCTCGTCGAACGCACGGCCGCGGATCATCATCTTCTGGTAGATCGACCAGTAGTGCTTCGGCCGGCCGTCGACGGTGGCATGGATGTGCGAGGTTCGCAGCTCCTTCGTGAGGAGGTCCTTCACCGTCCGGATGTACACGTCCCGACTCGGCGCGCGGTCTGCGACGAGCCGCACGATCTCCTGGTACTTTTTCGGCTCGAGGATCGCGAACGCGAGGTCCTCCAGTTCCCACTTGATGGTCGCCATGCCGAGACGATGAGCGAGCGGGGCGATCACCTCGAGGGTCTCGCGTGCCTTCTTGGCCTGCTTTTCCGGGCGGAGAAACCGCATCGTGCGCATGTTGTGAAGGCGATCGGCCACCTTGATCACGAGCACACGCGGGTCCTTGGCCATCGCCGCGATCATCTTGCGGATCGTCTCCGCCTCGGCAGTCTCGCCGAACTTGACCTTGTCGAGCTTGGTCACGCCGTCGACGAGGTGGCCTACGATATCGCCGAAATCGGCACGCAGCTGGTCGAGGGTGTAGTCGGTGTCCTCGACCGTGTCGTGCAGAAGTGCCGCGACGAGGGTCGTGGTGTCCATGCCCATCTCCGCACAAATCGTCGCGACGGCGAGAGGATGGGTGATGTACGGGTCGCCGGACTTGCGGAGCACCCCTTCGTGCTTGTGCTCGGCGAGTTTGTAGGCGCGAGCGAGCAGCTGGGCATCGGCCTTGGGATGGTATCGCCTGTGGACGCGCAGCAGCGGTTCGAGCACCAAGGGCGTGGGAGATGTGCGCGGCGCCGTCATCCTCCGGGCCCACCGGGCGTACACGCCTCTGGTGGCCTTGGGGTTGGCCACGGGCAATGGCTGGGTGCGCCTGTCTTCGGGGTTCGGACCAGGATTTGCGACGGTCATTTAGGCCTCCCCCTCTAACACGACGTGGTCGGTTCGCGACCTATCCGGCAGAAAGGCAGCGAACGTTGTGTCCGACGAGTTTATCGCGACCGCCCAATCCGGGGACCTCAAGCACCACAGAAATACCCGCGACTTCTGCGCCCGCCTCTTCGAGCAACTCGACCGCAGCGGCGACCGTGCCGCCGGTCGCGAGCACGTCATCGACAACGAGAACTCGTCTACCTGCCAGTTCAACGCCCTCGGCCGGGATTTCAAGCGTCGCTTCGCCGTATTCGAGCTGGTATGTGCGAGAGAACACCGGGGGCGGTAGCTTGCCCGACTTGCGGATGGCGAGTACGCCCGTGTTCAGGTGCATCGCCACCGCCGCGCCGAGGAGGAAGCCCCGCGCGTCGAGCCCCGCTACGAGGTCGATGCCCGACCACTCTCCGCCGAGCGCGTCGATAACGCAGTCGAATGCCTCCGAATCGGCCAATACCGGTGTGAGGTCGATGAACTCGACTCCGGGCTGCGGGAAATCGGGCACGCGGCGTGCGTGTCGTTCGATCAGCGCGTTCGCGGTACTGAAATCGCTCATAGCCGAGACCATCCTCGTGTGGTGTCCGATGAACCTGTCGTGCTCGGTGACTAGGCGGAAGCCGTTTCGGCTTGCCGCCTCCGTCGCAGTACTGCCTCGTCGTGCTTCTTGATGTCCTTGCGGCGGGTCTTGATATCGACCAGCAGCGGCGTCGCGAGGAAGATCGACGACAATGTGCCGGTGAAAATGCCCACGACCTGAACGAGAGCGAGATCGCGCAGCGTCCCGACACCGAGAATTACGACCGCGATGATCACGAGCGCCGCGAGCGGCAACAGCGAGATCACCGTCGTATTGATCGATCGCATCAGCGTCTGGTTGACGGCGAGGTTCGCTTCTTCGGCATAGGTGAACTTCGACCTGTGTCTGATGCCCGCGGTGTTCTCCTGCACCTTGTCGAAGACGACCACGGTGTCGTAGAGCGCGAAGCCGAGAATCGTGAGAAGGCCGATGACCATGGCCGGGGTGACTTCCCACCCGACGATCGAATATATGCCCGCCGTGAACACGAGGACGTACAACATCGACACCATCGCGGCTGCGGACATGGCTGCCTCGAATCGAATCATGATGTAGACGAACACGATGGCGACGAACGCGATGAGCGCGATGATCGCCTGCTTTGTGACCGCGCTACCCCATGATTCGGAGCGGTTCGAGTCACCGATGGCATTGGGTGAGACCTCGCCCGCGGCGTTCATCGGCTGATATTCCTCGAACAGTGCGTTCTTCGCATCCGTGATCTGTTGCGTGCTCAGGAACGGCATCTGGATCTCGACCTGTCGGCCGCCGCCGGCGCCGATGAGCTGCGCCTCGGCAACCTCTTCCCCGGTCGCATCCGAGACGATCTGGGAAGCCACCTCGGTATCGACGCCCTCCGCTGGCACGGACAGCTTGGTGCCGCCCTCGAAATCGATGCCGAGCGAGAAGCCGCGGAAAACGATGCTGCCGAGGCACACGAGGAGGATGATCAGCGAGATCGTGTAGTAGAACTTGCGTTTCTGCACGATCGGGAAGCCGCCTGTACCCGTGTAGAGGCGGTTGAGCCAGCTTTCCTTCTTTGCCGTGTCATTGGGGACGGGGGCGTCCGCCGAGTCTTTCGGCTGATCGACTGTGGTGCTCATCAGGCGTCGTCCCCCTTGGACTGAGAAGAAGGTGTGCTGCCGGCCGTGGTCGCGGCATCCTCGGCTGCGGCGTTGCGTCGCGCGGCCTCGTTTCGGTGCTCGGCGACAGCCTTGACGCGGAGATCCTCCATGGCGCCGAGACCGTTCATCGAGTTCTTCGAGAAGACAGGCTTCGTGGACGCGAGGTAGACCAGCGGCCACATGATTGTGAACGCGACCAATATGTCCATGATCGTGGTGAGGCCGAGCGTGAACGCGAAGCCTCGAACCTCGCCGATGGCCAGTACGTAAAGGACCACTGCGCCGATAACGGACACCATGTTGCCTGTGACGATGGTGCGGGAGGCGTTCTTCCAACCGCGAGGTACCGCGGATCTGAATCGGTGTCCTTCGCGGAGTTCGTCCTTTATTCGTTCGAAGTAGACGACGAACGAATCTGCGGTCATACCGATACCGATGATGACGCCCGCGACGCCCGCGAGATCGAGGGTGTATCCGATCCAATTACCCAGCAGGACCAGCACTCCGTACGTGAGCACGATCGCAAAGATCAGCGACAGGAAGGCAAGGAAGCCGATGACCCGGTAGTAGAGAAGCGAGTAGCCGAGGATGAGGAGCAGACCGACCGCGCCCGCGAGGAGGCCGGCGTCAAGCGAGGCCTGTCCCAGGCTCGCGGGGACATTGTCGACGTTTGGTTCTTCGAACGAGACCGGAAGTGCGCCGAAGCGGAGGTTGGAGGCCAGTGATTGGGCGGTATCCATATCGTCCAAACCGGTGATCGAGGTTTGGGAGCCGGGTGGAGTTACGCCCTGGATAACCGGCGCGCTAATGACCTCATTGTCCATGAGGATGGCGACCTGTTGGTTCAGGTACTCCTGAGTGAGCTGTGACCAGGTCATCGACGCGTTGACGGGGCCACCGTTGAAACGGAAGGCCACCTGGATCTGTCCACGCTGTTGGTCGAATCCCGCGCTGACGGAGTCTCGCTGGATCTTCTCACCATCGAGATAGCCCGCCGGCCCTTCAGGGGCGCCGTCGACTCTGGGCTGCGGTGCGAGGAGGTACTTCTGCCCGTCGCCACATGCGAGGAGGTACTGGTCCGGATTATCGACTCCGGCGAGCAAATCGGTTTCCGGACAGTTCCACGTGTTGAGCTTCTGCTGGAGGGCGGCCTGATCGTCGCCCTGGCGCTCGGCCCGCGCGTCCTCGATCGCCTTCTCCGCGGCCTCTTGATCGCCGGCGGTGTCCGGTGTCGGTTCGAAATTGAACGGATCGGCCATCGGAACAACCTGCACCACGGGGCGGATCGTGAGCTTCGATGTCTCGCCGAGGTCGCGCGCGGCCGTCGCGTCTTCGCCCGGGACCGTGAGGACGATATTACTTCCGTCGAGAACGACCTCGGCGCCGGAGACGCCGAGTCCGTTGACTCGCTCACGGATGATGTCCGTAGCCTGCTGCATCGACTCTTCGTCGGGCTGACCGCGGGGCACGAGCGTCACCCGCGTACCGCCCTGCAAGTCGATACCCAACTTGGGAGCGAACGCGCCCGTCGACGTCATGAACGCGAGTAGGTAAAGAAAAATCGTGACAAGGCCGAAGATCGACATCAACCACCACGGACGTGGTCGCGAGTCTTTACGTCGGTTCGTTTTTGGTGCAGTCAACGTAGAGGTGTCTTTCCTTGCACTAAGTGGCCGGCAACGGCGATGCGTCCCTCGGAAGGCAGCTCATCACCGCGGGCCCGCCCCGAAAATCGGGGCTACATCCTGGGTCCTACCCGCAGCAGCGATCGGCAAGCGAGGCGCGTTTACTCTACCCGCTCCAAATGCACCGAACGCAAACACTTTGCGCGGCGCGGCGCGGATGGGAACTACTTCTCGGAATCGGGTCCCGTTGGGCTGTCCGGGTTCTCAGGGGACTCTGTGGTTCCGAGGTCCTGGGCGGCCGTCGGCTCCTGCGGGGTGAGCCGCTCGCGAATTACCCTGCGATCCCAGGTCGACACGACACCCGGAGCGATTTCGAGGTCAAGAGTCGCCTCGGAGGTACTGACAACCTTTGCGTGCAGGCCGGCCGTCGTCATCACCAGATCGCCGGGCTGCAGGTCGTTCTGAAGCTCTTGAACTTGCTTCATCGTCTTCCGCTGACGAACCATCTGCATGACCATCAGGCCGAAGAGCACCACAATGAGAAGCGGCAGCAATAGTTCCATTGGTTTTTCACTCCAAATCTAAGGACAAATTTTCCTACGCCCGCGAAAGCCTACCGCCTTAGCGTGAGCAACAGCACACGTGGGCGCGGGCGGTCTACTACCGGAACAGCGCATCTTCGTCAGCGGATTCCGGGCCTTCGCGTGACGGGGCGCGCTGCGTATATTCCGCCTGCCGTAGCCCCATGTGCTCCCAGGCAGCAGGAGTGGCGACCCGTCCGCGCGGAGTACGCGCCATGAGCCCTGCTCGCACGAGGTATGGCTCGCAGACCTCTTCCAACGTCGAGCGTTCCTCGCCTACGGCAACGGCAATACTCCCGAGCCCCACCGGGCCGCCGCCGTGGATCTGCATAAGGGATCGCAAGACGGCCCTGTCCAACTTGTCCAGGCCGATAGCATCAACTTCGTACACCCGAAGCGCGGAATCGGCCAGTTCCAGCGTGATCCGTCCATCGCTCTTGACCTCGGCGTAATCGCGCACGCGACGCAAGAGACGATTGGCCACGCGTGGTGTTCCGCGGGAGCGTCGCGCGATTTCCGCAGCCGCGCGCTCCTCGAGCGGAACCGAGAGTATCCCCGCAGTTCGGGTAACGATATGGGCCAGATCCGCATCTTCGTAGAAGTCCATCGTGGCGGTGAACCCGAAGCGATCCCTCAACGGTCCGGTGAGAGAGCCGGACCGAGTCGTAGCTCCGACCAGGGTAAATGGTGCAATATCCAGGGAGATGGAGTTTGCCCCGGGCCCCTTGCCGACCATCACGTCGATGCGGTAGTCCTCCATGGCGAGGTACAGCATTTCCTCGGCCTCGCGAGCCATACGATGGATCTCATCGATGAAGAGAACATCCCCGGGCTGTAGGTTCGTCAAGATCGACGCCAGATCTCCGGCGCGAACCAGCGCCGGGCCGGAAGTGAGGCGTAAAGCGCCGTTGACCTCCGCAGCGACGATCATCGCCAGCGAGGTTTTGCCGAGTCCGGGCGGCCCAGCGAACAAGAGATGATCAGGGGCCTCGTCACGAGCCTTCGCCGCGGACAGGACGACGCGGAGCTGCTCGCGAACGGAATCCTGGCCGACGAACTCGTCGAGGCTACGCGGACGCAGCGCAGTTTCCGCGTCGGAATCGAAAGGAGTTATCGACGTAGCGGTGACATCGAGCTCCGACTCGGAATCACTTATATCGCCGTCGTGGAATTGCGACATGATCTCCCCTACTTACCGGGTCCGAGCTGCTTGAGCGCGAGTCGAAGCAGGGCAGCCGGATCCGCGTCCGGTTCGCCCTCCGAGACCGTGGCAACGGCCGAAGCAGCGTCCTTTGTGGGGAAGCCGAGTCCCTCGAGCGCGGTGACCACCTCCGTGTTGCGTCCGCCTCCGTTGATTGTCTCTCCCTTCGAGACCTCGGCCGCTGCACCAGCATCCGCATATGCGTCGAGCTTCTCGCGCAGGTCGAGGATCATCCTCTCGGCAGTTCGCTTGCCGACCCCAGGCACGCGCTGGATCGTCTTTACGTCCTCGTTCGCGACGGCCGCCGCGAGGTCGGCTGGATCGATAGTGGCCACAACCGCCAAAGCGATGCGGGGGCCGATCCCGCTGACTCCCTGGACAAGCCCGAAGACTTCGCGCGCTGCCGCGGATTCGAATCCGTACAACGTCAAAGAATCCTCACGCACAACTAGAGTCGTGTGGAGGAATCCATCTTCCCCACGGCGCAGCGTCGATAGCGCGGCCGGAGTCGCGAGCACGAGTAATCCCACTCCTCCGGCTTCGATGACGCAGTGCCCCAAAGCGACCTCGAGGACTCGGCCCCTCAACGTGGAAATCATTCGTACGTGTGCCTCTTCCTCATTCCGTCGTGCAACATACCGACTTGCCCCTTGCGCTACCGAATCTTATTCGAGGGGCGCTGCCGTACCGCGGATTCTCCAGCAGCGGCACGCTGACTGAGCGCGGCCGCCACCTTAGCCTCATACCCTGACAAAGGTCCCTGACCAGCCTCTGAATGTGCAGAGGTCAGCGATTCGGCAGGGGCGCGCCAGGCATGGCACACGGCCAACGCGAGAGCATCGGCAGCGTCGGCCGGTTGCGGAGGTTTCTGCAGGCCGAGAATGCGCGTGACCATCGTCGTCACCTGCTTCTTGTCCGCGCGCCCATTTCCCGTGATGGCGGCCTTGACCTCCGAAGGTGTACGGAAGTCGACCGGGATCGAGCGATACGACGCGGCCAGGGCAACGACTCCGGCCGCCTGAGCGGTCCCCATCGCCGTGCTTCGCTGGTTCTGCGCGAACACCCTTTCGATCGCGAGAATGTCGGGTTGATGGACGTCCATCCACTCGCAAGCCGCCTCGAAGATCGACTTGAGGCGATGCTCGAGTCGCTCATCCGAGGGGGTGCGGACCACGTCGACATCCAATGCGACGACGTGTCGGCCCTTTCCAGTCTCGACGAGCGCCATGCCGCAGCGCGTCAGCCCGGGGTCGAATCCCATGACGCGCATCGTCTACATTCTCCTGAAAGCGGTGATTGGCTACGCGTCGAGCTCGGCGAGAACGTCGTCCGAGACATCGATGTTGCTGTAGACGTTCTGCACGTCGTCCGAGTCCTCGAGTGCATCGATGAGCTTGAAGACCTTGCGGGCGAGTTCCGCATCCGCCTCGACCTCGACCGATGCACGGAAGCCGAGCTCGGCGGAATCGTAATCGATGCCCTCTTCCTGCAGCGCGCTACGGACCGCGACCAGATCAGTCGGCTCGGAGACGATCTCGAACTGCTCGCCCAGGTCGTTGACCTCATCGGCGCCGGCCTCGAGGACCGCCATGAGAATGTCGTCCTCGGTCTTCTCACCCTTGTCGAGAACGACTTCGCCCTTGCGGCTGAACAGGTAGGCCACCGAACCCGGATCGGCCATATTGCCGCCGTTTCGTGTCATGGCGGTACGGACCTCGCCGGCCGCGCGGTTGCGGTTATCGGTGAGGCACTCGATGAGCACCGCGACGCCTCCCGGTCCGTAGCCCTCGTACATGATCGTTTCCCAGTTGGCGCCGCCGGCTTCCTCGCCCGCTCCGCGCTTGCGGGCACGCTCGACGTTGTCCTGCGGGACCGAGTTCTTCTTGGCCTTCTGAATCGCGTCGTACAGCGTTGGGTTTCCGGCTGGGTCCCCGCCGCCGGTGCGCGCCGCGACTTCGATGTTCTTGATGAGCTTGGCGAAGAGCTTGCCGCGCTTGGCGTCGATTGCCGCCTTCTTGTGCTTGGTGGTTGCCCACTTGGAATGGCCCGACATGAGCGCCTCCTTGTCAATGAAACGTGCTAAGTCAAAGTGTTCGCGCGCGCATCGGATGCGAAAACATCGTGCTGCCTGGGCAGAGTTTTCGGCGAAACCGTGCAGCGCTTTCCCTCCAGTCTAAACGTGACGGGAGCAAGCGCATGGCTACGGCACAGCGCTCGGGCGTCCCGGCCCTTCGGCACGGAAGTTGACCATCTGCAGGAAGTGCTCGTGAACCGACAGGTCGTCGGTGAGTTCTGGGTGGAAGGAGGTGACGAGCGCGTTGTCCTGCTGAACCGCCACGGCCACCGGGGCGCCCGAAGCATCGGTGACTTCGGCGAGCACCTTCGCCTCGGGACCGACTTTTTCGACCCACGGGGCGCGGATGAAGACCGCGCGAATGCGGTCTCCGCCGTCAAACGGGATTTCGGTCTCGAAAGAGTCGACCTGACGCCCGAACGCGTTCCGACGGACCGTGATGTCGAGCGCGGAGAAGTTGATGGCATCGTCGCGCGTGTCGAGGACCTCACCGGCGAGGAGAATCATGCCCGCGCAGGAACCGTAGACCGGTAGCCCACCGGCGAGTGCCGAGCGCAGTGGCGCTTCGAGCTCATGCAGGCGGATGAGGTTGGACATCGCGGTCGTCTCCCCTCCGGGGAATACGAGGCCAGAGATGCCCTCGAGATCCGCCGGACGGCGAACGCGAACTGTCTCCGCGCCGCACGCGTCCAGGTGCGCGATGTGCTCGCGAAAATTGCCCTGAACGGCGAGGACGCCGATGCGGGCGGTTGAAGCCTGGGGCATGAGTTCCTTATGTCTATGTCGCGGACGTCTGCGCGGCGGTTCATCCGCCCGTGCGGGTGAGTCCTTCTTGGGTGACTGCGGCGACGAGGTTGCCGTGCGAATCGAAAATGCGGCCTTGGGTGAGCGAACGTCCGAGCGTCGCCGACGGCGAGGTCTGGTCGTATAGCAACCACTCGTCTGCCCGGAACGGACGCTGGAACCACATGGCGTGGTCGAGAGAAGCCTCCTGAATTTCCACTCCCGGATGCGGGACCCGGGCGGAGCCGAGCAGAGTCATGTCCGACATGTAGGCGAGGGCGCACACGTGATCATTCGGGTCGTCGGACAGCTCGCCGGTGTAGCGGAACCAGACGCGCTGTTGGGCCGCGAGTACCGGGTATAGCTTCTGCTGGTCGGCCGGGATGAAGCGGATATCCCATTCGGTCCATTCATCGAAAAACGCCCTCGGCTGCCCGCTGAGATCGAGGTCGCGGATATTTGTCAGGTCCTCTGGGCCGACGACCTCGGGCATCTGATCCTGATGCTCGAACCCTTCCTGGCCGCCAACCTGGAACGAGGCGCTCATCGAGAAGATGACCTCGCCCTCCTGAAGAGCAGATACCCGACGAGTACTGAAGGAACGACCGTCACGCACCCGATCCACAGAGAATACTGTCGACTTCTTCGGGTCGCCCGCGCGCAGGAAGTATCCGTGAAGCGAATGAACCGAACGGTCGGCCTCTACCGTGCGCACCGCCGCGGTAAGCGTCTGGCACGCGATCTGTCCGCCGTAGGTGCGGATCAGCTGCGAATCCATCGGCTCACCGCGGTAGAGGTCCCGGTCGATCCTCTCGATATCGGTGACCTGAGAAAGTGAAGGCATCGCTGCGCTCTCCTCGGGCTACCAGCCGCGCTCGGCGAGACGGTGAGGCTCGGGAAGGTCGTCGACGTTGATGCCGACCATGGCCTCGCCGAGTCCGCGGGAGACCCGAGCGAGCACATCCGGATCGTCGTAGTTCGCGGTGGCCTCGACGATCGCCTTCGCGCGCTGCTCCGGGTTGCCGGACTTGAAGATTCCGGATCCGACGAACACGCCCTCGGCGCCGAGCTGCATCATCATAGCCGCGTCGGCGGGCGTCGCAATGCCACCGGCGGTGAACAGCACGACGGGCAGCTTGCCCTCGCGAGCAACCTCGGCGACCAGCGGGTACGGCGCCTGAAGCTCCTTGGCGGCCACGTAGAGCTCGTCCTCGGGCAGCGCGGAGAGCTTGCGGATCTCGCCGCGGATCTGGCGCATGTGGGTCGTCGCGTTGGAGACGTCGCCCGTGCCGGCCTCGCCCTTCGAACGGATCATTGCCGCGCCCTCGGTGATGCGGCGCAGCGCCTCCCCGAGATTGGTCGCACCGCACACGTACGGGACGGTGAAGTCGAACTTGTCGATGTGGTTCGAGTAATCGGCCGGGGTGAGCACCTCTGACTCGTCGATGTAGTCGACGCCCAGCGACTGCAGGATCTGCGCCTCGACGAAGTGGCCGATGCGCGCCTTCGCCATCACTGGAATCGACACGGTGTTGATGATTCCGTCGATGAGGTCCGGGTCGGACATGCGGGCCACGCCGCCCTGCGCACGGATATCAGCGGGAACACGCTCGAGCGCCATCACGGCGACGGCACCGGCATCCTCGGCGATCTTCGCCTGCTCCGGGGTCACGACGTCCATGATCACGCCGCCCTTGAGCATCTCGGCCATACCGCGCTTGACGCGGGCTGTGCCTCGCTCGTTCTGGGTCTCGTTCGCGGTGCTCAAGGTGCCTCCTCGGTAAACGCTATTCACATAGAATCGATTTGCCCCGCCGGTGTTCACGGCAAGGCCAGACGTCTAATTGTAGGACGGATCGACCAGCTCGATGTATTCGGGCATCGGCGCCGATCCCGCAAGGCGGAACCAGGACACGACCTTTTTCTCCCGTAGCCGGCGTGTGTCCCGAACTGCGTCGTTGTAGAACCGCCGAGCCATTTCGAGTCGATCCCCGACATCGGTGGCCTCGGCGCGCAGATGCGGCCCCATCGATTCCGGCGGCAGAACCGATAGAGCACTGGTCAGATCGTTTTCCGTCTGCTCGATGCCGGTCTGGGGGGCTCCTGGGGTGAACCTGTCGGCCGAGCGGTGTTTGGCGCGCCCGATGCAGCTACGGATCCATTCGGCGGCGCGCTCGTCCTCGGGGCCGAGTCCCTCGGCAATGGCTACCGCCACGGTATGACGTCGGAGGAACGCCTCGTGCAGGGCGGCCGCTGCCAGGTCCGTGCGGATGTGCAGACGGTCGAGGCGATGCGCGGTGAGATAGGCGAGCAGCGATGCCAACGCCACGAGGACCGCCAGGACGATTACGAGGATCCACCACATCTAGTGCTCTCCCCTTTCGCCCCGTCCGCGACCGCTGGATGGGTTCGCCCCCGCGACGTCACGAAAGCGAGCGCCGCCGGACACGCGAACCTTCTCCCCCGGCGCGCGCACGGTGTCGTACACGCGAAGCACGCGCGTGCACACCACCGGCCAGTCGTAGCCCTCGACAGCCTCGGTGGCGCGGGCCACGAGGTCCGCTCGCCGCGTGTGTTCCTCGAGCAGCGCCACGAGGTGTTCGGCAAGGGATTCGGAACGGCCGGTGGCGAACAGTTGACCGCATTCGCCGTCGCGCAGCACTCGGCGGAACGCGTCGAGATCGGAAGCGAGAACCGCAGTGCCCGCCGCCATTGCCTCGACAAGCACGATGCCGAAGCTCTCTCCCCCGGTGTTCGGAGCGCAGTACACGTCGGCCTCGGCGAGAGTGCGGGCTTTGTCCTCGTCGTCGACGCGGCCGAGAAAGTGCACGCCCCCGGTGTCTCCGAGCAAAGCCAGTGCCTCGTTCTTGTCGCCGCCGCCCATCACCCACAGCTGCGCATCCGGAATCCGTTCGCGAACCGCCGGCCACGCCCTGAGAAGCACGCCCAGCCCCTTGCGGGGTTCGTCGAAGCGGCCGAGAAAGGTGACGGCGGGCGGACGCGTCCTTCCGTCGTCATCGGAACGGTCCCTTGTGAGGGCCACGGAGTCGCGTGCCGCCTTGTAGAAGGAGACGTCCACGCCGTTGGGGATCTCGACGGCATCGGAGCCGAGGGCCTGCACCTGCCAGCGGCGCGCGACATCGGAGACCGCGATGCGGCCGCGAATCTTCTCGAGGAACGGTGACAACACGCCCTCGAAAGTCTTGAGCACGAGCGAGGACGCCGTCGAGGTGTGGAACGTCGCGACGATGGGTCCGGTTGCCATAGCGAGCGCGAACATCGATGTGCTCGGCGCGTTCGGCTCATGGATGTGGAGAACATCGGGCTCGATTCGTGCAATCCACTTCTTCGTCGCACGCCACGTGGGGTAGCCGAAGGACAGGCGGGCAACCGAACCGTTATACGGAATCGGCACGCCTTTGCCGACGAAAGTGGTGAATTCGTCCGGTTCCGTACCGCGCTCGCCTGGGGCGAGGATGAATACCTCATGGCCCTGTCCGCGCATCTCCTTAGCGAGATCGGAGATGTGGATCTGGACCCCGCCGGGATGGTCGAACGAATACGGGCAGACGACACCGATGCGCATCAGGTCCGATCTCCGGAACTGCCAACTCCCTCGGAGCCCGCGAGAAATGCCTGCCGATCGGCGTCGAGGTCCTCGAGCCACAGCGGCTGAAGCATGTGCCAGTCCTGCGGATGGCGAGCGATCCCGGCGGCGAAGTCGTCGGCCAGGAGCTGGGTGCCCTCCTCGACCGTACCGCTCACATCGATCGGATCGTTGGCGACGATGCGCATGTAGGTGTCGTCGGAGTAGAAAAGTTCCGCGTACATCAGCGTTGCTCCGGTTTCCTGGGCAAGCTTTACCGGTCCCGCCGGCATGCGTGTGCGGGCGCCGAAGAAATCTACCTCGACACCGGTGCGGCGCAGATCCCGCTCGCCCATGAGGCACACGATTCCGTTATCGGCGAGCACCTTCTTGAGCTCGGGGAACGACGCTGTCTGGCCGCCTGTCAGTGGAAGCACGGTGAATCCGAGGCTTTCGCGGTAGTCGACGAAACGCTGGTACAGCGATTCCGGTTTGAGCCGCTCGGCGACCGTGGCGAAGCCGCCATAGTGCGTGGTTAGCCACAGACCGGCGAGGTCCCAGTTGGCCGAGTGTGGAAGTGCGAAGATGAGGCCGTTGCCCTTGGCGAGGGCGGCATCTAGCTTCTCGCGTCCGACGATATGCTCGGTGATGTTGTCGACGAGGGCCTTCCGGTTCATCGTCGGGAGTCGAAACGCCTCGCGCCAGTATCGTGCATAGGACCGCATCGATTCGCGAATCAACCACTCGGGCACGGCGGCAGGACGGACACCGAGCACGCGAGCGAGGTTGGCCCGCAGCTGCGAGTTGTCGTCCATCCGCCGCCAGGCCACGTCGGCACCGGCGTTGAACAGTCCGCGGGCAACCTGGTCCGGGAGCGCGCGCACGGCCATCCAGCCGGCGGCGTAGCCGAGATCGGAGGCACGTTCGGCGAGCGTCGCCTCGTTCGCGGGGTGTTCCGAAGCCTGCGCCATCTACTGTTCCTTCTCGTGCGGGGGACGTCCACCGTCGGCTTGGGGCTCGGACTTGAGGTAAGAGGCGCGGCCACCGAGGACGCGCTGGACCACGGTGATCACTGAACCGATGGCCACGATGCTCACTCCGAGCTCGAGCATCCATGGCACGCCGAGGCCCTCGAGGCCCGCCCCGACGAGAACGATGACCAACCGGTCGGCCCGTTCCATGAGCCCACCGGGAGTGGCGAGTCCGCCGGCGTCCGCGCGGGCCTTCGAATAGGACACGACCTGCGAGAAAGTGAGCGCGATGAGCAACATCACGATCGCCATGGAATTGTCCGGTTCGCGGTGGATGACGTACCACAAGAGCGCGCCGAGAATCGCGCCGTCGGCAATGCGGTCTGACACCGCGTCAACCAGCGCGCCGTAGGGACTACCTGTACCTCCTGCGCGGGCCACGGCGCCGTCGAGGAGGTCGAACAGAGTGCACAGACCGATGACGATGGCCCCTGCGAACAGGTAGCCGTTGCCGAACAGCACGAGGGCCGCGGCCACGGTCGCCGCCATGCCCACCAGGGTGATCATATTCGGCGTGATGCCCGCCTTGACGAAGACGCCGGCGATCCGCGGGGCGACCTTATTGACGCCACTTCTGCCGTGTTCGCTGAGCATCTCCTACCTTTACCTAATTCGACCCGTTGGCCTCGCAGCGGAACCTCATGGGTTCGCTAGGGACGTCCCGGGACCGTGTGCCAGGCCTCGGCGAGCAGTCGTCGCGTCTCGCCGAGAAGTTGTGGAAGCACCTTGGTGCCACCGAGAACGGTCATGAAATTCGCGTCGCCCACCCAACGCGGGACGACGTGCTGGTGAAGGTGGTCCGCCAGCGAGCCTCCGGCCGCTCCACCGAGGTTGAGCCCCACATTAAACGAGTCCGGGCGCGAGACCGACTTTACGACACGGATGAGGTGCTGGGTATACGCCATGAGTTCGGCGGACTCGGCGGCCGTGAGATTCTCGAGCTCCGCGACCTTGCGGTACGGGATCACCATCGCATGCCCCGGGTTGTACGGGTAGAGGTTGAGTACCACGTATACGTTCTCGCCGCGCGCCACGACGAGACCGTCTTCGTCCCTCATCTTCGGGATGTCGAGGAAAGGCTCCCCGGTCGCGCCCTCCACGGGCTTCGGCGGCTCGGCGATGTACGCCATGCGATAGGGCGCCCAGAGGCGGAAAAGACGGTCGGCCTCTCCCGCCCCCGTGTCGACGACTGAGTCGCGCGCGGACTGCCCGGATTCTGCGTCGTGCGACGTCATACCTACAGGTTCTCTTCGGTCGGTTGATCGTTGCGGCGGGACTCGGCCCAATGGGCGATGGTCTCCACTGCCTGCGAAACCGGGACCCCGTTGTACTGGGTCCCATCGAGGAAGCGGAAGCTCACCGCACCGGATTCGACGTCGCGTGCGCCCGCGAGCAGCATGAATGGAACCTTACCGGTGGTGTGCGTGCGAATCTTCTTCTGCATGCGGTCCGAACCGTCGTCGAGCTCGGCGCGGATCCCGCGTGCCCGCAGCGAGGTGATCACGCCCTGTAGGTGATCGGCGAACTCGTCGGCGACCGGGATACCCACGACCTGTGTCGGCGACAACCACACCGGGAACGCGCCGGCATAGTGTTCGAGGAGCACGCCGAAGAAACGCTCGATCGATCCGAACAACGCGCGGTGGATCATCACCGGACGCTTCTTCGAGCCGTCGGACGCGGTGTATTGCAGGTCGAACAGCTCCGGCAGGTTGAAGTCGAGCTGCACGGTAGACATCTGCCAGGTACGTCCGATGGCGTCCCGCGCCTGCACGGAGATCTTGGGGCCATAGAACGCGGCGCCTTCGGGATCGGGAACGAGCTCGAAGCCCGACGCCTCACCGACCCGGCGCAGAGTCTCGGTCGAGCGCTCCCACACGTCGTCTTCGCCGACGTACTTCTTCGGATCCTTCGTGGACAGCTCGAGGTAGAAATCGTCGAGGCCGTAATCGCGCAGCAACGAGATCACGAACTGGAGCACCGTGGAGATCTCGGCCTCCATTTGCTCCTCGGTGCAATAGATGTGCGCGTCGTCCTGCGTGAACCCGCGTGCGCGGGTCAAACCGTGGATGACGCCGGACTTCTCGTATCGATAGACCGTGCCGAACTCGAACATCCTCAACGGGAGCTCGCGGTAGGAGCGCCCACGGGAGTCGAAGATGAGGTTGTGCATCGGGCAGTTCATCGGCTTGACGTAGTAGTCCTGCGCCGGCTTGGTGACATTGCCCTCGTCATCCGTCTCGTCGTCGAGCATCATCGGGGGGAACATGCCCTCCGAGTACCAGTTGAGGTGCTGGGATTTGCGGAACAGATCGCCCTTGGTGACGTGCGGGGTGTTGACCAGCTGGTAACCGGCGGACAGGTGCCGGCGGAGCGAATGCTGCTCCATCTCGTTGCGGATGATCCCGCCGCGTGGATGGAACATCGGGAAGCCCGAACCCACCTCGTCGGGGAAGCTGAAAAGGTCGAGCTCCGAGCCGAGGCGTCGGTGATCGCGGCGCTCGGCCTCCTTGAGCCGCACGAGGTACTCGTCCTGCGCCTCGGTGGACTCCCATGCGGTGCCATAGATGCGCTGCAGACCCGCGTTGGCTTGGTCTCCGCGCCAATACGCCGCCGACACACGAGTGAGCTTGAAAGCGGGGATGAACTTGGTGGTCGGCACGTGAGGGCCGCGGCACAGGTCGAACCAGATGCGCTCCCCGGTGCGCGGATTGAGGTTGTCGTAAGAGGTGAGCTGGCCCGCGCCGACCTCCATGACCTCTCCCGTATCGATTGCTGCTCCTTCGCCTGCGTCCGCCCGACCCTTGTCCTCGATGAGTTCGAGCTTGTACGGCTCGTCGGCGAGCTCCGCACGTGCGGAATCGAGGGAATCATAGGCGCGGCGGGAGAAACGCTGACCGGCCTTGATGATCTTCTTCATCCGCTTTTCGAGCTCGGTGAGGTCTTCTGGGGTGAACGGCTCTGAGACGTCGAAGTCGTAGTAGAAGCCGTTCTCGATCGGCGGCCCGATACCGAGCTTCGCCTCGGGAAACATGTCCTGCACGGCCTGCGCCAGCACGTGGGCGCAGGAGTGGCGGATGACCGACCGGCCTTCTTCGGTGTTCGCGGCGACGAGCTCGACCTCGGTGTCCGAGTCGGGGACCCAGGACAGGTCCCGAAGAGATCCGTCTCGCTCCCGGACGACGACGATCTGGTCGGCGCCCTTCGTCTGCAGACCGGCCTCGGCAATAGTCTTCCCCGCCGGTTCGCCGGCGGGAATGGTGAGCGTGCGGACTTGGCTCTCGGCCGGTCCGGACGTGGTCTGCAGTTGCTCGCTCATCTCTAGAGCTCATCTCCTAGTTCGTGTGTGCTCATGCCCTGGCAGGATACGGTGCTGCCCGGCCCGGTCCGCACCCTCGCTTTCCTTGGTGAGAGCGAGGGTGCGGACGCATGAAACCCGAATGAATCTTACGCGGCGCAAGTTTACTGGTCCCGCGGTATCGCCTTGGTGAACGGCCACCACACCGGTCGCCCGATGTCGTAAATGAGTCCCGGCACGAGCAGCGAACGGACGAGGATCGCGTCGAGCAGCACGCCGAACGTGACAATGAACGACAGCTGGACCAGGAACATGATGGGAATGACCGACAGCGCGGCGAATGTCGCCGCCAACACCACGCCCGCCGAGGTGATCACTCCGCCGGTGTAGACAAGCGCGCGAAGCACGCCGGCGCGGGTTCCGTGGGTGAGCGACTCCTCCCGCACCCGCGACATGAGGAAGATGTTGTAGTCGATGCCCAGAGCGACGAGGAACACGAATCCGTAGAGCGGTACCGACGGATCCACGCCGGGGAAGTCGAAGATTCCGTCGAACACGAGACCGGACACCCCGAGCGCGGTTCCGAAAGAGACGACGGTGAGCGCGACGAGGAGCAGCGGCGCGGCCACGGCCCGAAGCAGCGCCATGAGGATCACGGTGACGACGACGAGGATCAACGGGATGATCACCGTCCGGTCCCGGATCGCAGTGGTGTTGGTGTCCAAGTCGGTCGCCGTTTCCCCACCGACGAGCGCCGAGGGCGCGACGGTTGAGAGGCGCTCGCGCATTGCGGTGACGGTGTCTTCGGCGGCGATCGAGTCGGCCGGCTCCGACAGCGTCGCCTCTACAAGTGCCTTCCCGTCGATGAGCGTGACTGCGTCGGTGTCGACGGTTCCCGGACCATCAGCTTCTACCAGACCGCGTGGCGTGTCTGCGGTGACCGCAACGGAGTCGACCCCGGGAACCACGGAGACTTCGGATGCGACGACATCGACGTCGTTCTCGTCCACCACGATGTAGGTCGGGCTGGAGCTTCCCTGCGGGAAATGACGCGAGATCGCGGCCTGCCCGTCTCTCGCCTCGGCGTCACCGAGGACGAGTTCGCTTTGCGGGACTCCGCTGGCGGAAAACCCGAATGCCGCCGGCAGCGGCACGAGGAAAACGACGATCATCACGATCCACACCGTTCTCGGGCGTCGCCGAACGGCGCGCGCAATCGCGGGCCACACGCCCTTTTCCTCAAAAACCTCGGTCGAACGGTCCGACGGCTTCTCACGTTCCTCCCGATAGGTGGGGACGAACGGCCAGAAGGCCCAACGGCTACCGAGGAGAAGAAGGGCGGGAAGAAATGTCAGCGCTGCGGCGATCGCCATGACGATGCCGATCGCGGCGACGGGTCCCAACGCGCTGTTCGTCGAAAGGTCGGACAGCAGGAGACACAGCAGCCCCGCGATGACCGTGCCCCCGGAGGCCGCTATCGGCTCGGCTGTACCTCGAAGGGCCCTCGCCGTCGCGGCGCGAGCGGTGCGGGCGCGCCGAAGCTCGTCTCTGTATCGGGCGACGTAGAGCAGCGAATAGTCGGTCGCGGCACCGACTACGAGAATGAACAAGATCCCCTGGATCTGCCCGTTGATGGTGATGAACCCGGCGTTGGCCAGGTTCCACACGAGCAGGATCGACGCGGAAAGCGCGGCCATCGACGTCAGGAGAACCACAACGGGGAGCACCGGCGAGCGGTAGACGACCACGAGGATGACGAACACCATCGCGACGGCGACCAACAGGAGAAGGCCGTCGATGCCGGCGAACCCCTCTTGCAGATCAGCGGTGAATCCCGCCGGTCCCGTGACGAAGTGTTCGAGCCCGTCGGGAGCGGTGTCGTCGAGGAGGCCGCGAAGCTCGGAGACGTCCTCCCCTGTCGTCGCGTCCGAGACGCTGACAACGATCTGCCACGCCGATCCGTCCTCGGAGGCGATCGGAGGCGACAGCGGCTCGGTGATCACCCCGTCGCCCTTCGCCGCGTCCACCGAGCTTTCGAGCCATTCCCGATCGCCGTCGGTGACGGATTCCCCAATCGGGCGCTCGGCGATGATCACTGCGGGTACCGCATCCGAATCGCGGAAGCGGTCGACCCAATCGCCCGCCTCGGTGGATTCGGCGGACGAAGGAAGGAACGTCGAGCGGTCGTTGGCGGCAACCTCGGAAATGCGACCGAAGAACGGCCCACCCAGCGCGGATAGCGCCAGCCATAAAGCAATGGACACGGCGACCACAACCCACACAACCGGCCGCCTGCGCGGATTGCCCTCGCCGGACCCGCCGGACCTCGCAGAATCAGACGGCGCGGCATCGTTCGAGGAGCGTAGGGACATGCGGCCCACTCTACGTGCGGCATACCCAGGGCAAATGAAAAAAGCTCCCGCCGTTTCCGGCGGGAGCCCTAACTGGAGCGGATGACGGGATTCGAACCCGCGACCCTCACCTTGGCAAGGTGATGCGCTACCAGCTGCGCTACATCCGCAAACGCCAGCCTTTTGGGCCGGCGCGGTGCGCGATACTGGGATCGAACCAGTGACCTCTTCCGTGTCAGGGAAGCGCTCTCCCGCTGAGCTAATCGCGCGTGTCTTACCTTGGAGCAAAAGCATCGCTGCTTCCACTTCGAGGTGGAGACGGGAATCGAACCCGTGTTGACGGCTTTGCAGGCCGCTGCCTCACCACTCGGCCACTCCACCGACGGGTCGGTTACCCAGAGCGGATGACGGGATTCGAACCCGCGACCCTCACCTTGGCAAGGTGATGCGCTACCAGCTGCGCTACATCCGCACACTCGTCCGGGCCAGGCAATTTCTCGCCCGGTCGTTTTTGACCAGCGAGAAAGTAATCTAGTCGAATGGCCAACCGCTTCGCAAATCGCCCTGCGTTCAGGGCGTGTCGCTCGCCATTCTCCAGTTCCCCGGTCGGCGCGTGCCCACTATTCTAGTCGTTTTCGGCGAGCATTTCGCCGTCGTTCACCGCCCGTTCGCCGCACGCACCGATTCCGGGGCAGATCTCTTGCACAGCTCGCCCGTGATGGCGCGAAAGGCGGGTTTGGGAGCCCTCGCGCGCACATGCTAAATTGATGAACCGTTGCACGCGGCGTGTAGCCGCCTCGCATCGCGGTCCTATGGCTCAGTGGAAGAGCGTTCCGTTCACACCGGAAAGGTCGCTGGTTCGAACCCAGCTAGGACCACCACAATCCCCCTCCCCCCGGCGCGAGTAAGCTCGCCCGGCGTGGACAGAACCTTTTCGAATGACGGCGGACAACGCCTTTCCCCGAACTCCGCGGCGCCGATTCTAGCCGCAGAAGAATTCGACGCCTCCGATCTTTCCTCCCTCGCGTCGTTGACCTTTCCGCTGGCGTGCCCGCCGGAGTTAACGAAGGCCGATATGGCCGCGTTCATCGAGGAAAATCTCACGCCCTCGGCATTTCGGCGCTACATTGCCGAACCAGAGAACGTGGTGCTTCTGGCGCGAGATGCCGTGGGCGATCCCCTTGCCTACACGCTTGGCATCCCCGGCAGAGGTGACGATGACGACGCTGCAGCGCTTATTACGGCTGAGAGGCCGATGTACCTATCCAAGGTGTACGCGGCGCCGCGTGCCCACGGCACGGGACTTTCCACAGCGCTCATGGACGCACACGCTGTCGTGGCAAGAGAGCGCGGATTCGACTCGCTGTGGCTGGGCACGAACGTCGACAATGGCCGCGCGAGACGCTTCTATGAAAAGATCGGCTTCGTCGATCGCGGGCGGCGCACCTTCCTCGTTGGTGGCCAGAACTGCCACGACGTCGTCTACGAACTACCTCTGTAGAGACTCGAAACGCCCGTGCGCCGCCGCCTAGTGGGTGTCGCCCGGCTGGAAGCGCGAAAGCGCGAGCAAGCGGCTCGTGGCCCGCAGGTACTTCTTTTTATAGCCGCCGTTGATCATCTCCGGGGTGAAGATCTCGTCGAGCTTCGCGCCGCTATTGCGAACCGGAATTCCGGCGTCATACAAACGGTCTGCCAACACGACGACGCGCAGCGCGATCGCCTGATTCTCCACGGGGTGCACGTTTTCGAGGCACACCTGCGTGATCCCGCCGACGAGGCGGTTGTACTTGGACGGGTGCAGCTTGTCTAGGTGCCGGCACAGCTCGTCGAAGTCATCGAGGGTCGAGCCTTCGACTTCCGCCGCCGTGGCCTCGAGATCGGCGTTGCTCATCGGATCGGGCGCCGGCGGCAGATCGCGGTGCCTGTAGTCCGGTCCGTCGACGCGAAGCGTCTGGAACAGCCCCGAGATCTTGCGGATCTCGCGGAGGAAGTCGGCCGCGGCGAAACGCCCTTCGCCCAGCTGGCCCGGCAGGGTGTTCGACGTCGCGGCGATGAATACCCCGGCGGCGGATAGTTCGGCGAGTAGCCGGGACACGAGCATGGTGTCGCCGGGATCGTCGAGCTCGAACTCGTCGATGCACAGCACTGAACGCGTCGACAGTTCTTCGACCGCGCGGTTGAAGCCGAGCGCGCCGACCACGTTGGTGAGTTCGACGAATGTTCCGAACGACTTCGGCGCGGGGCACGCGTGGAAGATGGACGCGAGAAGGTGCGTTTTGCCGACACCAAATCCGCCGTCGAGATAGATTCCGCGGCCCTCGACCGGCTTCTTCTTGCCGAAAAGACCCTTCTTCTTCCCGGTCTTGGCCTTGACCACTTCCTCGGCGAAGGCGCGGCACGCATCGCGGGCCTCGGCTTGGCTCGGTTCGCCCGGATCCGGGATGTAGGAGTCGAAGCTCACCTCGTCGAACATGGACGGTGGCACGAGCTGAGCGACAAGCTCATCGGGTGAGACATCTGGGGTAATGTCGGCGAGGCGTAAGACCATGAAAGTAAGCCTAACGCGAGAGCGGTGGATATCCGGATTTCCCCTCTCGTTATAGGCGCTGGGCACGAGCGGATTCGGACGTTTACCCTCGGGGCCCGAACAGGAAGGATTGGCCTGATTTTGCACCAGCCAGCGCAGATGAGTGCCGAGATATCCGATCCGGGCCGGGCGCTCGCGCTGTGGAATACCCTTGCGCCTCATCGCGGAAGTGAAGCCGTATATCCCGTGCGGGCAACGTTTATTTCTGCGCTGGACGGGGCCGTCACCGCGCAGGGGGCGTCTGCCGGCCTGGGTACGGAAATGGACCAGGCGGTCTTCCATGGTATGCGGGCACGGGCCGGCACGATCCTCGTCGGCGCGGCGACAGCCCGGCACGAAGGGTACGGTCCGGCCACCGTTCTCCCAGCGTTATCGCACTTACGAACGAGCACCTCACCGGCCCCGCTATGGATAGTGTCACGCGCCCTGCGCCGGACCGACATCGATCACGTCTCGAAAGCGCAACAGGCAGCTACTCGAGACGCTGGCCAAATGAGTCTCGTCGTCCCCGAATCTTGCGCCGCGCCCGAGCACCGTACCTACGCAAAGGAGAACGGGGTAGACGTTCGCGTCGTATCGGGAGGCATTGACGAATTACTTCCGGGCGCAATCGGACTCGCGCGAAGCGAGAACGGAGGCGAAATAGACTGCGAGGGCGGTCCCCATCTCTTGGAGGCCCTTTTGCGAGCTGGTCTCCTCGACGAACTGGTGCTGAGCATGTCCCCGCACCTCCACTTCCCGTCCGGCGTTCACCTGCTTCCGAACCCTGAAGGCGCGGACACACACCCGTGGCAACGCCGACTTCACGTCGTGTCGGCATTCAGTTCGGACGACGGTGGCCTCTACACTCGTTGGATCGTGGACCACAATGACTGAACTCCCCTCTCGGCTCTTTCGAATCCTAGCCGCGGTCGGGCTCACCGCGGCGCTCGTCTCGGGCTGCGCGCCCGGACCGTCCTCCGGTCCGCCGCTCGCCGTCGTCGACGGACGCGAATCCGCTGCGAACGACGGTTCCGCCGGACCCCCTTCCGAACCACCGCCGAGCCCGGAAGCGTGGTCCGAGGGGCTCTCTCGGATCAGTGAGAATGCCCAGTTCGGGGAGTGCCGATACCTCGATTCAGAGGTTCCGGCCGATGTCACACGAGAATGCCTGTCGTTCTCACCCGGCGATGCCCTGGCCAGCGAGGGCAAGGAGCTCTACGCGGCATTGGTGACGTCGCAGGAAGCCGATCGAGCCAAGCCTCCGCTGGTTATCGCCTCGGGGGCGGACAGATCATTCTCGGCGGTCGTCGACACCTGGGCCCGCGCGCTTGCCGACGGTCTTTCATGGCCGGTGGTTGTGATCGAGTCCAGAACCCAGCTCATCGGCCACGACACGTGCCAGCCACCCGTGGACGTCGCCGGGGACGAACTCGTCGCCGCCGATGCGGCGCCGACGGATCCGGAGCCTCGCCGCACCGCCACCGAGGTCGCCAGGGGGTGTCAGGACGCCACCGGCGAGCTCGCTCTGGAATTCGGTGCACGAGGTTCGTCGGGCGACATCGATATCGTCGCCGAGCGTCTGGGCCTGGACACGTTCGTTCTCGGCGGGGCGGGCTCGGGCATCCGCTCTGCGCTTCGCTACGCAAGCGACAACCCCGATTCGGTGGCAGCGATCGTCGCCGACTCCCCCGCCGGCTTCGGCGAGGACCTCACCGAACAGGTCTCGGCACAGGCCGAAGGAACACAGATGGCGCTCGCTAGTTGGGCAGGTCAGTGCGAGGCCAACGATTGTCTATCGGCGCCCGTTCCCGCCTCGACGACACCGTTCGAGAGCTTCGAGTCGAGCCCCGCCGGAGCCGCTGCACTTCGCTACGGGGCGAGCGCCCTGTCCGGCGTCCAGAATTCAGTACCCAATGACCGCGACAGGATGTTCGAGCTTTTTGCCGCCGCGGCCGACGGCAACCCGCCCCGGGGAACCGTACCGACCTCCGATATTGGTACTCGCGAACTATTTTCCACGTGCACAGATTTCCCCGTGCGCGCATCCACCGAGGACCGCAGCGCGTTGATCGACGACCTAAGCGCGCGCTTCCCCACCTTCGGGCGCTCCATGGCGATCAGAGCCGGACTGTGCAATGACTGGCCGGTTGTCGAAGCCGAGCCGCTGACACTGCCCCAGGTTCCTGCGCTCGTCCTCGGCACGACTGGTGGGGACCCACTGGCAGGCCGCGACCCGGCCGGCACTGGGTCTGCGGCCCTTACCGCAGCGGGCGCTGCGGGAGCGATCCCCCTACGCTATGGCGGATTCGGATCTGCTGCAGCGGGAACCGGGACTTGCATCGCCGACGGCATCAACGAGTTCCTCGTCGATCCGGCAGCCGCCGCACCCACAGCCTGTCCGGCATAGCGGCGCGCCGCAATGCCCACGGACAATCATGCGCAGGTAGCGGTAAATTACTCCCCGTGTCGACAGCAATAACAGCAACTCCGCCGTGGCAGCGGACCCTCAGAACCATTCTGTGGCCGCTCGCCATCCTGACGATGATCCACCGGGTCGTCATTCGCGCCGTCAACGGTTCGGTGACCAATGATTTCGGAACGGTTTACGCGGCGACCAGGCGTTTCCTCGATGGTGGGCCTGTATACGTGGAAAACCTCCAGGTTGTTGATCCACATTACCTCTATGCGCCCAGCGCGACCGTGCTGCTGTCTCCCTTCGGCATGATCGACATGTACACCTATGCACGGTGGATCTTCATCGCATTCAATGCCCTGTGCATTATCGGCGCGGTCCTATTGCTGTTGCGTCTGTTCAAAATCTCGCTGTCGAGCTACGCGACACCGGCGGTGTTCCTCGCCGTGTTCTGTACCGAGTCGGTGACGAACACACTTGTGTTCACGAACATCAACGGACTGATTTTCCTCTGCCAAGCCGCGTTCTTCGTGCTACTCCACGAACGACGTCTCTGGGCGGCAGGTATACCGATGGGGCTTTCGCTAGCCATCAAACCGATGCTCGCTCCGCTCCTTCTGCTTCCGCTGCTCCGGCGCCAATGGCAGCCATTCGTCGGAGCGGTCGCCATCCCGCTGGTCGCATTCGCCGCCGGCTGGTGGCTGACGTCCGACGGAAAGTCGTACTTCGACATCATCACTCCCTATATGAGCGAGGTGCGCGACTACTACAACTCCTCTCTTGCCGGAGCCGGACTTTACTTCGGGGTACCGGAACCGCTCATTCTCGCACTGCGGATCCTGGTCATCGTGATGGCCGCGGTCGCGGTGTACCTGCTCATGGGGTATCGCCACAACCATGAGGTCCTATGGCTGTCGACCACCTCGGGCGTGGTCATGGCCGCGGTGTTCCTCGTGAGTTCACTCGGGCAAATGTACTACTCGATGGTTCTCATCCCGCTGATGCTCACGGTCGTTCTGCGTGAGTCCCTTGTCCGAAACGCGGCCGCGTGGGTCGCGGCGTACGGATTCTTCACCATGGACATGTGGGAATCCGAGCGTTGGCCGTTCCATGGCCGGCTCGTCGAGTTTCTCCATCCGACCTTCGGGTGGCTGCTCATCATCGTGACGATCCTCGTGGTGCTGCTCTGGCGCTATTTCGACCCCGAAAGGCGCCAACACATCACCCCGTCGGTGAAGACGCCCGCGGCAACCTAGCGGTACCGTCCCCAGCGGGCGTACCCTCGGCGCCATGAGCGACAACGATCTTTCCCTCACCCCCGAATCAGCCGCCGCGATCGCCTTGTCCGACGCGCAATGGCGGGAACGTCTCAGCCCGGACGAATACCGGGTACTCCGAGAAGCGGGAACCGAAGCTCCGTTTACCGGCGAGTACACCGACACCGAGACCGAAGGCGTCTACCGCTGCCGCGCCTGCAACGCGGAACTGTTCCGCAGCACCGAGAAATTCCACTCCCACTGCGGTTGGCCGTCATTCTTCTCTCCACTTGCGGGAGACTCGATCATCGAGCGAAGCGACACCTCGCTCGGCATGACACGCACCGAGGTGCTTTGCGCGAACTGCCACTCCCATCTCGGCCATGTCTTCGCAGGGGAGGGCTACGACACCCCCACCGACCTGCGGTACTGCATCAATAGCATCTCGCTCACCCTCGAAGAGGCCTAGCAGCACCCCACCCTTTAAATACCACTACGCCGCTCCCTCGGATATCGAGGAGCGGCGTAGTGGTTTAAGAGGACGCGTGGGGGCGGCGCAGGCCGGTAATCCCGGCTTCTCCGACGTCAGGGAAGGATACTGATCAGCTCGGCAGGTTCGACGCGTGGGCCTGAGAAGAAGGGAATCTCCTCGCGGACGTAAAGCCGCGCCTCGGTGCCTCGCATGATGCGCATGAGGTCGACGATCCGGTCGAGCTCCGGCCCCTCGAACGCGAGGATCCATTCGTAGTCGCCGAGCGCGAAAGCCGGGACGGTATTCGCGCGCACGTCTGGATACTCACGTGCGGCTTTGCCGTGCTCGGCGAGGATCCGGCGACGGTCCTCGTCCGGGAGGAGGTACCAGTCGTAGGACCGGACGAACGGGTACACGCTGATGTACTTGCCCGGCGCCTCGTCCGCGAGGAAAGCCGGGATGTGGGACTTGTTGAACTCCGCGGGGCGATGGAGTGCCGCGTTGGACCAGTACGGGTCCGACACCGCTCCTAGCAGGGTCGTGCGACGGAAATCGTTGTAAAACTTCTGCAGGTCCTCGATGTGTTCGGCGTGGGTCCAGAACATGAAGTCGGCCTCGGCGCGGAGGCCCGAAACGTTGTAGAGACCGCGCACGACCACATCGGAGTCCTCCCAGCGGGCGAGGAACTCGTCGAGGTCCTTGGTCACTCTTTCGCGATCGGGGCCGAGTTCCCCGGCTCGGACCGTGAAGACCGAGAACATCAGGTAGCGAAGAGTGGAATTGAGCTTCTTATAGTCGAGACGTGCCATGGCTCTCATCCTGCCACTTGGCGACCAGGTCCGCCGCAGCGGTCTGCGCCACGGATATGCAGGCGGGCACGCCGACACCGGCGATCGCCGAATTCGCGAGGACAACCGGCACGGACTGGTCATCGAGGCCGCGACGAGCGCCGTCGATCAGCCGCTGGTGGTCGACCCCGGGAACGGGCAGTCCGTGCGTCCATCGCGTGGGCCGCATCTCGGCGCCCGCGGCGTCGATCCCGGCGATCTCGGCGAGTTCGATTCGTGTTTGCGCGCAAAGAGCTTCGTCGTCGAGGTCGAGGATCGAATCATCGTCCAGCCGGCCGAAGGACACGCGCAACACATGCCCCCTCCCCGATGCGGAACGGTCGAGATGGTCCCACTTGCGTGAGGACAGCGTGATCGCCTTGGCCGCCCGTCCCGCATCCGCGGCAACGAGGATTCCCGAGAGGTCGGGAACCTCGACCCCGGGTGCGAGCGCAACGCTCACCACGGCACTCGACGAATACGGGATTTCTCGCAGCGGTTCTGCCGCGGCTTCGGACAGCCCGGCAAGAAGCGGTAGCGCGGCATGGAACGGTAGGGCGCACACTAGTCCGTCGTAAACCTGAGGAGCCTTCTCGGCCTGTCCGGAAATCGCCAGCCGCGCCGCGCTCCCCTCCGGAGTGATTGAGTCGACCCGCACCCCGAGGTGGAGTGCGGTTCGCCCTGAGACGGAAATGCGAGTGACCAGGGCATCGATCAGTCGTCGATAGCCGCCGTCGAGCGCGGCGAACACCTGCCCGCCCACCGTTGTCGACTTGATCGAGCGGACGGCATCGACGAGGCTCGCGCGGCCTTCGTCGCCGCCGCTCGACGTCTCCTCGGCCTGCGCGTCGAGGCGGGACGCGAGCGCCGGAGCGACCGCGCGTACCCCGAGGGCGTCGGCGGTGGCCGCGTACACGCCGCCGAGCATCGGGTCGACAAGGCGATCGACCACCTCCCGGCCGAGCCGCTCCGCGACCATCGCACCCACCGAGATGTCCTGCCCGATCCGCCACGGCGCAGGGTTGCCGGGTTCGGCGTCAATGGTGCGTATGACGTCGGAGGTGAGAAGCCCATCCAGGCCGTCGGTGCCGCCCGGTACGCCGAACACCTGATTCCGAGGGAGCGGACGCAACCGCCCGCCCGAGAACAGAGCGGGCGACCTGCCCGCTGGTTTGCGGACCGCAGCGTCCAGCCCGAGCTCGGATACGAGATCGAGCGCCTCGGGGCGCCGAACGACGAACGCCTCGGCGCCGACATCTGCCGGTCCAGATCCCAGGTCGATCGTGCGCAGCTTGCCGCCGGCCTGATCGGCGGCCTCGAAAATATCGATGCGCGCCTCCGGCAGGGCCTGCGCCAGGCGAAGGGCGGCTACGAGGCCGGAGATGCCCCCGCCGATCACGGCAAAACGAGGAGCTGCCACGGGGTCAGTAGGCACGGGAGGAGCGGAAGGCGTGCACGGTGTCGACGACGCGTGCGAGTGCATCGGGGTTCGTGTCCGGCAATACCCCGTGACCGAGGTTGAACACGTGCCCGGTGGCGCCGGCGTTGATCGCGCGCTGTCCGGCATCGAGGATCTCGGAGACCTTCGCGGTGAGCACGTCGGGATCGGCAAGGAGCAACGCGGGGTCGAGGTTGCCTTGGAGCACTTTGCCCCCTTCGACGCGCGTCTGGGCGACGTCAAGCGGGACCCGCCAATCCACGCCGACGGTACTCACGCCGAGCTGGGAGATCGAGGACAGTAGCTCACCGGTGCCGACTCCGAAGTACGTGCGCGGCACGGCGGCGATTTCCGGGGTGGAGAGAACCTCGCGTGAATACGGTGCGACGAAACGTTCGAAATCGGCGCGGTCGAGCGCGCCGACCCACGAGTCGAAAAGCTGAATCGCGTCGGCACCCGCGGCGATCTGGGCTTTGAGGAAGTGCGTCGTCATACTCGCGAGAGACGACATGAGCTCATCCCACACCTCCGGCTCCGAGTACATCAACGCCTTGGTGTGCTCGTGGTTGCGGCTCGGGCCGCCCTCGACCAGGTAGGACGCGAGGGTGAACGGAGCGCCGGCGAAGCCGATGAGCGACACGGAGTCGTCGAGTTCGCCGCGCACCTTGGACACCGCCTTCGCGACCGGGTCGATCTGTTCCGCCTCGAGCACGGGAAGCGCGCGCACGGCCTCGAGCGAGCGGATGGGCGCATCCATGACCGGCCCGATTCCCGGCTTGATATCGACGCCGACCCCCGCCGCGTACAGGGGAACGACGATATCGGAGAAGAAGATCGCCGCATCGACGCCGTAGCGGCGGACCGGTTGCATCGTGATCTCGGCGGCCAGATCGGGCATGAGGCACGATTCGAGCATCGTCGTACCCTCGCGGGCGCGTTTGTATTCCGGCAACGAACGACCGGCCTGGCGCATAAACCAGAGCGGGACGCGATCAGCTCCGCCCACAGTCGATTCGACCATATAAGGCCGGGTGGCGGAGTCGGACGGCGCGGAATCTTGGGCTGAGGTGTTCATCGCCCGCCATTGTCTCACCGGTGGCCCGTCCGCGGCGACCTCTCCTTCTGTAACGGCGCGCCTCCACCGGAGGCGGAGACGTGCGCCGTACCGTCAGCGGCGTGACTTCGATGCCAATCTCGGATGCACCCGAACTGTTTCGCGACGCCGTCGAGGCGATGTCGGCGGCAAAGGTGCGTAAGGAACTTTCTGTGGCGCCCATCAGGCCTCCACAGCGGCTCGCCGCGCATAGCTACGCAGTGGGGTTGGAAGTGCTCCACGGCGAGTCCGAACAGGGCGACGTTCCCGAGTTCTCCGAAGGCGACGCCTTCGGCCGCCTCATCCTGCTCCACGACCCCGCCGGCGATGAAGCGTGGCAGGGATCGCTGCGCCTGGTCGCCTACATCCAAGCCGACATCGACAACGATATGGCGTCGGACCCCGCACTTCCGAAGGCCGCGTGGTCGTGGCTGACCGAGGCGCTGGATGGCGCAGCGACCGGATACACCGCGCTCGGTGGAACCGTGACCAGCACGACCTCCGTGCGATATGGAGATATCTCCGGTCCCCCGGAAACCCATCAGTTGGAGTTGCGTGCGTCGTGGACGCCTCTGCACTCGGGAATCTCCGATCACGTGGAGGCGCTCGCCGGGGTGCTGGCGGCCGCCGCCGGAATGCTTCCCGAAGGCGTCGTTGAGGCCTCGACCAGGCCCGCCGGCCCGGCCCGATAGCCGGTCCCCGCTCCGACGTCGTGAGACAACAAACGTCCATTCCGCCTGTTCAGGCCGAGTTGGCAACTTTCGCGGATTCGGCAGCGAAGATAGCCGCGACCCCGGGCGAGTCCATTGTCTTCGCTGACGTCGAGCGCGCGTCGTCGTATCGGTACGGCGAACGCGCGTTCCTCATCCAGGTCGTCATCGATGGTCTCGAGCCGATGCTCATCGATCCCGAAGCCACCGGCCAGGACATCGGCGAGCTTTCGGACGCGCTCTCGGCGCGGCCCATGTGCCTGCACGCCTGCCGCGCCGATCTGCCGTCGCTCCGCGCTCTCGGCGTCGAACCGACGCGGCTGCACGACACCGAGATCGCCGCGAAGGTGCTGTCGACCACCGGTTTCAGTCTCGGCTGGCTAGTCGAGTCGTACCTCGGGGTTCATCTGGCCAAGGAGTATTCGCGGGCGGACTGGTCACGGCGGCCGCTGCCCGCAAAATGGCTGGAGTACGCGCTAGGCGATGTGCTTTACATGCCCGAGCTGCTGGCAATGCTCCTCGAGGACACCGAAACAGTGCCCATAGCGATCCCCGATTACTACCCGCGTTCGCTGGCGCACGAGAGCCGAGCCGAGTGGTACGACTCGGCGATGAGTCAGATGGAGGCCTGGTCTCCCGCTCCCCCGACGGATGAGCCGTGGCGGAAGCTGTCCAAACTGTCGAGCCTTCGCTCGCCCCGCGAGTACGCCCGTGCCCGGGCGCTGTGGGAGGCCCGCGAGGAGATCGCCTTCCGCAACGACGTGTCCGTGCATCGCATCGTGCGTGACAGGTCGATCATTCAGGCCGCACGTACCGACGCACGGTCCTTCGACGCCTTCGAGAAGATCGACGGTTTCTCAGGCTCGGATGTCGACGCCGTGATCCCAGCCTTCGCCGCGGCCGTGAAGGAAGCGGACGCCATCCCGCCGAAAAAGTTGCCCTCCAAGCGCGCCGCGCGAGACGACACCCCGGACCGGCCCTCGCACCGCCAGTGGAAGGTCAAGGCGCCGGGCGCCAACGCCCTCCTTTCTCAGGCACGGGAACAGCTCGCCGAATTGTCCGAGATCGCGCAGATCGAGATGCAGACCCTGCTGCCCTCGGCGATGCTGCGCGAATGGGTGTGGGCCGAGGCGGGAACGAACGCGCCAGGCCGACGCGGGAACGATCCCGTCGACGTCATCGAGACCGCCTTGGCGGACGCGGGCGCGGCTCCATGCCAAATCCGCTTGGTGACGCCGGCGTTGCTTGCCGCCCGGGACGCCACGGCCTAGCGCCGACTCCGCTCGACCGCGATGCGGTCTGCGATTGCGGCGCCGTCCAGCCCGGCGGCACGAAGGATCTCCGCGCGCGAGGCATGGTTGATGAATTCCTGCGGCAGAGCGAAACGGCGCAGCGGAGTATCCACGCCGCGCGACGACATCGCCGCCTCGATCGAGCTTCCGACGCCGCCGTGTTCGGCCCCGTCCTCGATGACGGCGACCAAGCTCGCCCGGCCGGCGAGCTCCACCAACGCCTCAGGCACGGGGAGCACCCACAGCGCGGTGGCCGCGACCGCATCGATTCCTTGTTCCTCGAGCGCGTGGGCACAGTCGAGCGCCTGCCCGGCCATAATACCGATGCCGACGATGAGGACGGCCGGATCGGGAATCGCCTCCTCCGTCGTCATACGTGAAGGGTCGTGCACGACAGATGTAGAGTCGGCGCGGTCGGCGCGGCGAAGCACCTCGACGCCGCCGGGGAGAACAGCGGAAATCGACGCCGGAGTGGGAACCTCGCCCTTGGGATAGCGAACCAAGGTAGGGCCCTCGGAATGCGCCGTCGCCTCGCGCAGCGCACGCCGCAGCGTCGGTTCGTCGCGCGGGGCGGCCACGCGCAGCCCGGGGACGATTCCGGCGAGTGCCAGGTCCCACATCCCGTGATGGCTGGGCCCGTCGGGGCCGGTGATTCCGGCGCGATCGAGAGTGAAGGTAACAGGCTGACCGAGCAGAGCGACATCGAGTAACAACTGGTCAAAGGCACGCCCAAGGAACGTGGAGTACATCGCCACCACCGGATGCATGCCGCCGAGGGCAAGGCCGGACGCGGAGGCGACGGCGTGCTGTTCGGCGATTCCGACGTCTAAGAAGCGGTCTTGGAACCGCTCGGCGAACGCGGTGAGACCCGTGGGTCCGGCCATCGCCGCGGTGACGGCGACGATGTCGCTGCGGCTCTCGGCGAGCGCGCAGAGCTCGTCCCCGAACACGTCGGTGAAGGTTGTGCCGGGCGCGCTGTGCAGCGGTGTGCCGGATTCCGGATCGATTGCGGAGGTGGAGTGCATGAGCTCGGCGCTGTCTCCCTCCGCGAGCGCGAAGCCGTGGCCCTTGAGAGTGCGCACGTGGACGAGAACGGTGCGACGGGAATCCTTGGCGCGGCGCAGCGCGTCCTCGAGTTCGGGAAGCGAATGGCCGTCGACCGGGCCGATGCAGTCGAAACCGAGCTCCCCGGCGACCTGATTCGCGCCGCGGGAAACGATTCGCGCGGCGAGCCCGCCGATAGTTGGCGAGTACGAGCGGCCGTTGTCGTTAACGATGATGACGAGCGGCCGATGCGCCGCGACGAAGAAATTATTGAGCGCCTCGGCCGCCATCCCCCCGGTCAGCGCGCCGTCGCCGATGATAGCGACGACGGTGCGGTCGTTCTCGCCACGCAGCTCGAAGGCCTTGGCCATTCCGTCCGCGACCGACAGTGATGCGGAGGCGTGCGAGGACTCGGTGACGTCGTGCTCGCTCTCCGCACGCGAGGGGTATCCGGATAGCCCGCCCCCAGCGCGCAGAGTGCCGAAATTTCCGGCTCGGCCGGTAAGGATTTTGTGCACGTACGCCTGGTGCCCGGTGTCGAAAAGGATTGGATCTCGTGGCGAGGAGAACACGCGATGCACGGCAATGGTGAGTTCGACGACTCCGAGATTAGGGCCGAGGTGGCCGCCGGTCGCGGAGACGCGCTCGACGAGGAGTTGGCGGATCTCGGAGGCGAGCGGGGCGAGTTCGTGCGGGGAGAGCGCACGGAGGTCGGCCGGGGAGTTCATGCGTTCGAGTGCACCCATGGGCCCTGGATGGTCCTCCTCTTTCGGCTCGTCGCGCGTCGTTTCCGTCGGAGTTCGAGTCTACGTGGCAGGGCCGACGGTGGCGTATCAGGAGCGGCCAGACAACACCGCGACGGCTTCGAGATGGTGAGTGCCGGGAAAAGCGTCGATGCCCTGGATGCGCTCGACGCCGAAACCGGCGTCCGCGAAGAGCCCGAGATCCCGCGCGAAGGAGGCGATATCGCAGCCGATGTGGACGATCGTGCCCGGGTTGGAACGGGACAGTTCGCCGATGACGTCGGCGCCGAGCCCCGCGCGCGGTGGATCCGTGATCACCAGGTCCGGCATCACATCCGCGCTGCCCTCGAGCCACGAGCGCACATCCGACGAGACGATGTCCAGGTCCGCACCGATTCGGCGGGCGGTATCCCTGCCGGCGATGACGGCGGGGGCGGCAGTTTCCACCGCGGTTACGCGTGCTCTGCCACCGGCGAACGTGGCGGCATCGAGCGCCGCCGAGCCCAGGGCGCCCACGCCCCCATAGAGATCCCAGACGCGCAGCTCCTCCCTGCCGCCGCGAACCAGTGCGGCCGCAGACTCGCGCACGACATCTGCGTATGCCACCAGGGCGCTGCGGTGTGCCTGCCAGAACGCCGAGGCCTCGAGATGCCATATCCATGGCGGCATGAGTTCGTGTTCCAGAGCGCGGCCTACGGCTGTCGGCAGCCCGCCTCGCCCGTCGAGCGCCTTCCACGCGGCGGTGGCCGAACGCGCACGTCGACGCTGGGCCCGCCCCCGCGTTCCGCCGCGGCGGGGCGATCCGGGCTTCTCGGTGCGTCGCCATTGCACGGCCACGTCCCCATCGATGCCGGCGGCGATGACGATCTCGGCGTCCTTCGGCGCTCCGGCGCTCTCGATCAGTTCCACTGCTGCGGCGATTTCCGGAACGACCTGGCTGCAACGGTCCTCGGTGACGACGCGGTGGCTGCCCGCTCGTCGTACCCCGATGCGCCCGGATGAATCCGAGTGCCAGCGGGCGACCGTGCGCCAGCGCTGCATCTCGTCCTGTTCTCCCGGGTGCGCGGAGGGCCCGATGTCGCGGACTCCGACGTCATCCAGAACCGGTTCCCATTCCGCGGCGGAAAAACCGCCGAGCCTGCGTAGCTGATCTCGG
Source organism: Dietzia timorensis (assembly GCF_001659785.1). Classification (NCBI taxonomy): domain Bacteria; kingdom Bacillati; phylum Actinomycetota; class Actinomycetes; order Mycobacteriales; family Dietziaceae; genus Dietzia; species Dietzia timorensis. The sequence continues at coordinate 1,936,426 of NZ_CP015961.1, forward strand.
AGGATCTCGGTCTTCAGCGCTCGGGCATGCGCGGAGGTCGTATAGGCAAGGTCGCAACAACCGGCACCCGCGGCTGCGGCAGGGCACACGATGGGTCGGCGTTCGGGCGAAGCGGAGACGAGCTCGACGATCTCGGCGCGCGCGAAGGATTTCTTGGCCGACGTGATACGCACGGCAGCGGTCTCGCCGGGGAGCAGCCCGGGAACGAAGACGACGAGACCTTCGTTGCGGCAGATGGCCTCGCCGCCGTGGGCGATCGCGTCGGCGGTGACGGTGATGGTGCCTTCGGTCACGGGTTCTCCTCGGCTGCTGACTGATTCGCGGGCGAGGCGGCGCCGCCGGGAACGTCGTCGCGTTCCGAGCCTTCGAGTCCACTCATCTGCCACGGCACCGAAGTGATCATCACGCCTGGTTCGTGCAGCAGTTTGCGGCTCAATCGCCTGGCGGACTGATTGTGCAGCGCTCGCTCCCACCAGTTGTCCTCGACGTATTCGGGGATGTACAACGCGACAACGTCCCGCGGATTGTCCGCCCGGACTCTACGAATGTAGTCGATTACCGGCGTGTTGATGTCTCGGTAGGGTGCCTCGATCACCTTGAGCGGAATCTTCGGACGTTTCTCCTCCCAGGCGGTGACCAGCGCCTTGGTTGCTGCGACGTCGACGCTCACCGTCACGGCCTCGAGGTAGTCGGGCCGCGTAGCGCGCGCATAGGCGATGGCACGCAATGTCGGCAATGAGGCGTTCGACACGAGAACGATGCAGTGGATTCGAGACGGCAGCACCGGCCGTTTCTCCGATTCACGCAGCCTGGTCGACATCTGAGAATAATGCCTGGAAACGGCCCGCATGACGAAAACGAGGAGGGCCATGATCACGATGACGAGCCATGCCCCGGCGGTGAACTTGGTGATGATGACGATGACGAGAACGACGGAGGTGCAGGCAAAGCCGAGCGCGTTGATGGCTCGTGCCCGGTAGAGCCGCCTTCGGCGCCTGCGCACGGTGATCTCGGCCAACTCGCCGGTCCAATGTCGGACCATGCCCCACTGGCCGAGGGTGAACGAGGTGAAAACTCCGACCACGTACAACTGGATCAGCGTGGACACCTGGGCCTGAACAAGGACCGTGACGAGCACCGAGAACACAGCGAGCCCGATGATGCCATTCGAGTAGGTGAGCCGGTCGCCGCGATTGGACAGCTGGTTGGGGAGGTACTTATCTCGGGCGAGCACAGACGCCAGGATCGGCGAACCGTTGAACGCGGTGTTTGCCGCGAGCACGAGGATGAGGCCCGTGCCTGCGACGATGACGCCGGTGATCCATGGCATGCCCGCGAACACGGCGTCGGCGAGCTGCACGATCAATGTCTTCTGGTGGTAGTCCTCCCCCGCCCCTACAAGCACTGTCGGGGTATCCGACATTGTTGCCCCGGTGATCTCGGCGAGCGCAACGAGGCCGAGGAACAGCGTTGCGGTCAACCCTCCGATCAGCGAAAGCGTCAGCGCGGCGTTGCGCGCACGAGGTTTGCGGAACATGGGCACGCCGTGCCCTACGGCCTCCACACCGGACAGAGCCGCCGAACCGGACGCGAACGCGCGAAGCACGAGGAATGCGAGCGCGAACCTGCTTTGCTCGGCCGCGTCGGAGTCGAATCTCAATCCGGCGGACTCGGCCTGTAGATCCACCCCGAGGAACGCCCACTGGACGAGCCCCCACACGATCATCACCGCGATCGATGCGATGAAGAAATAGATCGGACCGGCGAACGTGCGCCCGGAATCCCGGACACCCCGCAGGTTGACGGCGGTGAGCAGGACGATCGCGACGACCGAGAAAACCACCGAGTACCGGGACACGAACGGCACGACGGAGCCCAGATTGGCCACGGCCGCGGAAATCGACACCGCCACAGTGAGCACGTAATCCACCAATAGCGCGGCCCCGGTGACCTGCCCGGCGAGTGGCCCCAGGTTGCGCCGGGCCACCTCGTAATCACCGCCACCGCCCGGGTAGGCGTAGATCACCTGCCGATACGAAGCGACGACGATGAGCAGCACCGCCACCACGACAACAGCGAGCCACGGGGCGAGCCCGACGGCCGCCGCGCCGGCGAGTGAGAGCATGATGAAGATCGCCTCGGGTGCGTAGGCGACCGAGGAAATCGCGTCGGAGGCGAATACGGGGAGCGCGAGTCGCTTGGGCAGCATTGTCTTGCCCACGCGATCGGTGCGGAAGGGTCGTCCGAACACCAGGCGTTTGCCTGCGGTCGCGACCGAACTGAGCCTGCTCATCAAGGTAGAAGACTATGCCCTAGCTCGCGCGTGGGCCAGAGGGGCGTGGGCGTGCCGCATGTAGGGGTACGGTGTACGCGTGCACGTAATCATCATGGGGTGCGGCCGTGTCGGCGCGGGCTTGGCCGGAGATCTGTCGGCATCTGGCAACGATGTCACCGTCATCGACAAGGACCAGTCCGCATTCCTCCGCCTCGGTCCCGCGTTCGGTGGAAAGACCATTACGGGTATGGGCTTCGATCGCGCGGTGCTCGAGCGTGCCGGCACGGCTGATGCCGATGCCTTTGCTGCGGTGTCCTCGGGGGACAACTCCAACATCATCGCCGCGCGCGTCGCCCGCGAGTCCTTCGGCATCGAGCGGGTCATCGCCCGCATCTACGATTCACGTCGCGCCGAAGTGTTCGAGCGTCTCGGGATTCCGACGATCGCCACCACACCGTGGACGACCCGCCGCTTCTACCGGTTCCTCACCGGTGCGCCCGAGGCCGAGCCGTGGGCCGACCCGACCGGCTCGGTCGTCCTCGCCGTTCGTGAGGCCACGGCGCCGATCGTCGGCCGTAGTGTCCGCGATATCGAGCGGGCCGCCGCCTGCAAGGTCGTCGCCATCACCCGCTACGGGGATTGTTTCCTTCCCGGAGCGACCGTGCTGATTCAGGCAGAAGACCTTTTACACCTGGCAGTGACGGCGGACGCGGTGGATCTCCACGGACCGCGGCTACTCGACCGCGAAGGACTCTTTGATGACTGATGCGTACCTGAGCTCCACCACCGGCGCGATGAAGGTTGCCATCGCCGGCGCGGGGGCTGTCGGCCGCTCCATCGGCAGAGAGCTTCTCGCCAACGGTCACGAGGTTCTTCTCATTGACCGCCGGGTCGATGTCGCCACCAACGATCCGGTCCCCGGCGCGGGCTGGGCCACTGCAGACGCGTGCGAGCTCGGATCGCTCGAGGACATCGGCTTGTCGCAGTTCGATGTCGTCGTCGCCGCGACCGGTGATGACAAGGCCAACCTCGTGCTCAGCCTGCTCGCGAAGACCGAGTTCGCGGTCACCCGCGTAGTCGCGCGCGTCAATGAGCCGCGCAACGAGTGGCTATTCGGTGAGCGTTGGGGTGTGGACGTCGCGGTGTCGACCCCGCGGCTCATCGCTGCCGCCGTAGAGGAGGCCGTCGCCGTCGGCGATGTCGTCGAACTGCTCACGCTCAGAGGCGGACACAACCGCCTGGTCTCCTACACGCTCCCGGACCACACCGCCTTCGGTGGCCGCGCGGTGGCCAAGCTTCGCCTGCCTACCGATTCGGCGCTTGTGTCGATTCTTCGCGGCGGCAGGGTCATCGTTCCCGATGACGACGTCCCGCTCGAACCCGGGGACGAGATGCTCTTCGTCGTGCAGGTCGACGCGCTCGACAGTCTGCGCGAGCACCTCCTCGATATCTGCAGTCCGCCCGGTTCGCGTTAAGCTTGCGAGGTCATGCCCGCAAAATCTCGCCGCTCCTCGCAACGACGCCGGCCTTCCGGCAATGCCCCGCGCAACCCAGAACTCGATGCCAAACGTTCGGCGCTTCGGGCCGAACTGTCTAAGGTCACGCTTCTCGAAGAGCATCGTCTTTCGCGCCGTATCGGCAAGGCGTCCGCGGCCGACGAGTTAGACGCCATTGGCAAAGAGATCGATGCCGCCTCAGACGAGCTTCGACGGCGAAGGGAGACCCTTCCCACGGTTTCGTATCCGGAGTCATTGCCGGTATCCGCCCGGCGCGACGATATCGCCGATGCGATCAGCAACAATCAGGTCGTCATCATCGCGGGCGAAACGGGTTCGGGTAAGACCACCCAGATTCCCAAGATCTGCCTTGAGCTCGGTCGCGGCGTCCGCGGCGCTATCGGGCACACGCAGCCGCGCAGGCTCGCCGCACGCTCGGTGGCCGCGCGCATTGCCGAGGAACTCGACGTCGAACTCGGGGACGAGGTCGGGTACGCCGTTCGCTTTGATAACCGCGCCGGTAGCAACACCGCGATCAAGCTACTCACAGATGGCCTTCTCCTCAACGAGATCAGGCGTGACCGGCTCCTGCGCGCCTACGACACGATCATCATCGACGAGGCTCACGAACGTAGCCTCAACATCGATTTCCTCCTCGGCTACCTCGCGTCGATCCTGCCCAAGCGCCCGGATCTCAAGCTCATCATCACGTCCGCGACCATCGATCCCGAGCGGTTCGCCGAGCACTTCGCCGGCGCGGACGGCCGACCGGCCCCCATCATCGAGGTCTCCGGGCGCACGTACCCGGTCGAAGTACGGTACCGCCCGCTTGTCCAGGAATTCGACGACCGTACCGTCGACGTCGACCCCATGGACGCGCTCTGTTCGGCGGTGGCGGAGCTTCTCGGCGAAGGCTCGGGAGACATTCTCGTATTCCTGTCCGGCGAACAGGAGATCCGAGACGCAGAGGAGGCCATCAAGGGGCGCCGTTTCCGCGATCTCGAGGTCTTCCCCCTGTTCTCTCGCCTCAGTGCGGCCGAGCAGAACAAGGCCTTTCGTAAGCATTCGAAGCGGCGCGTGGTGCTGGCCACGAATATTGCGGAGACCTCCGTCACCGTTCCGGGTATCCACTACGTGATCGACACGGGTCTGGCCCGTATTTCGCGGTACTCCACGCGAACGAAGGTGCAGCGACTGCCGATCGAGCCCGTGTCGCAGGCATCGGCGAATCAGCGTAAGGGGCGTTCCGGCCGCGTGACCGAGGGCGTGTGCATCCGCCTGTATTCGGAGGAGGATTTCGATTCCCGGCCCGAGTTCACCGACCCTGAGATCCTGCGGACGAACCTCGCCTCGGTCATCTTGCAGATGGCCGACCTAGGGCTCGGCGAGATCGCGTCTTTTCCGTTTGTCGACCCGCCCGATTCCAAGGCGATCAAAGACGGCCTGTCGCTGCTCGACGAACTCGGCGCGCTGCGCACGTCCAACGGTGGGGCGCCGTCGCTCACCAAACGAGGTCGCGAGATCGCGGCGCTCCCGCTCGACCCTCGCCTGGCGCGGATGCTTCTGGCCGGCCGCGACAACGGCGCGCTCGCCGAAGTCATCGTCGTCGTCTCGGCGCTGACTGTCGGAGATGTGCGCGAACGGCCCGCCGAAGAACGCGATAAAGCGGCTGCGATGCATAGCCGCTTCCGGGACAAGACCTCCGATTTCCTCGGATACCTCAACGTCTGGCGTTACGTCGTCGAGCAGAGGGCCGAACTTTCCGGCAGTGCGTTTCGGAAAATGTGCAAGGCCGAGTATCTGCACTGGCTCCGTATCCGCGAGTGGCAAGATCTCAACCGCCAGCTCACCACGGTGTGCCGCGAGCACGGATGGCACGCGGGTTCGCTCACCGCTTCCGATGACGACGTGCATCGCTCTCTTCTGGCCGGGCTCCTATCATCGATCGGCGCTCGGAAGGAGGAGACCAGGGAGTTCGCCGGACCTCGCGGCATCTCATTCCTGATCCACCCTTCGTCCTCAGTCGCGAAGAAGCCGCCGAAATGGATCATGGCGTCCGAGCTCGTGGAGACTTCCCGACTGTTCGCCCGCGACGTCGCCCGAATCGATCCGATGTGGGTCGAGCCGCTTGCCGAGCACATGGTGAAGCGAAACTATTCCGAGCCTCACTGGTCGTCCAAACAGGGTGCGGCGATGGCGTACGAGAAGGTCACGCTGCTGGGACTGCCCGTCGTTGAGGGGCGCCGGATTCTTCTGTCCCGCGTGGACCCGCAACTGGCACGGGAGCTCTTCGTCAGGCATGGGCTCGTCGATGGGGATTGGACGAGCAAATCCACTGAGGTCCGTGCCAACAGGGAACTCGTGGAACGTGCCCGCGAGCTACAGACGCGTGCTCGCCGCGCCGACGTCGTGATCGACGACGAACAGCTCGTCAGCTGGTATCTTCACCGGGTTCCGGAATCCGTCGTATCGGGGCGTCATTTCGATTCGTGGATCAAGTCCGCAAGCGAGGACGAGAAGGCCGCCCTCACTCTCTCGGAAAGCGACGTGCGCGGCGCCGGCACGGTGCCCTCGGAGGCAGATTTCCCGCCGCAGTGGAAACAGGGCGATCTCACGTTCGACCTCGATTACACCTACGATCCACGGTCCGAGACTGACGGCGTCGTGGTGAAGATTTCGTTGGCGCAGCTCGCCCGCGTGCGCCCAGCGGGTTTCGAATGGCTCGTGCCGGGGCTTCGGGCGGAGCTCTATACCGAGCTCATCCGCACATTGCCCAAGATGTACCGCCGCCTTGCGGCGCCGGCCGCCTCGTTCGCTGATCTCCTCGTCGAGGACATCACGCCACGAAAGGCTCCGCTCGCGGTGTCCGTCGGCGAAGCGCTTTCGGCACGGGTGGGGACCACCATTCCGGCCTCGGAGTTCCATCCGGAGGCTTTGCCCAACCATCTGCGTATGAGGTTCGAGGTCATCGGCGCCGACGGCGACCCCGTGTCCTCGGGCTATTCGCTCACCGCGCTGCAAAAAGAACTTTCGGCGCGGTCCCAGGATCAACTCGTCAATTCGCTTGTTGACGACGACGGGCCGTTCCGCGAATGGACGGCCGAGTCTATCGGCGATCTTCCCGACGAGGTGTCCCGCGACATCGGTGGCGTCCGTGCCGTCGCGTACCCGGCTCTGGTCGTCGAATCGGACGGCATTCACAAGACGGTGTGCACGACTCCGCAGAAGCGTTCGGCGGCAATGACTCGTGCCGTGATCGAGATGTTGCGCCCGGGACTGGTATCGACAACTCAGCTACTCAAGGGCCGTCCCCCGGCCCAGCGGCTGGCACTGACGCAATACCCGTACGGCGGCATCGATGCATTGGTTGCCGACGCTGTCGTTGTCATGATCGGCCGCATACTGGCCTCGAACGGAGGCGCTCCACTGACCGCCTCGGGCTTCGCTGAGATACGGGATGCAGCAAGGTCCGAGGTTCCTGGTGGCGTTGCCCGTATGATTACACAGGTATTGCCAGCTCTAGCGGTACTTCTCGATGTGCAGCGTTCCCTCATGTCGATGCGGGAAAATGAGCTTGGCGACGAGATACGTGCCGAGGTCGAGTTTCTCGTAGGGCGTGGATTCCTGGCGCGTCACGCGCGGGGCCGGCTTGAACACCTTGAGCGCCACATGAGGTCCATCGACGCACGAATCCAGTTGGCTGTCGACAACCCACCAAAATACGATGCCCTTCGCGCGCGCGTTATCGGGATCGAAGACGAAGTCGAAGAGGCGTGCAGTGCGCTATCGCATCGAAAGGGTGGCTCACGGCAATCTAGGGAGCTTCGCTGGTCCCTGGCTGAATATCGGGTAAGCGTATATACGCAGCAATTGGGTACTGCCGGGTCGATATCGGAGAAGAAGATCAGGCAGGCAATCCGTGGTCTACACTCTCCCTAGCCCCAGAACGCCCGTACGCCGCGGACAACTAGAGTCACGGCTGTCAGGAGCGAACGGGCCGGTCGTTCCGCAGTAGCGAGATCTCCTTTTCGAAATCGTCCGCAGACTCAAACGATTTGTAGACGGAAGCGAACCGCAGATACCCGACTTCATCGAGGTCGCGCAGTGGCTCAAGAATGGCAAGCCCCACTTCATGCGCCGGTACCTCCGACACGCCCTGTGCACGCACGGCCAGTTCGACCCGATGCGCGAGCATGTGCAGATCGTCGGAGGTAATGTCTCTTCCCTGGCATGCACGACGGACTCCGCGAATGACCTTGTCCCGACTGAACGGCTCGGTGACGCCGCTGCGCTTACTCACCATGAGCACCGGAGCTTCCATGGTGGTGTATCGATGACCGCAAGATGTGCATTCTCTTCGCCGGCGGATCGCAAGGCCTTCATCGGCCGTTCGTGAATCAATGACTCGCGAATCCGCCTTGTGGCACATAGGGCAAAACATCTCGGGACTCCTCGTAGCTCCACGACGACGGTCTCTGCCGTCTCGGCTACAACCTATGGTACGCCCGGGTGCTTTAATCCGATACTCACCACTAGATGTTGGGGCGAGCTGACTCCCGTAACTTCAATCCCCTCGGTTCGCAGTACACGGCATCCGTCCCATCCCCAATGCAGCGAGCAGACGCTTCTTCTAACTCGCGTACAAGAGAAACAGGAAGAGAACGAAGCCGGCGATGACGCCCAGTGCGGCAGCGGTAATAGTCTGCATACGCTCGATCGACCGCTGCGTTGGCGCCCGGAAATCGACCGCTTCGCGCCGAACTGAGTCCCTGCCGCGTGCACTGGTCGGTATGCAGACATCTGGTGCCATGCGATCGAAATTGGCACTCGAGAAAAGATACCGCTCAGAAGCTCCCCGCTTCGCCACAGATGTGTAGCGGTCGAAGCGGCGCCCTGCATCGCGCCCCACAGAAAGTCGTTCGAACCGTTCCGCCTTGGTACCCGACCGGCTTCGGAGACCATGATCGCGAAGGGCCGCAACGGTCGTGTTGTCGATACGGCTACGTTCATCTGCGACCTGCTTGAAACCTTTGACGGCAAGGCCGGAGTTACGGACGTTCTGGCGATCGGCGGTCAATTCCTCGGGCACACTGGGCCGTTCCATGTGAATAGTCATTTCCCATTCCTTTCGGACCACACTTCGTCTGATGCGGCGTTTCGAAAATCTGTGCCGCTTTTGTTCGTGTCTTAGTTCTACGAAACGGGTCCGACAATTTCGCCGACGAAAGCTCTTCGTGGCCGGAGGAATTACCCCTGTTTGGGGTCTCGTGGTTCCTTGACCTGCATTCAAGCCCAAACCGCGAAAGCAACACGCGGATCGAACACGTGTATGTCGGAATTACGATTCGAACGGTATGCTATCGAATGAAGCTACACGCACACCGGCCCAATGTTCGAAAGTGGCCCGCTCGAGCTACCCAGTGAGGAACCCGGCATGGCACGCACCGCAAAGGAAGAGCTGACCGATCGGCAGCGAATGATCATGACCGTCATCAATGACGCGATCGAGGAGCACGGCTATCCGCCGAGCATTCGCGAGATCGGCGACTCCGTCGGTCTGCAGTCGACGTCGTCGGTGGCCTATCAGCTTCGCGCTCTCGAGAAGAAGGGGTACCTCATTCGGGATGCGCATAAGCCTCGCGCGGTCGATGTGCGCTCGCCTAGTTCGTCACGCCAGCCCTCACGTCGCGCTCAGCTGCCACGTGGCGCCTCGCATCCCGCTTTCGTTCCGGTCGTCGGACGTATTGCCGCGGGCGGACCGATCCTCGCGGAGCAAGAAATCGAAGCTGTATTTCCTTTGCCCGAAGAACTTGTCGGATCGGGCGAAACCTTTATTCTCAAGGTCGTCGGCGAGTCGATGCGGGACGCAGGCATCCTTGATGGTGACTACGTCGTCGTCCGACGGCAGCAGGTGGCAGAGAACGGCGACATCGTCGCCGCGATGATTGACGGCGAGGCCACCGTGAAAACGCTGGACAAATCATCGGGCGGCGTGTGGCTGGTTCCCTCCAACGAAGCCTTCAGACCGATCCCGGGTAATTACGCCACGATTCTCGGCAAGGTAATCATTGTGTTCCGCCGTATCTAGCGGCGGAACTCCTCCAATTCGCCTGCCACCGATTCCGGAAGACGAACGGTAACCACCGTTCCCTGGTCCGAATACTCCTCGTGCACGACTGCACCCTCGGAGTGCACGCGGGAGACGATCTCACCACGGGAGTAGGGAATTTCCAGCGTCACCGTGACGTCGGTTTCGGCAATGTACTCGGCCAGCGTATGTCGGAGCGCCTCGATCCCCTCGCCCGATGTCGCGGAAACGAACGCCGCATCCTTGAACACCGCGCGCAACTCGGCAAGGACCAGCGGGTCTGCGGCGTCGATCTTGTTGATGACGAGCAGTTCCGTCGGCTGCTCAGCGTTCTGTTCGGCCACAACGTCGCGAATCACGGCGCGGACGGCATCGATCTGCGCCATAGGAAACGCGTGGGAGCCATCGACGACGTGCACAAGTAACTCCGAGTCGACCACCTCTTCGAGCGTGGAGCGGAATGCCTCGACAAGCTGAGTCGGGAGGTGCCGGACGAAACCGACGGTGTCGGTCAACACCACAGCCCGTCCGTCGGGAAGTTCAGCCCGCCGTGTCGTCGGATCCAGTGTCGCGAAGAGGGCGTCCTCCACCAACACCCCGGCGCCGGTAATCGCGTTAACGAGACTGGACTTCCCCGCGTTCGTGTATCCGGCAACAGCGATGGACGGCACCGGCGTAGCCCGCCGGCGGTGGCGCTTGGTGAGCCGGGCCTGTTTCATTCCTCGAATTTCGCGGCGGACTTTGGCCATGCGCTCACGGATTCGACGACGATCAGTTTCGATCTTCGTCTCACCGGGACCGCGAAGCCCCACGCCGCCATTGGACCCCGCGCGACCGCCGGCCTGACGTGAGAGCGCCTCACCCCAGCCGCGAAGCCTCGGAAGCATGTACTCCATCTGCGCGAGCGATACCTGGGCCTTACCTTCGCGAGACGTCGCATGCTGAGCGAAGATATCCAGGATCAACGCCGTTCGATCGATCACCTTGACGTTGACCGCCTTCTCGAGCGCGATCAACTGGCCCGGTGTGAGTTCACCATCGCAGATCACGGTATCGGCGCCCGTGGCGTCGACGATCTCGCGGAGCTCTTTGACCTTCCCGGAGCCGATGTATGTGGCGGCGTCAGGCTTGTCCCTGCGCTGGATCACCGCATCAAGCACCATCGAGCCTGCAGTCTCTGCTAGCGCGCCCAGTTCTGCCATCGCGGAATCGGCCTCCGCGGAGGACCCTTCGGTCCATACACCAACGAGGACGACACGCTCGAGGCGTAGCTGACGGTACTCCGCGTCGTTAATGTCCTGTAGTTCGGTGGACAGGCCGACAACGCGCCGGAGAGACGAGCGTTCCTCCAACTGGAGTTCGCCGGTGGACGGGTCATGATCAGAGTGCAAAGGGTTCGTCATACGAGGTCTATTCTCGCACGTCATCCGCCTTCAACAAATGTTCACCGAGAGTTCCGAGAGCGACGAGGCGCGAAGGTCCCGTCATCTGCGCGTGGCCGTCGACGATTTCGACCTGAACCCGGCCCCCCGGGACGTTGACGACCACAGTGCCGTCATTCTGCTCTGCGTCGGCGAGCGCCGCGATCGCGGTGGCCACGATGCCGGTTCCACATGAGCGGGTCTCTCCTGCACCACGTTCATGCACGCGCATCGTCACCTCGCCGTCGACCAGCGGAGTGGAGATCTCCACGTTGACGCCATTCGGGAAGAAGCCCTCGTCGAAGCTCGGCGAGACATCGACAGGCAAGGTGGCGAGGGACTCCGGCGTCATACGTGGAACTATCGCAGCGACGTGCGGGTTCCCGACGTCCACCGCCAAACCTGCGAACGTGTGACCTTCGAAGGAGACCGTCGAGACGCCGAGGACCTCGGGAACACCCATCGACACCGATACCGTTGCCGATTCGGCGGTCACGTCGCTGACCGTGGCGGGACGAAGTCCGGCACGCGTGCCCACCCGGATCTCCCCGGCGTCGGCGAGCCCCGTGGCAACCAGGGCATGCGCGAATACGCGTACGCCGTTACCGCACATTTCGGCGATGCTGCCATCGGCGTTGCGGTAGTCCATGAACCAATCGCCAGCGTCGACACCACCGGGAATGGCATCAAGTTCTCCTGCCGCGTGCAGGTCGCCGGCCCGCGCGACCCGGAGGATTCCATCGCCCCCGATGCCCGAACGACGGTTCGTGATCGAACGAATCGATACCTCGGAAAGCCGTAGCGACGCGGACTCGTCAAGAACGACCACGAAATCGTTCTCAGTCCCGTGGCCTTTGAGAAATTTGATCTCCCGCGCGTCGTCTGTCGCGCCTGCCGATGCTATAGCTTTCGGGTCGAAACTCGTCATATTCGTGATGATAATGCCTGGCCAAAGTAATTCCGCAATGCGGAACCTGACCTACCATGCTCTAGAGCTCGCGAATTAAACTCGGCGGTAGGAACATCGCGATCCAACCCACTAATTACAGGGAGGTCAGCGCACATGACTGAGCGCATTACCGTCGGCAATATCCAGATCGACAAGGTCCTCTACGACTTCGTCAACAACGAGGCCATTACCGGAACCGGCCTCGACGCCGACTCGTTCTGGCAGGGCGTGTCCGAGATCTTCACCGACCTCGCTCCGCGCAACCGCGAACTGCTCGATATCCGCGAGGAATTCCAGGCCAAGCTCGACAACTGGCACCGCGAGTACCCGGGCGCAGTCGACCAGGACAAGTACCTCGATTACCTTCGCGAGATCGGCTACCTCCTCCCCCAGGACGACAACGCCAAGGTCACGACCGAGAACGTCGATGCGGAGCTGGCTACGATTGCCGGGCCGCAGCTCGTCGTGCCGATCCTCAATGCTCGCTTCGCCCTCAATGCGGCGAACGCACGCTGGGGCTCGCTCTACGACGCTCTGTACGGCACGGACGCCATCCCCGAGGATGGCGGCGCAGAAAAGGGCAAGGGATACAACAAGGTCCGCGGTGACAAGGTCATCGCCTGGGTCCGTGAATTTCTCGACGACGTCGTGCCGCTCGCATCGGGAAGCTACGTCGGCGCTAAATCCTTCGCCATCGTGGACGGCAAGCTGGAGGTCACCCTCGCGGACGATTCGACCACGGGCCTGGCGGATCCGGACAAGCTCGCCGGTTACCTCGGCGACGCGGCGTCCCCGACCAACGTGCTTCTCGTCAACAACGGGCTCCACATCGACATCGTCTTCGATGCTTCGACCCCGTCAGGCGAATCCGATTCGGCCGGCATCTCCGACGTTGTCGTCGAGTCCGCCGTGTCTACGATCATGGACTTTGAGGACTCCATCGCCGCCGTCGACGGCGAGGACAAGGTGCACGGCTACCGCAACTGGCTCGGCCTGATGCGCGGAGACCTCGCCCACAAGCTCGAAAAAGGCGGCAAGACGATCACGCGTGTCCTCAACGACGACCGCACCTACACCACGCCTGACGGCGGAGAGCTCAATCTTCACGGACGTTCCATGCTGCTCGTGCGCAACGTCGGTCACCTCATGACGAACCCGGCCATCCTCGACGCCGAGGGCAATGAGCTCCCCGAGGGCATCATGGATGCCATTGTCACCTCGCTGTGCGGGCTGCACGGCATCGCCGAGGGCAATACGCACCGCAACTCCCGTTCTGGCTCGATCTACATCGTCAAGCCGAAGCAACACGGCCCTGACGAGGTCGCGTTCACCTCGGAGATCTTCGGCCGCGTCGAGAAGCTCCTCGATCTGCCCGAGAACACCATCAAGATGGGCGTCATGGATGAGGAGCGCCGCACCTCGGCCAACCTGTCCCGCGCCATCGCGGCCGCAAACACTCGCTGTGTGTTCATCAACACCGGCTTCCTCGACCGCACCGGCGACGAGATCCATACCTCGATGGAGGCCGGACCCATGGTCCGCAAGGGCGATATGCGCTCGGCGGCGTGGATGTCCGCGTACGAGAACTACAATGTCGACGAGGGGCTCGCCGCAGGACTCCGTGGTCGCGCCCAAATCGGTAAGGGTATGTGGGCCAAGACCGACCTCATGGCCGAAATGCTCGAGCAGAAGATCGGCCAGCCGAAGGCCGGAGCGAACACGGCTTGGGTTCCCTCGCCCACCGGTGCCTCGCTGCACGCCACGCACTACCACCGCGTGAACGTCCTCGAGGTCCAGGAGCAGCTGAGCTCCGCGGGACGCCGCGTCAAGCCCGAGGACATCCTCGAGCTGCCGTTGGCCCCGTCTGCCGATTGGACCGAGGAAGAAAAGAAGCAGGAAGTCGACAACTCCTGCCAATCGATTCTCGGCTACGTCGTTCGTTGGATCGACCAGGGAATCGGCTGTTCCAAGGTGCCGGATATCCATGACGTCAACCTCATGGAGGACCGCGCAACGCTTCGAATCTCGAGCCAGATGCTCGCGAACTGGCTGCGCCACGGCGTTATCACCGAGGAGTTCCTTATCGAGGAGCTCAAGCGCATGGCGCAGCTGGTCGACGGGCAGAACGAGGGGGATCCGAACTACTACCCCATGGCCCCGAACTTCGAGGACTCCGTGGCCTTCAACGCCGCTCGTGACCTGATTCTCAAGGGCGGCGAGCAGCCCTCCGGCTACACCGAGCCGATTCTGCATGCACGACGCCGCGAGTTCAAGGCGAAGCACGGCGCGAACAACACCGCTGCGCTTGGCTAGTAACGGCTGGTGACCAGAGCGGCACAGCGCCCCGCGAGCTATCGTCCACCATGGCGATTCTCCGGGGCGCTTCGTCGTGTTCGAGAGTAAGCGACGCCCCGGTCAGTCCGGCGGAAGAAACGGACTCGCGGCAATGGCCGAGGCAATCGTTTGAGCGGCGCCCTCACGCTTGTCGTAGGTGAACCGCGCCTCCGGGCCTGACACCGATATCGCGATCGCAGAACGCCCAGAACCGTGGGATACCGCCACGCATCGCACGCCTTCTTCCTGTTCGGATTCATCGCCGGCGAAACCATTCTTTCGCGCGGTATCGAGTTCGGTGATAAATTCGTCAGGAGAGGTAATCGTCGAAGAGGTGTACCGGCGCATCCCTGTCCGCGCCAATAGTTTACGCACCTCGGAATCTTCCCGATTAGCCAACAGTGCTTTACCAACTGCGGTGCAGTGGAGATCGACCCGCCTGCCTACTTCGGTGAACATCCGCATCGAATACGGGCTCGGCACCTGAGCAAGATAGACGATCTTGTCGCCTTCTCGCGCGGCGAGGTTGGCAGTCTCCCCAGTCGCATCGACAACTTGCTGCAGGATGGGCACGGCCCAGCGCTTGGTTACCGATTGCGCTGCGCCACCGGCCCACATGAGAGTCGGGGCAAGGACATATTCGCGGCCAGGAGCTTGCCGTAGCAGACCGGTCTCTACAAGAGTCGAAGCCAATCTGTGGACGGTCGCCGCGGCTAGTCCGGTCTTTTCGGCGATGGTCTTGAGCGAGACTATCCCGCCCTCGGACACGACCGCTTCGATGATCGCCGCAGCGCGTGTAACCGACTGCACCGTTTCCCGAGTACTCACGAGCGTTTCCTCACTGTTCGAAGTGCCTGGTCCACAAGAGACCCAGTCGCATCCGCGTTTGCGTCCAACCATCGGATCCGCGCGTCCCGCCTGAACCATGAGCGCTGGCGCCGAACGTAGCGGCGTGTGCCGATGAATGTTTGATCGAGAGCGTCCTCGACGGCGCTCGCCGTTGGTTCGCTGTCCCCGAATTCGTCCAGGAGCTCGAGCACCTGCAAATATCCGATCGCTCGTTTCGCCGTGACTCCATCTCTGAGCCCCTTGGGAACGAGGTGTCGTACCTCATCGATAAAGCCTTGCTCGAACATCCTTCTCGTGCGCTGCTCCAACCTCGAATCGAGCTCGCTGGTCTCCATGTCGAGAGCAAAAATGTGCGCGTCCCAACGAGGTTTCCCGATGGTGGGCCGGGACGCGGCAAAGGGCTTCCCGGTCAGTTCGATGACCTCTAGAGCGCGAACCGTTCGGCGTGGATCGGTGTCGAGAATTGTCTTGGCCGCTTCGGGGTCCTTCGCGGCCAGCTCCGCGTGTAGCGCCTGGACTCCGATCTCTTCGAGCCTGGATTCGTAACGCGCCCTGACCGACGGATCGGTCTCTGGAAAATTCCATTCGTCGATGAGTGATTGGTAGTACATCATCGAGCCGCCGACGACTATGGGCGTCTGTCCGCTGGCTCTGATGCGTTCGACGATGTCGCGGGCATCGCGCTGATAGTCGGCTACCGACGCGGTCTCGTTGACGTCGAGTACATCCAACATATGGTGCGGGATCCCTCGACGCTCGTATTGCGGCACTTTTGCCGTGCCGATATTCATACCTTTGTAGAGTTGCATCGCGTCGAGGTTCACGATCTGGCCGCCCAGTTCCTCGGCAAGGTTCAACGCTAGATCTGACTTGCCGGTCCCCGTGGGTCCGACGATGACGATTGGCCGCGACAACTCTTCGTCGTGTGGCACGCCGTTTGATCCTGACGTATGGAGAAGAGGGTCTACCCTCTCGGAGGAGATCGCCCAGCGAGCGGTGTGATAGCCGACACCGAAAGGAGCGGCGTGCGACGCCGATATCGGCGGTTCTCCTGCCACGAAGTCGGAAAGGAGCGTCCACATCGGTTGCGAATACCAGCCGATCGACGTCGCTGCGTCTTGCTGCAATAACGGAAGTTCGTCTTCTCCTTGGACGAAAGCCGTCAGCTTCCTATCCAGCTCTACCGCTGATTCGTCGAGTGGGATCGGCGCCTTCGGGGCCAGAGCTGCGGGCCCATCGGCCATGAGCATCACCACGCCGTCATGTGCATGGATCGTGCGCAGTACCGATGGGACCGAGCCCGTGAGTTCATTCGCCGTGGCGCTGACCGTCATAGTCTTCACATCCACGTCGAGGCCCGCTCGCGCAATCCACCACCAGGCCATAAGGACAGCACCGGGGATCCCAGAAGGATCGTTCAACTCTCGTTCGGAGCGTGATGAGCCCACAGCGACCGAAGGCGCGCCCCAACGACGAAGATCATGCGCACTGTAGGCGAGCTCGGTTGTTTGGGGGCCCTGGGCGACGACGAGGATCCTGCGATCGGCGGTGGCGACGGCGTCTTGAAGCATGCCCACACCGGCGTCAACAAGCGTAGAGACGTCCGTCCATGCCGCTCCCGACAGTTCGGGTACGAGTACCGGCGCGCCCGGTAGGAGGACGAGTTGTGATGCCACCCGTCCAGATTACTAGCCGCGCTGTGGAAACCTCCGTCGGGCGAGCTTGGCCGCGTTGAATTGGGCTTCCGCACGTGTGGGTGAGGATCGCAGCTCTGACGCGATGCCCACTTCTAGGGAAACTCCTGCGAACACACCGTCGTGCAAGGCAATATTGGCTGGAAAGTCGTGAGACTGTTGTCGCACGCATTTTGGTGGCGAAGCCGCATACCGCGGTCGGAGATCCGCTTCGCGCGGTGGAACAAGGAGAGCAATGTCTGACGTCGACAAGATTTCGGAGGCTTCAAAGGTTAGAGCCAATTCACGGCCGAAGCCGGCGGCTCCGAAGCCTGGTGTCCCTTCTCCTGCAGCCGTAGCGTCGAAGAGTTCGGCGGGGCACGTTCATCCGCACGCTGCACCTACGGCCCCCAAGAGTGACCCGAAGAAGTGGGGACACGTCGATGACGACGGCGCGGTCTGGGTGCGCACGAGCGCCGGCGATCGCCAGGTCGGCTCCTGGCAGGCCGGAAATGCCGACGAGGCACTCGACCATTTCGGGCGGCGATTCGACGATCTCGCCACCGAGGTGGTGCTACTCGAGCAGCGCCTCGAGACGCACCCGTCCGACGCGCGCAAGACGCGCTCTGCCGCTAAGGCTCTCGTGGAAACCGTCCCCGAGGCCAAGGTAGTCGGAGACCTCGAGGGGCTGGAAACTCGCCTTCATGCGATCATCGAATTCTCGTCCCAGGTCGAGGAACAGGTCCGCAAGGACAAGGCTGCTCACCGCGAAACTGCGATCGCTCGCAAGGAAGAGCTTGCCTCGGAGGCCGAGCAAATCGGTGAGTCCTCTACGCAGTGGAAGGTCGCGGGCGACCGGCTCAAGGTGATTCTCGACGAATGGAAGACGATTCGCGGTATCGACCGCAAGACCGACGACGAGCTGTGGAAACGGTTCTCCAAAGCTCGCGAGGCATTCAACCGTCGACGCGGCTCCCACTTTGCCGAACTCGATAGGAATCGGGCCACGGCTCGCAACACCAAGGAAGAGCTTGTTGTGCGAGCGGAAAAGATGGCCAACAACACCGATTGGAACGACACCGCACGTGCTTTCCGGCAGCTTATGGACGAGTGGAAGGCCGCGGGTCGGGCTCCGCGGGAGGCCGATAATCAACTGTGGGGCCGTTTCAAGAAGGCTCAGGACACGTTCTTCGATGCGCGACATGCGGCCGCGGCGGAACGCGATGCCGAATTCGAGTCGAACGCGAAGGCCAAGGAGGCTCTGCTGGCGGAATACGACTCCAAGATCGACCCCGCACAGGGGCTAGATTCCGCCAAGCGCGCCCTTCGTGAGCTTCAGGAACGGTGGGAGGCCGCGGGAAAGGTCCCACGTAGTCGAATATCCGAATTCGAGGGTCGGATTCGCGAGCTCGAAAAGCGCGTCGACGCCGAGGAACAGTCGCAGTGGCGACGAAATGATCCGGAGGTCAAGGCGCGTGCAGGGCAGTTCTGGGACCGAGTAACCGCGTTCGAGGATCAGGCGGCCAAAGCTGAGGCCGCCGGCAAGAGGAAAGACGCGGATAAGTTCCGCGCACAGGCCGAGCAATGGCGCGAGTGGGCGCAGGCTGCGGAAACCGCGGTCGAAGACCGCTAGGAGCCAAGAGCGTTCGATCCCAATAATTCGGCCCCGCCTCCGTGGTACGGATGGCGGGGCCGAACTCGTTCCGTGAGCGCCGAAACTGTAGAAACCCGGGGAAGAGATCGTCTACAGACCCGAGTTGTCGCCTTCACCGTCGGTGCGGTGGCTTTCCCTTTGCCGTTCGGTTGCTTCCTTGAGCTTTCGACTTTCCTCCCGGACGAGCTCCTCGGCTTCGATCTGCTTCTCGGACTTCGACCACAGGAGTATCGAGAACGTCACCGCCAAGCAGATGACGAGTACTTCTGAAAGATACAGGCCGATTCCGGGGCCGCCATAGTTCTGAAAGTCCGGGTTCGGGCCTCGCCCATCTTGCCGCAGCCAAATGGCCAACACGCCATATACGGCTGACACACAGGAGGTGCACCAAGCAATGCCCGCGGCCCACCAGCGTTGGGTAAAGATGGTGACGGCACCGAAGATGATCACGCCGACCGAAAACAGGGTGACGAATACGCGGGAGGGCAGCGACATTTCCTGATCCTGCGCTGCCTGAGTCCAGAACAATACGTCGAGGCCGCTCACGCCCTCGCTGTGTGGAAGAAGCTGTACACCCGCGAGAAGGACGATGAGCACGAGCGCTACGAGAAACGGACGTCCGACTTCCACGCGTCCTGCCCAGAACGCATCGGTCTCCCGGGACTCCAGTTTCGCCTCTTCCAAAGTGGTGCGAACCTGTTGGATCGGATCTTTCCGATTGTCTTCGTAACTCAAGGCTCTTGCCGTCACTTCCTGCTGACTGTGCTGATAGACCTAACGAACGGCGGACGCTGTCTTTACTCCGCGCCGGATCGGATGGTGGGCAGACCGAGTCCGACTCCAACCGGCTCGGTCGTGGGCACTACCCCGGCTTCATAATGATTACCCGCCTTGGTACGGCGATGCGAGAGGACCCCGGAGTCCGCGAGAAGATGGTGCGGTGCCGCTGCGGTCACGTCGACCTCGATGATGTCACCAGGACGCAGCGAACGATCGATTGCGCCCGCGGTGGCCGGTTTGGGATCGAAATGGACCAATCGCCCATCACGAGCCCGGCCGCTCATGCGCGACGTGGACGAGTTCTTCCGACCGGAGTCATCAACGATGAGCAGCTCAACGCAGCGGCCGACGATCTTTCGGTTCTCTTCGAGGGTGATGCGCTCCTGAAGCTCCAGAAGCCGGTCGTAACGGTCCTGCACGACGGCCTTGGGAACCTGGTCCTCCATCTCAGCCGCCGGAGTGCCCGGACGAGGCGAGTACTGGAACGTAAACGCACTGGTGAAACGGCTCTTCTCGACTACCTCGAGGGTTTGTTGGAAGTCTTCCTCGGTCTCCCCCGGGAAACCGACGATGATGTCGGTGGTGATGGCAGCGTCCGGGATCGACGCGCGTACCTTCTCGATGATGCCCAGGAACTTCTTCTGTCGATATGAACGACGCATCGAACGCAGAACTCTGTCCGATCCGGATTGAAGGGGCATGTGAAGCTGCGGGCACACGTTCGGCGTCTCCGCCATCGCCGCAATGACGTCATCGGTGAATTCTGCCGGGTGCGGCGACGTGAAGCGGACTCGTTCGAGTCCTTCGATCTGCCCACACGCACGGAGGAGTTCTCCGAAAGCACCTTTATCTGCCGGCTCGTCTGGGTGGATAAACGACCGACCGTATGCGTTGACGTTCTGCCCAAGGAGCGTGACTTCCAGAACGCCTTCGGCCACCAGCGCCTCCACCTCGGCCAGAACCTCGCCGGGCCGGCGGTCGACTTCCTTGCCACGGAGAGACGGGACGATACAGAAGGTGCAGGTGTTGTTGCACCCGACTGACACCGAAACCCATCCGGCATAGGACGAATCGCGCTTCGCCGGAAGGTTCGAGGGAAAATGCTGCAGCGAATCGGCGATCTCGACTGCTGCTTCGTCGTTGTGCCGGGAGCGATCGAGAAGCGACGGCAAATGGCCCAGATTGTGGGTACCGAAGACGACGTCTACCCACGGCGCCCGATCGACGACAACGTCCTTATCCTTCTGCGCCAGGCAACCGCCTACGGCGATTTGCAGTCGAGGGTTGACGTCCTTCCACGGACGCATGTTGCCCAGCGTTCCATAGAGGCGGTTGTCGGCGTTTTCGCGCACCGCGCACGTGTTGAAGACGACGAGATCCGGCAACACACCAGCGTCCTCATCCGCTTCGCCTTCGAAAGGAACGTACCCGGCCTCGTCCAAGACGCCCGACAGCCGCTCGGAATCGTGAACGTTCATCTGGCAGCCGAACGTACGGATCTGATAGCGAAGCGGTTCCACACCTGACTCCGCGGCGTTCCCCTCTGCCTCGCGGGTGCGTCTATCGAAAAGAACCTCGCTCACCTGCGCCGACACTCCTGTCTATCGTGGTCGTATACCCAGATAAGATTACGCGCGAACCGAGACCTAGAGAAATTGGCGGGCGTTGGCTATCTCGTTGTTGACCACGGACAGGGCTACTCCGGATGAATAGCCCCGGCGCTGTAAGTAAGCCACCAATCGACGCTTGACCTTCGTGCGCTGCTCCATGGTCGACAAGTCGGAATTCTCGCGTCGTTGGATTCGCTGCGCGACGAGTTCGTGCGCACGCGCCCGCTCGTCCTCCTCCGTAACCGCTTCCAGAGCTTGGCCGATCTGTGCAGATTCGACGCCTTTTTCTTCAAGCTCCCGGCGAAGCAGCGTCCGAGTCGTACCTTTGCTGACCGAACGCTGCTCCACCCACTGGCGCGCGAAATCTGCATCATCAAGGAGTTGCCACGCGTCGATTCTTTCCATCGCCTCCGCAACGGCGGACTCGGAAAACTCCTTCTCGGTGAGTCTTCCGTACAGTTCATGCCTGCTTCTCGCGCGGAACTTCAGTAGACGCAGCGCAGCCTTGGTGGCCTTACTTCCTTCTTCCGAAAGTGGAGGCAGTTCCGGAAGCGGCGCAGGGGACTCGATCGCCGCTATCGCGGCCTGCAGCTCCTCGAGGGAGCTAGGAACCGGAGATGACTCAGTCATCTACCTAGAAGTCCACCGGGACCACGTCGACCGGAGCATCTTCGTCTTCGACCGCCGGGACCTGGGACTCCTCCCCCGGTTCCTCACCGAAACCGAGTTTGGCCAGAATCTTCTCCTGGACCTCGTCGCGTACGGACGGATTGTCCTTGAGGTAGCGGCGGACGTTTTCCTTGCCCTGGCCGAGCTGGTCACCGTCGTAGGTGAACCAGGAACCGGACTTCTTCACGATTCCGTGCTCAACGCCCATGTCAATGAGCGAGCCCTCTCGGCTAATCCCCTGGCCATAGAGAATGTCGAACTCGGCCTGCTTGAAGGGCGGCGCGACCTTGTTCTTGACCACTTTGACTCGCGTCCGGTTTCCGACCGCGTCGGCACCGTCCTTGAGCGTTTCGATGCGACGAACATCGAGTCGAACGGAGGCGTAGAACTTCAGGGCCTTACCACCGGTCGTCGTCTCGGGGGACCCGAACATGACACCGATCTTCTCACGCAGCTGGTTAATAAAGATGGCTGTGGTTCCGGTCGAGTGAAGAGCGCCCGTCATCTTACGAAGTGCCTGGCTCATAAGGCGTGCCTGGAGACCCACGTGGCTATCGCCCATCTCGCCCTCGATCTCTGCTCGCGGGACGAGGGCGGCAACGGAGTCGATAACGATCATGTCAATGGAACCGGAGCGAACAAGCATGTCCGCGATCTCCAAAGCCTGCTCACCGGTATCAGGCTGGGAGACGATCAGGTTCTCCGTGTCGACACCCAACTTGCGGGCATATTCCGGATCGAGCGCGTGCTCGGCGTCGATAAAGGCTGCGATGCCGCCGCCGGCCTGCGCATTCGCAACCGCGTGCAGTGCGACAGTCGTCTTACCCGAGGATTCGGGGCCGTAGATTTCCACGACGCGGCCGCGAGGCAGCCCGCCGACACCGAGAGCCACATCCAGCGATAGTGCGCCGGTCGGAATCGCGTCTACCGGGGGACGATTGTCATCGCCCAGGCGCATGACCGAGCCCTTGCCGAACGCCTTATCGATTTGTGCGAGCGCCATGTCCAAAGCCTGCTCGCGGCTTGCCGGCTTTGCTTGAGACTTTGCAGCCATTGTTCGTCCTCCACGCTGAATAGTGTGCGATTTTCTATCGTGCCCACACTCTACGAACCGACCCCGACAAAATGGGGACGCTTCTTTATCCCGTGTGTTCTAACCACACGATAGACAAATGTATGTTCGATTCAAAGAACTATGTTCGGCGTGTTCGAACTTATAACTACGTCGATGCCCCTCCGTGCTCAGCGGTAGATTTCCGGCACCTCGAATTCCGCCGAGAGTGTTAACCACACCTCTTTGGGTTCGAAGCCGTCATCTATCGCCTGTTCGGCAGTGCGTCCTCCGAGTTCGGTCAGGACATGGGTACGCAACAGGTGGTCGGCCCGCGATGAACCGAACACCTCGTGCGTCAGCGAATTGAAATCGCTCAGCGTCATTGCCATTTGGAAGAAGTGAAACCTCGGAAAGCGCTATTCCGGCTGGGCCTGGCCCTGAGCCGGGTTGTTGCCGGTTTGAGCGGGATTGGCTGCTGCGGGGTTCGCCGAAACGGGAGCCGCCGTCGTCTGGCCGGCCGCGTCCGACTTCATCGAAGCGCGAATCTGCTCGAGGCGGGAGTGACCGGCCATCTGGACCGAGGCCTGCTGGACCTCGGCCATGCGGCCCTGCACAGAGTTCTCCGCGAGCTCCGCACTTCCGAGCGCGTCTGCGTATCGCTTTTCGATCTTGTCGCGGACCTGGTCTAGGTTCGGCGTCGACGAGTTCTCCGCCATGTCCGTCATCGAACGCAGGGACGCGCTGACTTGCTCCTGCATCTTGGCCTGCTCGAGCTGGCTGAGAAGCTTCGTCCGCTCCGCGACCTTCTGCTGCAAGCGCATGGCGTTCTGTTCGACCGCTCGCTTGGCCTGGCTGGCTGCCTGCAGGGACTGATCGTGGAGGACCTTGATGTCCTCGACGTTCTGCTCCGCCGTGACAAGCTGGGCCGCGAAGGCCTCGGCCGCATTCTCGTACTCCACGGCCTTTGCCTCGTCCCCATTGGCCCGCGCCTGGTCGGCCATCTGGAGAGCCTGACGGGTGCTGCCCTGGATTTTTTCGATGTCCTCCAGCTGGCGCTTGAGCTTCATCTCCAGTTGGCGCTGGTTCGAAATGACTGCGGCGGCCTGCTGAGAAAGCTGCTGATGCTGCTGCTGGGCATCCGAAATAGCCTGTTGGATCTGGACTTTCGGATCGGCGTGTTCTTCGATTTTCGAATCGAACAATGCCATGAGGTAGTTCCACGCCTTGCTGAACGGGTTAGCCATCGCAGTCAGTCCTTATTTCTGGTCTATGAGCATGTTGGCGGCGGTGGCTTCCGCCTCGATCCCGCCTGCATCACGTCGCACTCTACGTTACCGAAAACGAGTGTGCGGACAGTAAGGTGTGCCGCCTAAAAACTTCCTCTGAAACGAGTGCCGCTCAGCCCGGTTGACCGGCGAGCGCCGCTTCCTGCCCGAGGTGATCGGGAGCTAGCTCGGCGACGATCCTGATGAGAAGCTCGCCCAGCGAGATATCGAGGGCTCCCGAGATTGCGGCGAGCAACTCGCTGGAGGCTTCCTTGCGTCCGCGTTCGAGCTCGGAAAGATATCCCGGGCTGACGCGAGCATCGTCCGCGACGTCCCGGAGAGTCCGGCGGGACTCCGTGCGTACGGCACGCAAAACCGATCCGAGGGCCTCACGGAAGAGTCGCGGGCGCACATCAGCAGCCCGTGAGAACGAATGGCCGACCGTGTCGACGCTTATGGTCATTTCCTGCATCACCTACTCCAACGCGCCCCGACCGCGAAATGTTCCCGGGAAATATCTTCGCCGAAACCGCGGAACGGACCGCTATAGCGCCAACCGCGCCAGATCGAGCCCGGCGAGCGTGGCAGCGGCGCGAATTCGTGCCCTGTCTCCGTTGACCTCCAGCTTATGCACGGTGACCGACATAGCGCGAGACAAGCCGAGGAATACCGTTCCCGGATCGACGCCATCTTGCGGGTCGGGTCCCGCCACGCCGGTGAGCCCTATTCCGATATCCGCACCGCACCGATCGGATGCTCCCCTGGCCAGTGCCGCAGCCGTCTCCGGAGATACCGGCCCGAACTTGGCAAGGACCGTCTCCGGAACGCCGGCAAGAGAACCCTTGAGGTCGGTGGCGTAGACGATGAGACCGCCCCGGAGCACCGCGCTCGCGCCCGGGACATCGGCGATCGTGGCCGCGAGTTGCCCGGCCGTCAGGGACTCGGCGGTCGCTATCGTGAGCCCCGCGTCCGTGGCGCCGGCGACGAGACCGGAGGCGGTATCGTAAAGCACGCTCGTCGTCGGATCATGGGAAATTGGGAGAACCGAGTAGTCCTGGGCCATTGCGTGCCTCCGACGTCATACCTGGGTGGTGCGAGCTTGATGCCAGCCTACGCCGGGCTTCCCTGCTGCTTCGCGGCCTGACGGGCCTTGAGGAGGTAGTCGATTCCCGTGTAGACGGTGAGGACCACAGCGACTGCCATGACGAGCCATTCGAAGGGCCACACCCAGTACGGCATCGGCAGGATGAGCAGGCCTACGCCGAGCGTTTGCGCCGCGGTCTTGAGCTTGCCGCCAGGGCTGGCGGCGACGACATAGTCCACGCCGACGAGGCGCCAGATGGTGATGCCGATCTCGCGGACCAGGATGACGATGGTGATCCACCAGAACAGCTCATCGAGGAGGGAGAGCCCGATCATCGCCGCGGCCATCATCGCCTTGTCCGCGATGGGATCGGCAAGCTTACCGAAGTCGGTGACCAGGCCCCTGGAGCGCGCATACCACCCGTCGAACCAGTCGGTGCCCATAGCGACGGCGAACACGGCCCATGCCCCGATGCGCCACGCGGTGTCCTCGCCGCCGTGGCGGAACAGCACCCACACGAACAACGGGATGAGCAGGATGCGGATGACCGTGAGCACGTTGGCGAGGTTCACCACGGGCACGTCAGGAGTCGAGGACGCTGATTTCACAACTACTACCCTAAGGTAAGTTCCGCTCCCGCCGGGTATTCGCGGCTTTCCTTGGCCCCGACATACCCGGCGACACAGCGGAAACTAGATCTCTTCGGGGACACCGCCGTCGTCGTAGTCGTCCTCGTCGTCGGCCGGTAACGGGTCGTCGCCGCGGATCGCGCCGAGCACCCCGGCGAGGTCCTCGGGCTTGACCAGCACCTGCCGCGCCTTCGATCCCTCGGACGGGCCCACGATGTCGCGAGACTCCATGAGGTCCATGAGCCGTCCCGCCTTTGCGAAGCCGACGCGCAGTTTGCGCTGCAGCATCGAGGTCGAACCGAACTGCGAGGACACCACGAGCTCGACGGCGGCGAGCAGATCGTCGAGATCGTCGCCGATATCGCCGTCGATCTCCTTCTTGTCTCCACCCTTCTCCTCGGTGATCGCCTCGTTGTAGTCGGGCTCGGCCTGGTCCTTCGCCGCGTCGACGACGGCCTGGATTTCCTCGTCGGAGACGAACGCACCCTGCATACGCAGCGGCCGCGGCGCACCCATCGGGATGAATAGCGCGTCGCCCATGCCGATGAGCTTCTCCGCGCCTGGCTGGTCGAGGATGACTCGCGAGTCGGTGAGCGAGGAGGTCGCGAACGCCAGGCGGGACGGCACGTTCGTCTTGATCAGGCCGGTGACGACGTCGACGGAAGGACGCTGCGTGGCGAGCACGAGATGGATGCCCGCGGCACGCGCCTTTTGCGTGATGCGGACGATCGCGTCCTCGATCTCCTTTGGCGCGGTCATCATGAGGTCGGCGAGCTCGTCGACCACCGCAACGATGAACGGGTACGGCTCGTACACGCGCTGCGAACCCGCCGGCGCCGAGATCTCCCCGGAACGAACCTTCTTGTTGAAGTCGTTGATGTGGCGGACTCGTGCGGCCTTCATGTCCTGGTAGCGCTGCTCCATCTCTTCCACGAGCCAGGTCAGCGCAGTAGCGGCCTTCTTCGGAGAAGTGATGATCGGCGTGATCAGGTGCGGGATGCCCTCGTAGGGGGTCAGCTCGACCATCTTCGGGTCGATAAGGATGAGGCGCACCTCTTCCGGCGTCGCGCGCGCAAGCAGCGACACCAGCATTGAATTGACGAAGCTGGATTTACCCGAGCCGGTGGAACCGGCAACGAGAAGATGCGGCATCTTATTGAGCTCGGCGGAGACGAACTCGCCCTCGATGTCCTTACCCAGACCAATGAGCATCGAGTTGGTGGACTTCTGGGTCTCGGGCGCGAGGAGCACATCTGCCAGGCGCACCATCTCGCGGTCCGAGTTCGGCACCTCGATGCCCACCGCCGACTTGCCCGGAATCGGGGTGAGGAGGCGGACGTTATCGGTCGCCGCGGCATACGAAATGGTTCGAGCCAGGTTCGTGATCTTCTCGACCTTGACGCCCGGGCCGAGCTCGACCTCGTAGCGCGTGACCGTCGGCCCACGGGTGAACCCGGTGACCACGGCGTCCACGTTGAACTCGCGGAATACGGAGCCGATCGCCTCGATCATCCGATCGTTGGCGGCGCTGCGCTGCTTCGGCGGATCCCCGAGCTCGAGCAGATCCAACGAGGGCAGTTCGTAGGTGTCGCCCGAGTTCATGGTCGCGGGGCGCGGAGCCGGGCGCGGCGCGGGCTTCGCGGGGGTCGACGACGCCGCAACCTGTTCGGCCCGTGCCGGCTTGCGTTCCGGTGCGGACTCCTGCGGAGCCAGAGCCTGACGGCGGGCGGGCGCAGCCCCACCCGCGGCCTCGCTAGCGGACCGCGCTGCAGATGCACCGGCTGCATCGGCAACCGCAGCGGTCCCAGCGGCCGCAGCGGTCCCCGCGGCCGCGGCCTTAGCGCCTGCCGCTCCGGCCGCACCAGCTGCCGCAGCCGTAGACCCGAGGTTCGTCGAAGAACGCTGACGGCCTTGGCGCGCCTCCGCTGCCTGTGCACGCGAGTCGGTCCATGGGTCGCTGCGAAGTCGCGGATCGTCGCCCGCCGCGGGCAGGGTGCGCGTCCGGTTATCGCGGCCCGCAGAGGCGGGCACGAACTCGCCCGGAGCCTCGTCGAAGAACTCGTCGAGCGAGTCGTCCTCGGTGGCGTCGTTATCCGACGTCATCCCCAAACCGAAGAACTGCTTGATACCGCCTAGCGCGCCGGCGCCGCGACGGCGAGAGACCGGGGCATGGCCCTGGACCGGTTCGACGGCGAAATCCTCGTCGACACCGTCGTCGAAGATCGTGGTCTGGGACTCGTCCGCGAGGCCGGCCGCTCCACCGGGCGCGTTCGCCGGGTACCGGCCGCGCAGGCTCGGGGAGAGTGCCGCGGGCGCGTCCATGCCCTGGTCGTCGCCGGGCATATCGACATCGACATCGTCCTGGTCTACGTTGCCACCGCCGAAGTAGGAACGGACCAGCCCCGGGATCTCACGCGCGGGCCGACCGACGAGGATCAGCACGCCGAACGCCACGAGGAGCACCAGAACGAGGCCCGCGACGAATCCTGTGAGGCCTGCGGCGAGTCCGCCACCCACGACCCGGCCGAGCACACCGCCGGCGTGCTGCACCGCGTCCGCGTCCGAAGGAGAACCGGCAGCGATGTGCCACACGCCGAGGACTCCGATGGTGATCACCACCACGCCGACGAGCCAACGGGCGTGCGTCTGCGGATGCGGTTCACGAACCATGAGGAGGGCGCCCCACACGGCGAGCGCCACGGGAAGAAGAAGAGCCCCGGAGCCGATGATGGTGCGGGCGGCGATCTCCACCCACTCCCCGACCGGGCGCGCGGCGGAGAACCACACGGCACCCGCGACGATAATGGCGACGGCGAATAGCACGAGGGCCACGCCGTCGCGCCGATGCGTCGTGAGGTCGGCCCGCGGGGTCTCCTCGATCGACGTCCGCGCGCGGGTGCCCACCGCGCGCATACCCGAACCCACTCCCCGGGCGGTTCCGAGCCACATCGCCGTCAGTCCGCGACCTACGGCCCCGAAAGCGCCGCCGGTACGCTCTGGCTGAGCAGCGCGCGAGCCGCGCGGGGCGCTCACGACCGAACCCCGGCCGCTCTTCGCCGAGCGTCCCGAGTTCCTATAGGTCTGCGTGGACCCGGATCTAGCGCGTCTCGGCGTACGTGTCGGGGACGTGTGGGTTCCAAGTGCCATGCGACCATTCTAAACTCTCTAGTCACATCAGTAACAGTAGGCACGGCCGTATCGCTGAATTTATGCCTGACGCACCTCTTCGCCCGGCTTGAGCGGCCGGATACGGATGGCCGAGAGCGTGTCCGAATAGGACACGTTGGACACGGCGCGCCAAGAGTATTCGAGCAGCTGGGTCCAGAGCGTATCCCTGTTCACCGGGGCCTTGTTTCCCTTGGCGTACACGAGCCACACGACCGGGACCTGCGCCAGCCGCTCCCGGTAGTCGGCCATGATCTTCTCGACGTCTGCGGCGCCTTCGACGAAGAGCACCGCCGCATTCGCCGCGTCGAGCTCGACTCGGTCCAGGTCCTCGGTTGCGGCGAGCTCCGGTGCCGCGGCCGTCGCGGGCCACACCCACAGCTGGGTTCCGGCCTTGAATTGCATTTTCTTGTGAAGGGACGAATGGGGGCCGGGTTCGCGTGCTGCTGCCATGTGCCCAGTATCGCCCACGACCAGCGAGCGCGCGACGGGAAAGACCCGAAAAGTATGACGGCGGAGGGAGTAGCTCCCGTCAAAGAGAGCGCCTCCTCCGCCGTCATCGGAAGGTTCGTGCCGCGCAACCGGCGCGCCGTCGCGACTATTCCGCGGGTACCGCCGAGGTGATCACCGTGGGGACGATCATCGGCTTACGGCGCCACTTGTCCGAGACCCACTTGCCGATGACGCGGCGAACGACCTGCGCCATCCGGTAAGGATCGTTTTCGCCTTCGCCTGCCAGGTCTAGCAGCGCGTTCTCGACGAGCTCGACCGCCGGGGACAGCGCGCCCGGGTCGTCCGTGAAGCCCTTGCCCACGAGTTGCGGGCGCGAAACGGGGCGGCCGTTGCGGGGATCGACGACCACGGTGGCGGCGATGAAGCCGCCCTCGCCGAGGACGGTGCGGTCGGCGAGCACGGTGTCGCCGATGTCACCCGTCGTCAAACCGTCGACGTAGAGGTTTCCAACGGGGATCTGGCCAACGACCGAGACCTTGCGGTCGAGCAGCTCCACGACGACACCATTCTGCGCGAGCACCGTGTTGGCCTCGGGCACACCGGTCTTGATCGCGAGGTCCTTGTTCGCGCGCAGGTGGCGCCATTCGCCGTGGACGGGCATGACGTTGCGCGGACGCACTGCGTTGTAGATGAACAGCAGCTCTCCGGCGTAACCGTGCCCGGAGACGTGGACGTTCGCCTCGCGGCTGGTGATGACCTCGACACCCATCTGCGACAAGCGGTTCATCACGCCGAAGACCGCTTCCTCGTTGCCCGGGACGAGCGAGGAGGAGAACACGACCGTGTCACCGCTGTTGAGGTTGACCTGGCGGTGCTCGCGGCGGGCCATGCGGGACAAGCCGGCCATAGCCTCGCCCTGGGTGCCCGTGGTGACGACGACGAGCTTCTCCGGCGGCAGCTTCGCAGCGTGGTCCATATCGACGATGACGTTGTCCGGGGCGTTGAGGAAGCCCAGATCCATCGCGATCTCCATGTTGCGGACCATCGAACGCCCGTTGAGGGCGACCTTGCGGCCGGCCTGCGCAGCGGCGTCGATGATCTGCTGGACGCGGTAGACGTTAGAGGCGAAGCAGGCCACTACGACCTGCTTGCGCGCTCCGCGGATGACACGCTCCATCGACTTGGTGATGCCGGACTCCGACTCGGACACACCGGGGGTTGTCGCGTTGGTGGAGTCCATGAGCAGCAGATCGACGCCCTTGTCGCCATACCGCGCCATCGCGGGGAGGTCGGTGGGACGCTTGTCCATCGGAAGCTGGTCGAGCTTGATGTCGCCGGTGTGGATGATCCGGTTGCCGCCGACCTGGATCACGATGCCGAGCGCGTCGGGAATCGAGTGGTTGACGGCGAAGTACTCGACGTTGAATGCGCCGCGATTCGTCTTGGAGGATTCGTTGACGACCTCGACGTTGGGTCGGATCCTGTGCTCGCGACACTTGGCCTCGACGAGCGCGAGCGTGAAGCGCGAGCCGATTACCGGGATGTCCGGGCGAAGCTTGAGGAGGAACGGGATCGCGCCGATGTGGTCCTCGTGGCCGTGGGTGAGCACGAGCGCCTCGATGTCGTCGAGACGGTCCTCGAGCATCGAGAAATCCGGAAGGATCAGGTCGACGCCGGGCTCGTCGGAGCTCGGGAATAGCACGCCGCAGTCGACGATGAGGAGCTTGCGGTTGTACTCGAAGACCGTCATATTGCGGCCGATCTCCGAAATGCCGCCGAGCGCGACGATGCGCAGCGCGCCCTTCTTCGGCTTCGACGGACGCGGCAGAGTCGCGGTCATGTCGCCGCCCTGCATCGACTTCATACCGCCGTGCTGAGCGGTGGCGGTGTCGTTGTTGCCGCCGCGGCCACGGCCACCGGAGTTGCGGTTGCCGCCCCGGCCGGAGTTGTTCTTGCCTCCGCGACCGGAGTTTCGGTTACCGCCATTGCGGCCCGAACCACCGTTGTTGCCGTTGTTGCCGTTGTTGCCGTTGCCGGAATTGTTCGAGTTGTTGTTGCCGCGATTACCCTTGTCGCCGCCGCTCTTGTCCGACTTGTTCGACCCCTGGTTGCCCGAATCCTTGGTGGATGCGGCGGGCGCCTGGGGTTCGGTGAAGGTCGGAGCATTCTTGGGCGCATTGTTCTGCGCGCCGGCGGCGTTGGTGTTCTGCGGCTCCCGATTCTCGCTCGGGGGTCCTGCATTGCGCTTCACGCGGCTGCGTCCCCGGTTGCGATTCTGGGATTCCGTCATGTAGTTACTCCTGCTCTCTGCAGCCATTGCGTAAGGTACTCACGCTGCTGCTCGGTTGGTGGCAATTGTGGAAGCCGCGGCACACCTGCCGGGATTCCGAGAAGTTCGAGGGCTGCCTTCGACATCGAGACGCCGCCGAGATGGGCTTGGGCGTCGAAAAGAGGAAGCAGCGAATTATTGATGTGTTGCGCCTGGGCGAGATCGTTCGCCCGCACGGCGTTGTAGAGCTCGCGCAGCCTGCCGGCGGCGACGTGTCCGACAACGGACACCAGCCCCACGGCACCGGCGGCGAGCCATTGCAGATTGAGCACGTCGTCGCCCGAGTAGTACTGCAGCGTCGTCGAGTTCATCACCCGCATCGCATCGTGAAAATCGCCCTTGGCGTCCTTGACCGCCACGATGTTCGGATGTGCGTCGAGTTGAATCAACGTCTCCGCGCTGATCGGGATAACCGAGCGCGGCGGAATATCGTAGAGCATCAGGGGACGGTCGGTCGCGTCGGCAATCGCGGTGAAGTGCGCGGCGATCCCCGCCTGCGATGGCTTCGAATAATACGGAGTGACGACGAGCAGACCGTGCGCACCTGAGTACGCGCTTCGCTTCGCCAGATGCACCGAATGAGCCGTGTCGTACGTTCCCGCGCCCGCGATGACATAAGCGCGGTCCCCGACTGCCTCGAGTACGGCGTCGAGGACGGCGATCTTCTCATCGTCGGTCGTGGTGGGAGATTCCCCTGTGGTGCCCGAGACGACAATGCCATCGCACCCCGAGGCGACGAGATGTTCGGCAACCTGCTTCGCTCCGGACAAGCTGACCCTGCCATCGCGAGCGAAGGGCGTGACCATGGCTGTGAGTACCGTGCCGAAAGCGGCGCCGCGGGTGGATTGTGTTCCACTGCCGCGACGCATTTCGGTCTTTACGCTTTCAGCCATGGTTGCCAATACTACTCTGCAACGGACGATCGACCGCTATCGACGTGGCTGTTGGCGGCACCTCTCACCCCTCGACCACGTACGGGCTGATGGCGATCTCGGAGCCATCGTCCATTTGCGAGATCTCGAAGTCCGCGAACACGTTCGGCGCGAGGGCCTGGAGCTGGCGTAGACAGTCGATCGCGAGACCCCGGATCTCGGTGTCCGCATGTTCGGTGGCCCGCATTCCGATGAAGTGTCGCCACGAGCGATAGTTGCCCGACACCACGATGCGGGTCTCGGTAGCGTTTGGTAGGACCGAGCGCGCGGCCTGCCGCGCCTGCTTGCGACGCAGCATCGGGTTGGGGACGTCGGCGAATTTCGCCTCGAGCGCCGTCAACAATTCGGCATAAGCCTCCCGGGACGAATCCGCGACCTTCTCGAAAATGGCGAGCAGCTCGGGATCATCCTCGATGGCCGGCGGCGGGACCACCTTGGAATCGTGCTCTGGAACGAAGCGCTGGGAGAGCTGCGAGTAGGAGAAATGGCGGTGCCGGATCAGTTCGTGCGTGCAGGACCGCGAGATTCCGGTGATGTAGAACGACACGCTAGCGTGCTCGAAAACGCTGGTATGACCGACTTCGAGGATATGACGCAGGTATGCCGAATTCGTCGCCGTACGCGGATTTGGTTTGTCCCAGGACTGGTAGCAGGCACGGCCTGCGAATTCGGCGAGCGCTTCGCCGCCCGTGGCATCGGCGTCCCACTCGAGATCTTCCGGTGGAAAGAATTCCGTATGGGCCACCACCTTTACCTGCCGCCGCAGTAGCTCGCTCATCCTTGGTGTGTCTCCTCGTCGATGGTTGTTGTGCGGGGCCGGCGCCATGCGGCGCCCACGGGAATTCTGAGAAAAAGAAGCTAGATCAGCAGCGATGCGGCGACGCCCGCCGCGGCATCGCCGGCTTGTTCCCTCTCGGACGCCCCGACGTCGCCGATGATCTCGACCGCGGGCTGCGACTGCTTCCATTGCAGCGCCCCGGCGATCTTCTCGATCGATTTCACCGCGCCGGTGGTGTCGTCATTGCCGTGGACGACGACCCCGTAGGGCACGGACTTCGTCGCGTCGAGGCACGGGTAATAGATCTGGTCGAAAAAGTGCTTGAGGGCTCCGGCCATGTACCCGATGTTCGCAGGGGTGAGCAGGCAGATCGCGTCGGCCTCGAGCACGTGGGATGCCGTGGCGCCGAGCGCGGGAACACAGTTGACCGAGATGTCCTCGAGCCCTTCCTGTCCGAGCGCCTCGACCATGGCCTCCCGCAAGGACTCAACCCCCGGCGAAGGGGTGTGATGGACGAGCAGAAGCGTATAGCTAGCCACGCGATGCCTTCCTCTCCGCGGCCTCACCCGCGACCGCCTTCTTCATGAATTCGCGCCCGCGGGCGCGGTCCCCTGCGTGGTCGTAGGCGCGCGCCAGCCGGTACTGCACCCGCCAATCCTCGGGGTTCGCCTCGTATTCCTTCGATACGTCGGCGAACAGCTTGTCGGCCGATTCGGGCATGATCCGGCCAGACGGGCGGCGCTCCAGCCCGGAGGTGTCAAGCTCGAACCCCTCCGCGCGGGCCCGAGCGGAAATGTTCTGCAGCTCGAAGCCATTGCGCACAAGCACCCAGATGCTCCACGCGCCGACGAGAGCAAGGACAATGAGCCCGATGCCAAAGCCCTTCTCGGTGACCTCCGGGCTGCGAAGACCGGCGATTCCCTGCGCGATGAGCAGGCCGAACGCGAGCAGCAGGCCGAGGATCACCAACGTCATTAGGGCGGGCTTGACGTACTTCAACACAGCGACGGTGTCCTTCTAGAATTCCATGAAATTATCGAGGCCCACCGTGAGGCCCGGGTGGGCCTTGATGCTGCGGACCCCGAGAAGCACGCCGGGCACGAACGAGGTGCGGTCCATCGAATCGTGGCGAATCGTGAGCGTCTCGCCCTCGGTGCCGAACAGCACCTCCTGGTGCGCGACGAGCCCTGTAAGCCGGATCGAATGCACCGGCACACCTTCGATCTCGGCGCCTCGGGCTCCGTCGAGCTCCGTCGACGTGGCGTCCGGCTGTTCGCCGAGGCCGGCGTCCTTGCGGGCCTGCCCGACAAGCTCGGCCGTGAGCCTCGCAGTACCCGACGGGGCGTCCGCCTTGCGCGGGTGGTGGAGTTCGATGATCTCGGTAGACGGGTAGTACTTCGCGGCCTGCTGGGCGAAGCGCATCATCAAGATCGCGCCGATCGCGAAGTTCGGAGCCACGAGCACGCCGGTACCCGGGTGCTTGGACAGGAACCCGCGCACCTTCTCGAGGCGCTCCTCGGTGAACCCGGTAGTCCCGACCACCGCGTGGATATCATGGCCTACCAAGAACTCGAGGTTTTCCAGAACCACATCCGGATGCGTGAAGTCGACGACGATCTCGGCACCGGCGGAGACCAGGTTCTCGAGCGAATCGCCGTCATCGATCCGGGCGACGAGCTCCATGTCCTCGGCCGCTTCCACGCCGTCGCAGATCGTCGACCCCACGCGCCCCTTGGCGCCGAGCACGCCGACCTTGAGTGTTTCGCCCATCGTCACTCCCCTACGTTGTTGGTGCCGAATTCTTCTTCGCTCCACTCTACCGAGCGCGTCCGACGTCATTTATGTGCCGTGCCAGTGGCGACGCGAGCTTGCGCAGCCCGCGCTCGCGTCCCGGCCCGGCGACGACGGTGTGCCACCCCTGGGCGAGGATAAGTTCCCAGGCGTCGGCGACATCGGCGGCCCTCACTCGGCGAAGCCGCTCGATGGATTCTTCGACGGTGATGATCTCCCCACGCTCGAGGAGGTGCCTGCCCAGCCTCCCCATACGCACCATCGGGTCGTCGTAACCGAGGAGGATCGCCCCTCGCAGGTAGCCCGTGGCTCGCCCGAGTTCCTCCTCATCTGGAGGCATGACGTCGAACGCGCCGAGCTCCTCGGCGACCGCTGTCATCAAGTGCCGTGCCCTGCTCGCCGGCGCGCTCGCCCCGAGCTGCAGGACACCGGCCGGTCCGAACTGATCGACACCGGCGAAAACGTTGTAGCCGACGCCATATTTTTCGCGAATTCCCTGGAACATGCGGGACGATACGCCGGCGCCGAGCACCGCCGCAGCGACATGAACCGCGGGACGGCGGGGATCATCGCGCGCAGGGGTGAGTACGGTGAGCCCGACGTGGGTCTGCTGCCCGTCGATGCGAAGTGCGGCGAGCTCTCCGCTCGCCGGCTGCAGGCGCGGCGAGTCGAAGGCGCGCTCGGCGTATCGTGCTTCCGCAGGCCTGGACGTGAGCCCCGCGAATGGCGAGTCCTCGAGGTGCGCGCACAGTTCATCATGGGCGACGGGTCCGACAGCGGCGATGACGATGTTCTCCGGGTCCATGGACCGCGCATGCAGGCGCCGCAGAGCCACTGGGGTGAGAGCGTCGAGGTCGCTTGAGTCCCCGAGAATCGAGCGACCGAGCGGGTGGCTCGGCAGCGCCATCGAGTAGCCGATTTCGCCGGCGAGGTCTTCCGGATCGTCGTCGCGTCCGGCGATCTCGTCGGCGATGACGCCGCGCTCGACATTCACGGCCTCGTCGGTACATGTCCCCTCTACCACCACTGAGGCGAGCACCTCGAGCGCCTCCCACTCGCTTCCGGTGGGAACCTGCATGTGGAAGCAGGTGTGCTCCTTGGCGGTGAACGCGTTGATCTCCGCGCCGGCGGCGTCCGTGC
The DNA here is from genome assembly GCF_001659785.1 of Dietzia timorensis. NCBI lineage: Bacteria > Bacillati > Actinomycetota > Actinomycetes > Mycobacteriales > Dietziaceae > Dietzia > Dietzia timorensis. The sequence goes on from NZ_CP015961.1 coordinate 1,972,844, forward strand.
GTGAAGCGATCTCGAAGGCGTCGAAACGAGTGGTTCCCTTGAACAGCACGTGCTCGAGGAAGTGCATTCCCCCGAATTCGCTGCTGTGGCCGCCGGTCCCGGGCCTCTCGTCGGTCGAGCCCATTCCGAGCCAGACGCCACAGGTGATACCGGAAAGCCCCGGTACCTCCTCACTGACGACGCGTACGCCCGACGACAGCTCGGAGATCCGGGGCCCTTCGGTGGCCTTCTTGGCAGTGTTCACCTGCCCGAGGTTAGTGCCTACGACTCAGACTGCTCCTCGGCGGCCTCGTTCTCCACGGGGATCAGGCTGATCTTCCCGCGGTTGTCGATATCTGCGATCTCTACCTCGATCTTGTCGCCGACATTGAGCACGTCCTCGACCTTGGCGATGCGCTTGTCTCCGCCGATCTTCGAGATGTGCAGCAGGCCATCGCGGCCCGGGAGCAGGGAGATGAACGCGCCGAACGGGGCGGCCTTGACCATCGTGCCGAGGAAACGCTCGCCTACCTGCGGGAGCTGCGGGTTCGCAATCGAGTTGATTCGATCGATCGCGGCCTGTGCCGACTCTCCGTCGGTAGCGCCGATGAACACCGTGCCATCGTCCTCGATGGAGATGTTCGCGCCGGTCTCCTCGGTGATGGTGTTGATGTTCTTGCCCTTGGGCCCGATGACCTCGCCGATCTTGTCGAGCGGAATCTTGATGGACTGCACGCGCGGGGCGTACGGGCTCATCTCGTCCGGCTCGTCGATCGCATCGGACATGACCTCGAGGATCGTCAGGCGGGCGTCGCGGGCCTGCTTGAGGGCCGCGGCGAGAACGCCGGACGGAATGCCGTCGAGCTTCGTATCGAGCTGCAGCGCGGTGACGAACTGTGCGGTGCCGGCAACCTTGAAGTCCATGTCGCCGAACGCGTCCTCGGCTCCGAGGATGTCGGTGAGCGCGACGTAGCGGGTCTCGCCGTCGACCTCATCGGACACGAGGCCCATGGCGATGCCGGCGACAGGCGCCTTGAGCGGAACACCCGCGTTGAGCAGCGAAAGCGTCGACGCACATACCGAGCCCATCGACGTCGAACCGTTGGATCCGAGCGCCTCGGACACCTGGCGAATCGCGTAGGGGAATTCCTCGACGGAGGGCAGCACCGGCTCGACGGCGCGCTCGGCAAGCGCGCCGTGGCCGATCTCCCGGCGCTTGGGAGAGCCGACGCGGCCGGTCTCACCGGTGGAGTACGGCGGGAAGTTGTAGTGGTGCATGTACCGCTTGGACGTGACCGGTCCAAGCGAGTCGATCTGCTGGGCCATCTTCACCATGTCGAGAGTGGTGACTCCCATGATCTGGGTCTCCCCGCGCTCGAACAGTGCCGAGCCGTGGGCGCGAGGGACGATGTCCACGCCGACGCTCAGGGCGCGGATGTCGGTGGTGCCACGGCCGTCGATACGGAAGTGGTCGGTGAGGATCCGGCTGCGCACGGTCTTCTTCGTGAGCGAGCGGAACGCGTTGCCGAGCTCCTTCTCGCGCTCTTCGAAGTCGCCGGCGAGCGAGTCGAGGACCTCTTCCTGTAGCGAGGAGATCGCGTTGTCGCGCTCCTGTTTATCGGCGATGGACATGACCTCGCCGATGCGCTTGCCCGCAGCCTTTTCCACCGCTGCGAACGCATCGTCGGCGTACTCGGGGAACAGCGGGAACTCGCGGGCTTCCTTCTTCGCGACGTCCGCGAGGGCAGCCTGCGCCCCGCACAACTCTGCGATGAAGGGCTTGGCGGCCTCGAGGCCCTCGGCGACGACCTCTTCGGTCGGAGCCTGCAGGCCGGAGTTGACTTTGTCGACCACGGTGTTCGAGGCGCCGGCCTCGACCATCATGATCGCGACGTCGGCGTCGGCTCCGGAACCGGAGACCACGCGGCCGGCGACGATCATGTCGAAGACGGAGGCCTCGGTCTGTTCGACCGTCGGGAACGCGACCCACTGGCCCTTCGGGTTCTCAGCGGTCGGAATAAGCGAGACACGCACGCCGCCGATCGGGCCGCTGAACGGCAGACCGGACAGCTGCGTCGACGCCGAGGCCGCGTTGATCGCGACCACGTCGTACATGTCGGACGGGTTCTGACTCATCACCGTGATGACGACCTGGATCTCGTTGCGCAAACCCGAGACGAAGCTCGGACGCAGCGGCCGGTCGATGAGACGGGCCGTGAGAATGGCATCGGTCGAGGGACGACCCTCGCGGCGGAAGAAGGAGCCGGGGATGCGGCCGGCGGCGTACATGCGCTCTTCGACGTCAACCGTGAGCGGGAAGAAATCGAATCCCTCGCGCGGGTGCTTACCAGCGGCGGTCGCCGACAGCAGCATGGTCTCTTCGTCGAGGTAGGCAACGACGGAACCGGCGGCCTGGCGGGCGAGAAGGCCCGTCTCGAACCGCACCTCGCGGGTGCCGAACGCGCCGTTGTTGATGACAGCTACGGACTCGAAGACTCCTTCTTCGACTTCCGTTGCCTTGTGTGAAGACATGAAAACTTTCCTGACTGTAGATGGTGCAAACACACGTCTACGCAGCAGCCAGGGTGCAGAGTAAGGTGGGCGGCCTTCGATCGAAGCAGCCGAAAGTGTGGGAAAGTCCTGCGCGTTCTACGCGAATGTTCGGCTGCCACTACCGAGGACCGAGCCCCTTGGTCGCTCTGCGCCCATATCCTGCGCGGACAAGTGCCAGGCTATCACCCATGGCGGACGTTCCACGACTATCGCGGGTCCCGCGCGCCAGAAGAGTAGGGGCCACGGCAAAGCAGAACGCCCCCGAAACATTCGGGGGCGTTCTGGTGCGACCGACATTCGATCGCGAAAGTGTTGCGCTGGATCAGCGGCGCAGGCCGAGGCGCTCGATGAGCTTACGGTAGCGCTGGATGTCCGACTTCGCCGCGTAGTTGAGCAGGCGGCGGCGACGACCGACGAGGAGCAGCAAGCCACGACGGGAGTGGTGGTCGTGCTTGTGGTCCTTGAGGTGCTCGGTGAGCGAGGAGATGCGCGCGGTGAGCAGCGCAACCTGTGCCTCCGGCGAACCCGTGTCGGACTCGTGGATGCCGTACTCGGCGAGAATGGTCTTCTTCTCTTCAGTGGTCAAAGCCATGATTTTCTCCGTTGTTCCAGTTCGCGAACATTTTTCAGCCCTGCCGCCGCGAACCACAGCAAGACCGAGGGATCACTCTACCTGCCGCCGCATCAAGGGCGTTAATCGTATGACGTCGGAGGTGCCGATCACTCCTGGGCTTCGCGCGAGATGCCGGTCTTCTCATCGCAGCCGGCGAGCATCGACCGGACGATCTGCACGTCCCGGTCCATCGCCTCCAAGAGCTCGTCGACGCCGTTGAATTTCTCCATGCCGCGGACATGGCCGACAAAGTCGACGGCCGCATGGCGCCCGTACAGGTCACTGGTCTCGTCGAGCACGAAGGCCTCGACAGTGCGGTCGACTCCCGCGAACGTCGGGTTCGTGCCTACGGAGATCGCCGCCGGGTAGCGCGTGCCGGCTTCCATGGAGCCGTCGAGTTCGCCGCCGTCGAGCACGGTGAACCACCCTGCGTAGACGCCGTCGACCGGAACACATTCGCTCATGTCGGCGCTGAGGTTAGCGGTCGGGTAGCCGAGCTCCTTGCCGCCGCGGCCCTCTCCGTGGATCACTTCCCCGGTGACGCGGTGTGGCCTGCCGAGCATCTCCCCCGCACGCTGCGCGTCGCCCTCGGAAAGTGCGTGCCGGACGGCGGTCGAGGACACGGTTCCCTCGCCGTCACTGACGAGATCTTCGATACGGCACTCGATGCCGCGTGCCTCGCACAGAGACTTCAAGGTCTCCGCCGTCCCCGCAGCCTTATGCCCGAAGGTGAAGTTCGTGCCGACGACCACGCTGCGCGCGTGAAGCCGCTCGACGAGCAGACGGTCGAAGAATTCCGCCGGCGTCCAGCCGGCGATCTCCTTATCGAAGGGAATCGCGAACACGGCGTCGATGCCGTATTCGGCGGCCAGTTCGGCGCGGCGCGCGAGTGGGGTGAGCGTCGCCGGGCTCTTCCCTGGCATGATCACCTCGACGGGATGCGGGTCGAAGGTGACCATCACGGCCATGGTGCCCAGACGTTTCGCATCGTCGACCGCGTGCGCCAGAAGCTTCTGGTGCCCCTTATGAACGCCATCGAACACGCCAATGGCCACACTCGCGCCATGCGAGCCGACACCGGTTTCGGTGTCGATATCGGTGAACTCTCGCCACAATTGCACGGAACCTAGGTTACGCGCACCCGCCACGATCGCACCTACTGCGGGTCGACGAGGAACACCGAAGCCGCCCGCCTACCGGATTCGACCAGCAACGCGATCGGCGTGCCATCCGGATCGACGGCGGCCACCGTTCCCGAGTTGCCCACGGTCTCGAGCCATTTGCCGTGCGCGAGGCCCGCGGCCTCGGCCGCCGAGATATCGCGGTGCGGGAAGCTCGCGAGCACGGCGTCGTGGAGCGGCACCGACAGAGTCGGGGTTCCCTCGAGTTCGTCGAGCGTTCGCGCCACGGACAGATCGAAATTCCCCACTCGTGTACGGCGCAGCGCGGTGAGGTGCCCTCCGACCTCCAACGCCTCGCCTAGGTCGCGGGCGAGCGCGCGAATATAGGTTCCCGAGGAGCAGTCGACCCTGACATCGACGTCGAGGTATTCGCCATTCGCCGTGCTATCGAGGATGTCGAAACGGTGGACGGTGACCGGGCGGGCCGGGATTTCGACGCTCTCCCCCTCGCGGACGCGTTCGTGGGCGCGCTTTCCCGCGATCTTGATCGCGGAGACCGCGGAGGGGCGCTGCATGATCTCGCCGGTCAACGCGGCGATTCCTGCCCCGAGGTCCGCCTCGTCGATATTGGCGGCGGAAGCCCCGGAGATAATCTCCCCTTCGGCGTCATCGCTGCTTGTGGCCGCCCCCAGCCTGATCGTGGCGTCGTAGGACTTATTCGTCAGCGCGAGGTGGCCGAGGAGTTTGGTCGCGCGTTCGATCCCCACGACAAGCACTCCCGTCGCGTCCGGGTCAAGTGTCCCGGCGTGCCCGACCTTGCGGGTTCCGAAAAATCGTCGGCACCGCGCGACGACGTCGTGGCTGGTAAGCCCGGTGGGCTTGTCGACCACGACGATTCCCGCCGGTGGCGCCGGGCGCTGAGGTTTCGCTTTTCCGGACATTGTCACAGCCTAACGGGCGCAGGCTGCTCTACGGCTATAGCGGCCACCACGAACCCCGAGTCGATCGCCCAGTGGCCACTCAACGCCCGCAGCGGCGTACCCCCGTCGATGACGTCGGGCGCGATGAGAATTCGCGACACGAAGGTCCCCCGCGCCCGTATCCCCGTAGCCGTGCGGGATATGTCCTCGGTGTCGAAGGACAACTCGGCGTCCTCGAAACCCAGCCACCGACGTGTGAGTGGGAACCACGCCTTGTACGTGGCCTCCTTGGCGCTGAAGAGGAGTTTGTCCACGCGCAGCTGCGGTTCTCCGGCGAGCACGGCGCGCACCCAGTCCCGCTCGGATGGGAGCGAGACGGCGTCGAGGACGCCGGGCGGAAGCCCCTCGTGGGGTTCGGCGTCCACGCCGAGGCTGCGGAACCGTTCCTGCCTGGCGATCGCCGCAGCTCGGAGACCGTCGGTGTGGGTCATTGCTCCGACCACGTTCGGCGGGAACATCGGGGCGCCGCGCTGCCCCTTCACGATCGCCGCCGGCTCGATCCCCTCCCCGCGAAGTGCTTCTCGCGCGCAATCGCGAACCGAGGCGTACTCGGCGCGCCGCCGGGGCGCGTACGTCGCGCTCGCCTCGGCCTCGGCCGGCCACAGGTTCTCGATCGCGGCATCCTCGTCCCGTCCCGCCGCGAGCAGCTCGTCCCAGGACGACACACGCACGCCGTCGGGGAACACCGAGCGCAGCATGTCGCCCGTGGTACCGCGTGCGTCGTTCATTTCCCGGCCACCTCTGCCCATTGATCGTCGGTAATGTCCTCGCGGAACGGTCGTCCGGTTTCGTCCGGCCCGGCGATATGAGGTCCCTCGCCGTCATCCAGCCACCGCACAGGCGGGTCCGGCGGTACCGGAACTATTTGGCGGGCCAGCGGTACGGGGAATCCGCGCCGCTGCCATTCGCGTGGATAGCCTAGCGAGACTTCCTCGAAGCGGACGCCGTCGACGATGTGGCTGCGCGGAATGTGTAGGTGCCCGTAGACACACGTCTGCGCTCGGTAGCGCAGTGGCCATTGGCTGGTGTGTTCGGTGCCGCACCACATCGCGAAATCCTGGAGAAACAGCATGCGGGTCGGCTCGCGGTGGAGCGGCCAGTGATTGATGAGCACCGTCGGCATGTCCGGGTCGAGGCGAGAGAGCGTGCGCGTCGTTTCCGCGAGTCGCTCGGAGCACCAGGCCGATACGGATGGGAACGGCGCAGGGTCGATGAGATATTCGTCGGTGGCGACCACTCGGCGCTCCCGTGCTGCGGCGAGCGCCTCGGCCTTGCTCGCGCGGGGGTCCGGTCGCCACGAGTAGTCGTAGAGGAGGAACAACGGGACGATGCGTACGGGGCCGCCTGCACCCTCCCACAGCGGATACGGGTCCTCGGGGGTGTCGATTCCCAACTGGCGGCAGATGTCGACCATGACGGCGTATCGCGTGGGCGCGGCAAGGCCGTCGAGGCCGATGCGTCCTCCCCACAGTTCGTGGTTCCCGGGAACCCAGATGACACGCGCGAATCGCTCGGCGAGGGTGGCGAGAACGTCGGCGATATCGGCGAGGCGCTCGGCCACGTCGCCGGCGACGATAAGCCAGTCGCCGGGGTGGCTTGGCCGAAGGCCCGCGACCACCGAGCGATTACCGCGGCTCGCGGCGTGCAGGTCGGCGACCGCCCGCAACGTCGGGTGGCCCGGCCCGGCGCCGATGGTGGCGACTGCGTCGACTTCCGCCGGGTCGTCCTCGGCGGGATCAAATGCGCGGGCTCTTCCTGCCAGCAGGTATTCCGCTGCAGCTGCGATCGACGCGGGGTCGCCCGCATCGACGGCGGGATCAGCGCTGTTGTCGTGCGGCTTCGAGCTCATGTGCTCCCTCCTTGCGGCGTTCCCATCCGCATCCACGTGTCGGAACGAGCCCGAAGTGCGACACCGACGAGCCGGCCGAGGATGAATGCGCCTAGGCCGGCCCATATCCCTTCTAGCCCCCACCCAAAGTAGTGCGTGGCAATGAGCACCGGTAAGTAGCACCCCAGCGCGGTAACCACAGTGAGTCTGCGCAGGAAGGCGGCATCGGCGGCCCCGAGCAAGACGCCGTCCAGGCCGAACACCACCGACGCCGGAATACACAGGAGCGCCGCGGCGAACACGGCTACGCGGAAGCGTTCGGCCACTTCCGGGTCCGAAGTAAGTAGCGACACGATAGGACCGTGCAACACGGCGATGGCGATCGCAAGCACGACGCCGAGCCCCAGGGACCACGTGACGGTGAGTCTGGTGAAGCGCCGAACGCGCTCGCGATCTTCGGCGCCGAGGGCCTGGCCAACGACGGCCTGGGCTGCGATCGCCACGGAGTCGAGAACCAGGGAGATCAGGTTCCACACCTGTCCACCCAGATGATGGGCGCCGAGTGTCGCGTTTCCCGCTTCCCCGGCGGTCTTGGTGGCGGCGAAGAACGTTACCTGGAATGCGGCCGTTCGGACGATGAGGTTCCCGCCGAGACGCAGCTGTGTCGCGATGACGTCGGGCAGCGGGCGAAGCGACAGGCCGTAGCGATGCTTCTGCGCGAAGAGCGCGGCCAGCATGCCCGACGCCGCGCATGCCTGGCCGACGACGTTGGCGATGGCGGAGCCTTGGAGGCCCAATTCCGGGAAGGGCCCGAGACCGAGGACCAGCGCGAAACACAGGGCGGTGGACACCGCGATCCCTCCGACCACAAAGGCCAGGGGTCCGCGGGTTCGTTGGACGCCGCGCATCCAACCATTTCCCGCTGCGGTGAGGAGGATGAGCGGAATGCCCCAGGCCGCGATGTGCAGCCAGTTCCGCGCCATCTGCGCAACGTGTGGATCTGGGGTCAGTGCCCCGGTAATTGGTCCCACAAACACGAGCAGGACGGTGACCACTGCCAGGCCGACTCCACCGGCGATCCAGGAGGCCTGTAGCCCCTCCCGCACGGCGAGGTCGGTGCGGCCGGCGCCGAAAAATCTCGCTGCGCGCGCCGTCGTCCCGTATGACAGGAAGTTCATCTGCGTGCCCAGAAGGGTGAGCAGCAGCGAACCTACGCCGAGAGCCGCTAATTCGGTCGACCCGACGCGCCCGACCACGACGCCGTCGACCAATAAGTAAATCGGCTCCGCCGCAAGAACCGGCAACACCGGCAAGGCGAGGCCGAAGAGAGTCTTCCCGAAGGAAGACGGGCGAGTGCGCTCCTCGGATCTTTGGTCGTCGTGCACGAGGCGGCTTCGGCTACTGCTCGTCTTCGTCGAGCTTGTAGGGGTTTTCTTCGCCCGCCGGCTTCGCTCCCTCGGCGGTGCGGCGAACCTCTTCGTCCTTCTCGCGGGCCTTCGCGAGCAGGTCTTCCATCTGCCGCGCGGCGTCGGGAACCGTGTCGGCCTGGAACGCGAGGGTCGGCGTGAACTTCACGCCGGTCTGGCGACCGACGATGCTCCGCAGGCGCCCCTTGGCGCGTTCCAGCGACGCGGCCGCGGCCTCGTGGTCCGGTTCCTCGTCGAGGGTGCGGCCGCGCACGGTGTAAAACACGGTCGCGTCGCGCAGGTCCGCGGTCAGGCGCGCGTCGGTGACTGTGACGAATTCGAGCTGAGGATCCTTGATCTCATGTTCGATGGCGGTGGCGACGATCTCGGCAATGCGCTTGGCCAAGCGGCCCGCACGCGCGCGTTCGTTCATTTCCTTCTCCTGCTGTGTGCTCAAAAGCTCATGATGCCCGATGACGGGCGGTAAAGGGCGGCAACACCGGCGGGGCCGCGGTTGCGCTCTCGCGCCCGCGGCCCCGCCGGTCTAGTCCCGTTGTCGAAAAAACCTACGCTTAGTCGCGGGGCTTTTCGACCAGTTCGTACGCCTCGATGAAGTCTCCGACCTGGATGTCCGGGTAGGACACGGTCAGACCACATTCGAAGCCTTCGCGCACCTCGGTGACGTCGTCCTTCTCGCGACGCAACGTCTTGATCTCGATGGAATCGGAGACCACGTTTCCGTCGCGAACGAGCCGCGCCTTTGCGTGACGCCGGACGCGCCCCTCGGTGATCATGCAACCGGCGATCGTACCGACGGCGGAGGACTTGAACAGCTGGCGGATCTCCGCCTTGCCGAGCTCGGACTCCTCGTAGATCGGCTTGAGCATGCCCTTCAGCGCCGACTCGACCTCGTCGATGGCCTGGTAGATCACCGAGTAGTAGCGGATCTCGACGCCCTCGCGGTTGGCTCGCTCGGTCGCCTTACCCTCTGCACGCACATTGAAGCCGATGATGATCGCATCGGATGCGGCCGCGAGATCCACGTTCGTTTCGGTGACAGCACCGACACCGCGGTCCACGACACGCAGTTCGACCTCGTCGTCGATCTCGATTCCGAGAAGCGACTCCTCGAGAGCTTCGACCGTACCGGCGTTGTCGCCCTTGAGGATGAGGTTGAGCTGGCTCGTTTCCTTGAGCACCGAATCCAGGTCCTCGAGGCTGATCCGCTTACGCTTGCGAGCCGCCTGCGCGTTGCGCTTGAGCGCATTGCGTCGATCGGCGATCTGGCGTGCGATACGGTCCTCGTCGACCACCATCAAGGTGTCGCCGGCACCGGATACGCTGGTCAGGCCGATGACCTGAACCGGGCGCGAGGGACCGGCTTCCTTGACGTCCTGTCCGTGCTCATCCACCATCCGTCGCACGCGACCGTAGGCGTCGCCGGCGACAATCGAATCGCCGACGCGCAACGTACCGCGCTGGATGATGACCGTCGCGACGGGCCCGCGGCCGCGGTCGAGGTGAGCCTCGATCGCGACGCCCTGGGCGTCCATCTCCGGGTTGGCGTACAACTCGAGCGTTGCATCAGCGGTCAGCACGACGGCTTCGAGAAGTTTGTCGATGTTCTCACCGTTGCGGGCGGAGATGTCGACGAACATCGTCTCGCCGCCGTACTCCTCGGGGATGAGTCCGTATTCGGTCATCTGACCGCGGATCTTCGCCGGGTCGGCGCCTTCCTTATCGATCTTGTTCACCGCGACCACGATCGGTACATCCGCAGCCTGGGCGTGGTTGATCGCCTCCACCGTCTGCGGCATGACTCCGTCGTCGGCCGCCACAACGATGATCGCGATATCGGTCGACTTCGCACCACGGGCACGCATGGCGGTGAACGCCTCGTGGCCCGGGGTATCGATGAACGTGATGGTGCGGTCTTCGTCGTTGACCGGGGTGGTCACCTGATACGCGCCGATGTGCTGGGTAATACCACCGGCCTCGGCGTCACCGACGTTCGCTCGACGGATTGAGTCGAGGAGTCGGGTCTTACCGTGGTCGACGTGACCCATGACGGTAACGACCGCGGGACGCTTCTCGAGCTCCTCATCGCCGCCGTCATCCTCGCCGTAGGTGAGGTCAAACGATTCCAGTAGTTCGCGATCCTCGTCCTCCGGAGAGACGACCTGGATCTTGAAGCCCATCTCCTCGCCGAGGAGCTGCAGCGTCTCTTCGCTCACCGACTGCGTGGCCGTGGCCATCTCGCCGAGGTTGAACAAAGCCTGGACGAGCTGCGCCGGGTTGACGTCGATCTTGTCGGCGAAGTCGGCGAGCGATGCGCCCTGTGCCAGGCGGACGGTCTGGCCGTTACCGTTCGGAAGCCGAACGCCGCCCACCTCGGGTGCGCGCATCGAATCGTATTCCTGGCGCTTCTGCCGCTTCGACTTACGTCCACGACGTGGTGCGCCACCGGGGCGACCGAACGCACCGGCCGCGCCGCCGCGTCCGCGACCGCCGCCACCGGGGCGACCGCCACCGCCCGGACGAGCCGGTCCACCGGGTCCTCCGCCGCGGAAACCGCCACCGCCGCCACCGGGGCGACCGCCACCGCCCGGACGGCCGCGGCCTGCCGGCTTGACCCGTTCGGGCATCTGGCCCGGGCTCGGGTGCGCAGGCATCATCGCCGGGTTCGGGCGAGGTCCACCACCCTGGCCGCCGCCCTGAGGACGACGATCACCCTGGGGGCGGGCGCCCGGACGGGGCCCTCCCTGGCCGGGACGAGCGCCACCCTGCGGGCGAGGTCCGCCCTGGCCGGCGGCCGGGCGCTGTCCGCCCGGTCCGGGGCGGGGTCCGCCGGGCCCCGGCGCCGGACGGGGCGCGGGACGAGCAGACTGGCCGCCGGTGGAAAAGGGATTGTTGCCGACGCGCGGCACCTTCGGACCCGGCTTCGGTCCGGGGCGAGCGCCGGGCTTGGGTGCAGCCTCGCTCGAGGGCTTCGGCGCGGCGTCCGCAGTCGCCTCAGCCGCCGGCTTGGCCGCCGCGGGCTTCGGAGTGCTCGCGGGGGACGGCTTTTCCGCCGGCGCGGGGCCGGGCTTCGCGGCCGGAACCGGCTTTGCCGAGGACGGCTTCGGGCCCGGTGTGGCCGCGGACGGGGTGGCCTTCGGCGCGGCCTTTTTTGCGCCGGGCTTCGGCCCATCGGACTTCGCCGACTTGGCCGGGGCCTTGTCGGCCGATGCGGAGGCGCCACCCGAGGACTCGGGGAATGCCTCTCTGAGTCGCCGAACCACCGGAACTTCCAGGGTCGACGATGCGGACTTGACGAATTCTCCCTGCTCGCGCAGCTTCGCCAAGACCTCCTTGCTCGTTACGTTGAGCTCTTTCGCGATCTCGTGGACGCGGGGCTTTCCTGCCACTTTTCTCCTGTCCTGTAGGGACTAGAAGGCGACATGGCAGGTCGCTTTCAAGCCCCTAATGCTTTCCGATATCCGTTCATCGTTTCGACTTCACGGTGTTCTCATCGGTTGCGGTCCATTTCTTCACTCCTCCTCCCCTGCGTCTGACGCAGGAGGGATCGTCTGGTCGCCACATAGCCGGGCGACAAACTCGTTTAACGCCGAAACGTCGGCATTCAGTCCCACGCGAAGCGACCTCGGAAAGGCCTTCCGCTCGAGTGCGGTCCGAACGCAGTCGGCATTGCGGTGAACCCAGGCTCCGCGACCGTCCATAGTCCCTGGCCGGTCGGGAACGATCGCCGAACCGTGCTCCACGGCGACCACGCGGACGAGGTCGCCGGAAACCGGCTCGCTTCGGCGGCAACCCACGCACGTGCGTACGGGGCCACATCGATTCGCAGGCTGTGAATCACTCAAGTGACTCGCCCTTCCTCGATTCCGAATCCACCAGTTACGACCTTAGGCCGGTTTTCGCGGCACGCCTAATAGGTCCGCCTCTGCGGCGGCAACTCATCGAGCGTTCCGTTTACCTTCCGGTAAAAGTCGCAGAAGCTGAGTTTACCGCGAATTCGACCAGATGACTTAATCGACGCCCGGTACCTCAATGGGATCGGAGGTGTCGGCATCGGAGCGGATGTCGATGCGCCAGCCCGTGAGGCGATGCGCGAGTCGGGCATTCTGCCCTTCTTTCCCGATCGCCAGCGACAGCTGGTAGTCGGGCACTACTACGCGGGCGGCCTTGTTGACCTCGTCGACGACATCCACCGAGACGACCTTCGATGGCGACAAGGCGTTACCCACAAAGATCGCGGGATCGGAGTCCCAGTCGATGATGTCGATCTTCTCGCCGCCGAGTTCGGCCATCACGTTGCGTACGCGCGCACCCATTGGCCCGATGCACGCGCCCTTGGCGTTGAGACCATTGACGTGAGCGGACACCGCGATCTTCGACCGGTGCCCGGCCTCGCGCGCAATGGACGAGATCTCCACCGATCCGTCCTCGATCTCGGGCACCTCGAGACGGAACAGCCCGCGGACGAGGTCCGGGTGCGTCCGGGAGAGATTGATCGTCGTCGACCGCGGCCCCTTCGTCACGCCGACGACGAAGCATTTGATGCGCTCGCCGTGCGGGTAGCGTTCGCCGGGTACCTGCTCCGAAGGCATGATCGTGCCCTCGGTGCCGCCGCTTTCGGGCCCGAGCCGGACGACCACGATGCCGCGGTCGTTAGCGCGCGCATCCGATTGGATCACGCCGGAGATGATCTCTCCCTCACGCGCCTGGAACTCGTTGTACGTCTTCGCCGAATCCGCTTCCCGCAAGCGGTTCATGATGATCTGGCGGGCGGTGGACGCGGCGACGCGGCCGAAATCGCTGGGCGTGTCGTCGAACTCGCCGATCTGGTTGCCCTCGTCGTCGAGCTCCGCAACGAGCACTCGCACCGAACCCGCCTTGCGGTTCACCTCGACGCGCGCGGGCCGTTGGGCGCCGGGAGTGTGCTGGTACGCCGTCAGAAGCGCACTTTCCAATGTGACAAGAAGGTCCTCGAGAGAGATTTCTCGTTCAGCGCTCAACAGCTTGAGGGCCGTCATGTCTATATTCATTGCAGCTTCCGTCTCCTAGCCAAAAGACTCTCGAATTATGAGTCTGCCACTAACCGGTCGATCTCGTCCTGTGGTGGAGAGGAAAACTCTACCTGGACCACTGCGCGCTCGATGTCACCGAGGCCGACCCACTGCGCGTGCAGGCTCTTTCCCGCCTTGAAAACCAGCCACACGCGCCCACCGGGTTCGTCGACGTCACCGATCCGCGCCTTGTGTCCCCTCCCCTTCTCGCCAATGACGTCGGAGAGCGCATCCGTGCTGGCGAACGCGATCTCGGCCTTCCTGCCCCGTGCGCGGCGGAAGTGCCTCGGCGTTTCCAGCGGTGCGCCCACTCCCCGGCTCGATACCTCGAGGATCACCTTCTGTTCGGTCGATCCCCACCCCTGCGACGGTGCGTCGAGCGCGTTCGAAATCTCGGCAAGCTCGTCGAGCCCGACCGGATTGTCGCCGTCGACGATGATCTTCACGCTGGCGGCCCCCTCGGACGTGCCCGAATCGTCGATGCGGTCGACGTCCAGGCCGAACTGGGAAACGATCGCCTCGATGGTGGCTCGGTCCTGTTCGGAGAGAATCACGACTCACCGCCCCTTTCGTATGCTCGTATGAGTGCCGAGCTTACCGGCCCCGCCTCACAGGGCCACGCACCCGCAGGCGGTAAACAAGTGCGATGGAATGGCCGTAAGGTGCCTCCCGGCACCGACCGCTCCCCAAACGAACCGAACCGAGGAGATTCACGATGAGGCACAGTCCCGGGCCGACCCGCCGCGAACTGTTCAAACTCGTCGGACTCGCAGCGGGTATCGCGGTCGTCGGCGGTTCGGTCGCCGGGTGTGGGGAGCTCGATTCCGAGCAGCAGAACGTGCTCGTGGATTCGTGGCGTATGTCGCGTTCGGATATCGCACTGGCGGAATCTGCGCGCGAACAGTTCGGCCCCGAGTCCGCTGAATACGGCGCCCTCGATCGCGTAATCGAGGCGCGCACCGTGCACCGCGATGCGCTCGTCGAGGCTCTCAAGGCCGCCGGAGAGGAGTTGCCGCAAGAATACTCCGAAGGTGAAGGCGAGGGTGAAGACACGGCCGCCCCTGCCCCGGAGAGCGGCGAGCCGGCCACACTGGATCAGGTCGTCGAGGCGCTCACGGCCTCGAGCCGGACGGCCCGGGAAGCCGCAGCGATCCTCGAGGGTTACCCGAGCGCGCTGGCCGGCTCGGTCGGCGCTGCATGTAGCGCGTTGGCCCAGGTCTCGCTCGGCGTGGCGCTGGGCCTGACGCAGTAGGACGAAGAGGAAAAAGGGAGCTCACGCATACATGACGAACTTCGACGGCATCCGCTCCGAACACGCGGCCGCCTACGGCTATGGGCTCATCCTCCCGCTCGCGGATTCGTCCATCAACGCCGCGTGCCGGCGGATGCTCGAACAGCACCGCTCGCTCGCGGACCGCGCCCAGTTGCTTTGGCCGGAGGCTCCCCCGGCGGAGGCCGGATACAGCACGAGCGAAGCGCTCGAGACGTCGTGGGATGCGCTGATCTTCGCCGTCAGACTCGAATCGGATGCATGCGAGGGTTGGGCCTCGCAACTGGCCGCCGAGGATCAGACAGAGGAGCAGCGCGCTTTCGCGGCCGAGGCCTTGGAGAAGGCGACGGTCCAGATGGCAAGGTGGCGTAACATCATCCCCGGAGCCCCGTTCTCCCCGCTTCCCGGCCTGTAGCAGTCGTCCGGCGGGGAGCCCGCGGCCGCGAATGCGCTCCTAGCCACGCAGCGTCGCGATGATCGCATCGGCGGCACCGTCCACGGGGACCTGAGTGACCTCGCCGGTCGCGCGTTCGCGAAGCTCGACGGTGCCCTCGGACCAGCCGCGTCCGACCACGACGACCCACGGCATGCCCACGAGCTCGGAGTCCTTGAACTTCACGCCCGGCGAGGCCTTGCGGTCGTCGAACAAGACCTGCAGTCCTGCCTCGTCGAAGGCCTCCGCGAGCTCCTCGGCGCCGCGCGCGGCCTCCTCGTCCTTGTTCGCGATGACGACGTGCACGTCGAATGGTGCCGCCGCGGCCGGCCACGACAGCCCCTTCCCGTCCGCGCGCTGCTCGGCAAGAACTGCCATCAGGCGGGACACGCCGATGCCGTAGGAACCCATCGTCACCCGCGCCGGTTTGCCATCTTCACCGAGAACGTCGAAACCGAAGGCGTCGGTGTACTTGCGGCCGAGCTGGAAAATGTGGCCGATCTCGATTCCGCGCTGCAGAGTCAATGTGCCGGAGCCGTCCGGCGCCGGATCGCCCTCGCGCACCTCTGCGGCCTCGATGGTGCCGCTCGGGGTGAAGTCGCGTCCGCAGACGAGATCGACGACGTGTCGGTTCGGCTCATCGGCGCCGGAAATCCACGCCGTGCCCATAACGATGCGCGGGTCTACAAGGAACCGAACCTCGTTGCGCTCGAGCCCGCGGGGACCGATGTATCCCTTGACCAGGAACGGATTGTTCTTGAAGTCCTCCTCGTCGAGGAGCTCCACGGTCGCGGGTTCGAATGAGGCCTCGAGACGCTTCATGTCCACCTCGCGATCGCCCGGCACGCCGATGCCGACGAGTTCGGGCTCCTTCCCGGGCTCGGTGACCTTCACCATGACGCACTTGAGCGTGTCGGCTCCCGTGACGGTACGGCCGAGGTCAGCGGCATTGGCCCACTCGACCAGCGCGTCGATCGTCGTCGCGTCCGGGGTGTCGTGCACGACCGCCTCGGGCGTGGCGGCGTAGTCCAGGGCCTCGGGGGCCGGGGTCGTCACCGCCTCAACGTTCGCGGCGTAGTCGCCGCCGGTCGAGCGGACGAAGGTGTCTTCGCCGGCGGGAGCGACGGCGAGGAACTCCTCCGACGCCGAACCGCCCATCGCCCCTGAGGTTGCCTTGACGATCACGTAGTCCACTCCGAGGCGGTCGAAGATGCGCTGGTACGCGCCGCGGTGTGCCTCATACGACCGGTCGAGCCCGGCATCGTCGACGTCAAAGGAATACGAGTCCTTCATCACGAACTCACGGCCGCGCAGGATGCCGGCTCGGGGACGTTCCTCGTCGCGATATTTCGTCTGGATCTGGTACAGCGTCGCGGGCAGATCCTTGTAGGAGGAGTACTCACCCTGCACGGTGAGCGTGAACAGCTCCTCGTGCGTCGGGCCGAGCAGCATGTCCGCGCCCTTGCGGTCCTTGACGCGGAACAGCGACGGGCCGTACTCCGTCCAGCGGTTGCTCTTCTCGTACGGCTCGCGCGGCAGCAGAGCGGGCAGGAGGATCTCCTGGCCGCCGATGGCGTTCATCTCCTCGCGCACGATGTCCTCGATGCGGCGGAGAGTGCGCAGGCCAAGCGGCAGCCAGGAGTACACACCTGGCGCGACCCGGCGCACATAACCGGCACGAACCAGCAGCTTATGGCTGATCACCTCGGCATCGGCGGGATCGTCGCGAAGGGTACGGAGGAACAAATGAGATAGGCGCTCAATCACGGTTACCCAGGTTATCCGCAGCGCCGCCCCGCCGCCCACCAGACCCCGCAATTCGCCGCGCGACTATTCTTGACGATCGTGCGTATTCTGCTTCCCCCTTCGGAAACAAAGTCCTTCGGCGGTTCGGGGGCTCCCCTCGACGTCGAGGCGATGCACTTCGCCGAACACCACGGGATGACGTCGCTGCGCCGCGATCTCATCTCCGAACTGTCCGCACTGTGCGCAGGACCCGCAGCGCCTGCCGCGAAGGCGCTCGGCCTGTCGGAGAAACAGGCGCCGGCCGAGCTCGAGGCCAACGCCGAGCTGCTGTCCGCCCCGACGGCACCGGCGATTACGCGCTACACCGGCGTCCTGTACGACGCCCTCGACTTCGGCTCCCTGACCAAGGCTCGCAAGGACCGCGCACGCAGCACCATTCTCGTGGGCTCGGCGTTATTCGGTCTCGTCGGTGCCGACGATCAGATCCCGCATTACAGGCTCAGCGCCTCGTCGTCATTGCCGAAAGGCGGCACCCTACGGAGCCGGTGGGCAGGACCGTTGACCGAGGCAGTGGCGGATTTCGGGGAGGAGCTCGTCGTCGACCTGCGCAGCGGGGGCTATCGCGCGCTCGGACCAGTACCCGGTGCTGTGACGGTCGACGTGGTCAGCGTGTTGCCCGACGGCAGCCGCAAGGTGATCACCCACTTCAACAAGAATTACAAGGGCGCGCTCACTCGAGCGCTTGTGTCCTCGCGCGCGAACATCGATGACGTGAAATCGCTTCGCCGCGCGGCGTCGAAGGCCGGTATCGATCTCGCCGCCGAAGGAGACAACGCCCGCGCACTCACCATGCTGCTGCACGAACAATAAACACACCCCTAACGAATTCTTCGGCAACTCCTGGCGCGTCTGGCCTCGCCTCGGGGGTCGAAGGTGTATTCCACAAAAGGTAAGTAACCAATTACTTCCGGAGTGCGATTCACCTCTCATGCCCACGTATCGCGAGCGCTTCGTTTCCCGGCCCGAGCCGGAGGCAACCCGGCGGGACCGGGTTCTCCCCCGCATGCTTCTCGTCGTGCTCGGGGTCACCTGCGTTCTCGCCCTCGCCTTCCTGGTGACGTTCCCCGACGACCAGCTGCCGTATTGGGGAATCTACAACCTGGTCACCGACCTGCACGTCTATCGCTGGGGTGGAGAGTTCGTCCACGCCGGGCTGCCGCTCTACGACGGTCTTATCCATTCCCTCGACCCGGGGCAGAGCTGGCGCGGACCGATGCCGTACACATACACGCCGTTCTCTGCGGCGCTGTTCGTGGTCCTCGCGAACCTGTCTTTCCAGCTCATGGAGGCGTCCTGGCTCGCGCTCAACGTGGCGTCGACCGTGGTCGTGTGTTGGACGATGCTCACGTGGCTCGGCTATCGCCGCGATCTCCGACTCGTCTGGGCATCGGTGTTCTTCGCGGGAACCATGGTCTTCGTCGAGCCCGTTCGGACGACGCTGTGGCTAGGTCAAATCAATTTGGTGCTGCTCGCACTCATGGTTCTCGATGCCTCGGGCCGAGGAGTCTTTCGCGGGTCGCTCACAGGAATTGCCGCGGGCATCAAGCTCACCCCCGGGTTCATGTGGATCCATTACCTCGTCACCAAGCAGTACCGCACCGTACTCGCAGGCGGCGCGGCCTTCGTCGGCACGATCGTCATCGGTGCCATCGCCGCGCCGAGCTCCTCGCTGGGGTATTGGACCGGCGGACTCTTCGAGGCCGAGCGCATCGGCGATGTGGCCGCACCAAGTAACCAGTCGATCAGCGGGGTTCTCGCGTGGTACATCTTCGATGACGCCACGCCTCGCTGGGCGTGGCTCATCGCAGCGCTCATCTGTGCCGCCGTCGGGCTCGGTGTGGCCTATCGCGTGCACTTTCGGGGCCAACCGCAACTGGCGTTCGTCCTGTCGGGCATGACGGGCTGCGTCGTGTCCCCGTTCTCCTGGGGGCACCACTGGGTCTGGTTCGTTCCCCTCATGGTCGTGCTCGTGCACCTTCTGCTCGAACGGGCACGCCGCGGCTGGGCTCTGCTCGCGTGGCTACTCCCCTTTGCGCTCTACTTTCTGGTCGGCGCATGGACATTCACGTTCGAAGCGGCCGAGCAGCCCGAGGGCGTCTGGGTGGGCACGGGGTGGTTCATGTCGGCACAGGCTCTCAACGAGCCCTTCGGCATCGTCCTGCGAGAGCCGTATCTCGTGGTCTGGATTCTCACCATGATCGGCGCGTGGCTACTCGTGCGCCGAGCACCCACGAGCGTGGCCGGCTCGCACTCCGCTATCAACAAGACGAACGCCGGCTAGAGCCGGTCGGGCGCCAAAACCTGCGGCAGACCGGCGACCTCGCCGATCACGATGATCGCCGGAGGAACGACGTTCTCCGCAGCCATGACCTCCCGCAGGCTCGCCAGAGTGGCATCGACTCGCCGCTCGGTGGACAGCGACGCCGACTCGATGATCGACACCGGGGTATCTGCAGGTCGTCCGCCCTCGATCAACGCATCGGCGATCGCGGGTCCGTTCTTCACCGCCATGAGAAGCACGACAGTGCCGCGCATCGCCGCGACAGCCGGCCAATTGACCAGTGACTTCTCGTGCCCCGGCGGCACGTGGCCTGAGATTACGGTGACCTCGTGGGTCACCCCGCGATGGGTGACCGTCACCCCGCCGAGCGCCGGGCCTGCGAACGCGCTGGTCACGCCCGGAACGACGAATGTGGGAATGCTGTGTTCGGCGAGCGCGAGCGCCTCTTCATAGCCGCGCCCGAACAGGAAATTATCCCCGCCCTTGAAGCGAACCACGAACTTCCCCGCCTTCGCGTGCTCGATCATCGCTTCGTTGATCGCCTGCTGGGCCATCTGCCGCCCATACGGGATTTTTGCCGCGTCAATGATTTCCGTACCGGCAGGCACGTCAGCGAGCACCCGCTGCGGCGCAAGCCGATCGGCAATGATGACGTCGGCCTGCATGAGCAATTCGCGGCCGCGGAGTGTGAGCATCCCGTCATCGCCCGGCCCGCCGCCGACGAGCGCGACCGTACCCTTGAGCTCCTCGGCAACTCCAACACTGCCGTCTCCACCGTTCCTCAGCTCCGCGTCTGCCCGCGCCACGGGAATGCGGGCGCTCCGGACTGCAGCTACGATGGCCTCGGGAAATGCGCCCGCCTCCGCTCCCTCGATCGCAGGTTCATCTCCGGTGACCACGAGAAGCCCTGCGCCCTCGAGAACCGAATCCGACCACGTATCGCGGTGGACACGGACTCCCCCGGGAAGTTCTTCCAGAGTCGCGCGGACGTCTGCGGCAACGATGGTCACCGAGGCGCCGGCGTCAACCAGCGACGGCACCACACGATGCGCGCCCCGCCCGCCGCCGAGAACGACGACGTCGATTCCGGACACGTCTATGGGAGCGGAAAATGGTGCGGTCGCAGAACTCGAGGAGTTCGAGCCGGATCCGGGGGCAGCGGAAATGTTCACCCACCAAGCCTAAAGTTTTGCCCCGCCTGGACCAATCGGGAGACCAGCGAAGGCGCGCCGGCGGGGTGTACGTGCAGATAGGAGCCGTGAATCGACTGTGTGACATGCCCCTCACGCACGGGAGTCCCAGCCGTCGTATCGCGCCAACCCCAGGCGGCGGCATGTCCTGGCGCCTCGTTGTCTTCGCCCATGACGGCGGAGGTGCGGTGGAACTCGTGGCCGACGACTCTCTCGCCTGCCTCGAACATCGGCGAGGAAGTGATCGCCACAGCGTCGCGATACCCGAGGGTCAATCGACGGGAGAACTCGAATCGCTCCGCAACGACCCCAACCATCGCGTGTCCGTCGAGGCTGCGGCCGAGATACGCGTACCCGCCACATTCCGCATACACCGGCAGACCCCGATCGATCGCCCCCCGAATCTGCTCGCGGGTACCGATGTTCGCCTCGAGCTCGGCTGCGTGTTCCTCGGGGTATCCACCGGGCAGGAACAACGCGTTCGCGCTCTCGGGAAGTGGGTCGGAGCGCGGGTCGAACCACGCAATCGACGCTCCTCGGGCCAGCAGCATCTCGACCCATTCGGCATAGAGGAAACCGAATGCCGGCCCTTTCGCGATGGCGATAACTGGCCGCTCGGAATCTCCTTCAACGTCGCCGGAAACAACAACCGTCGCATCCTCTACATCCGTATCGGCGCGCCAAGTCCGTCCTTCTACATATGTAGCGGCGAGTCTTTGCACTGCGTCGATGTCGACGTGGCTGGCCATCGCGTGGCCCATTGCCGCTATCGAGCGCTGCGCTTCCGCCAGCGCGTCCGGAGTCATCAGCCCAAGGTGCCGCGATGGTACGGACAGCTCGAGGTCCCTTGGAACCGCGCCGATCACGGGCACTCCGACCGACTCACACGCATCGGAGAGGATCGCGGTATGCCGGTCGGAACCGATCTGATTGAGGATCACCCCGGCAATGTGGGTGCCGGGCGCAAAGGTCGCGTACCCGCGTACGAGAGCGGCGACGGATTGACTGTGTCCGCGGGCGTCGACGACCAGAAGCACGGGCGCACCGATTTCACCGGCGACGTGCGCGGTGGAACCGAACCCGGAAACCCCGTCCGGCGCGAGGTGCGTGATGCGCCCATCGAAAAGGCCCATCACGCCCTCGATGACAGACACGTCCGCCCCTGCGCTGCCGTGGGCGTAGAGCGGAGCGATCCGCGCGGCCCCCTGGAGGTTGGCGTCGAGATTGCGCCCTGGGCGTCCAGTGGCAAGGCCGTGAAATGTGGGATCGATGAAGTCGGGACCGACCTTGAACGGCGCGACGGTCCGCCCACCGGCGGCAAGCGCGGCCATGAGCCCTGTCGCGACCGTCGTCTTCCCATTTCCGGACGCCGGGGCCGCGATGACGACGGCGCCCGGTATCGGCGCGTCTACCACTCGATGCCCTTCTGGCCCTTGCGGCCGGCCTGCATCGGGTGCTTGACGAGCGACATTTCGGTCACGAGATCAGCGACCTCGATGAGCCCCTCGGGTGCGTCTCGCCCGGTGATGAACACGTGTTGCCGCCCGGGACGAGAACGCAACGTCTCCGCGACATCCTCGACGTCTATCCAGCCCCATTTCAGCGGGTAGGTGAACTCGTCGAGAACGTAGAAATCGTGCTGCTCCGCGGCCAGCCGGCGCTTGATCTCCTCCCAACCGTCGACGGCGTCCGCGGCATGGTCGGACTCATCGCCCTTCTTGCGGCTCCACGACCACCCCGAGCCCATCTTGTGCCACTCCACCGCTCCGCCGAGCCCCTCGGCGTCGTGCAGCTCGCCGAGCCGGAGGAACACCTCCTCCTCGCCGATCTTCCACTTCGCGCTTTTGACGAACTGGAAAACCGCGATGTTCATCCCCTGGTTCCACGCCCGCAGAGCGGTGCCGAAAGCGGACGTCGACTTGCCCTTGCCCTTGCCCGTGTGCACGGCGGTCACCGGCAGCATCCGCCGCTGCCGCGTGGTCAGCCCGTCGTCGGGAACCTGGTCCGGATCGAGTTGTCCCTGTGGCATGTGGCGCCCCTTTCCTTCACCGGCGAATAGTTCATTGAAGCTTATGACGTCGGACCTAGTGACTGCGCACGAGTTCGGTGATCCCGCCCTCGCTCAGCCCGTCGAGCGGGACCACCGGAGCGCCCATGGCGCGCGCGAGCCTTCCCGCGGTCCCGAGCCGGACCCTGCCGGCCTCGCAATCGATCACGACCGGTGCAACGTGCGCCATCGCCCCCAGGTGCCTGGCCTCTGCCAGTGCGCGAGCGCGGGCGTCCTTGCCGGCGGTGGCGCGGCCGTCGGTGAGCATGAGAACGATGGCGCGCCGTGCCGGATCCCGAAGCCGATACACCGAGAGCATCCGGCGCGTCTCCGCGATCCCCTCGGCTAGCGGGGTGCGCCCGCCCGTCGGGGCATTGCCGAGCGATGCGACCGCGAGGTCCACCGAACGCGTCGGTGCGAGCGCGACCGAGGCGCCGTGCCCGCCCGCCGTCACGACGCCGACAACGTCCCGCCGAACGTAGGCGTCGCGCAGCACGGCGACGGCGGAGCGTGCGACGAGCTCGAGGCGCCGGCGTGCGGCCATGGAGCCGGAGGTATCGACGAGAAAGACGACGAGATCGCCCGACCGGCCGATTCGCTGGGCGTATCGCAGGTCCGCCCCGTGCACGGTCAATGGTGAGCTAATCCCCGCCTCGTGGCGCTCCCTGGCGTTGCGCTGCGCTGCCGAGCGCACGGTGTGAACGAGATCCAGACGGGACCCACGCGCATCCGCAGCGGATCGCACCGAACGGCCGGACGACGTGATCGCTTTCGAACGGCGTCCGCGCGCGCCGCTACCGGTTCCGGCGAAGCGAAACAGCAACGGGCGTGAACCGTGATTGCCCTGCAGGTCGACGCCCTGGAGTGCGCGGCCGACGGGGCCGTCAGTGGCCGAGTCCGGTTCAGCGTGCTCCGCGTCCTTCGTGCGCGGGTTCTCCTCGGTTTCGGCGGGATCGGCACCGGCGGCGTCATCCTGGGGTGTCGGTCGCGGGGGCGGACCATCGGTGGGACCGCCGGGAGGGCCGGATCCGTCGGAATCGTCGCCGGACTCGCCGTCCGGTCCTTCCTCGCTTCCGTCGTCACCGCCTTCCTGGGTGGCGGTGGCGGTGTCGCCCGCATCGGAAGCATCGAGCTGGCCCTGATCGTCTTCGCCGTCGTCTTCGTCTTCGTCTTCGAGCTCGGAGAGCTGACGGCGAGCCGTCTCGAATGCTTCGTCGAGCTCGGCCTCGGACATCCCTGTCGGGTCGAACGGATCGCGCCGGCGGCGATGCGGGAGGACGAAGCTCGCCACCGCGCGGACGTCTGCCTCGGTCACCTCGCTGCGTCTTTCGAGCACGGCGTGGGCCTTCGCGGCCCGTGCACAGACCACATCGGCGCGGAGCCCCTGCACATCGGTCTCGAGGCAGACGAGTGCGATACGGCGAAGTTCGCGGGTGGGTACGTCGACGTCGGCGAGGCGAGTACGGGCATCAACGATGCGAGCGGAAAGCTCCGACTCCGCATCCGAATACTCTTCGGCGAATGCGGCCGGATCCGTTTCGAAGGCGAGGCGCCGCGTGATGACCTCGACGCGCTCCGCGGCATCACCCGGCGCCGTCACCTCGACGGACAGCCCGAAGCGGTCGAGAAGCTGCGGGCGGAGCTCACCCTCCTCCGGGTTCATCGTGCCGACCAACGCGAACCGGGAGTCGGCCGACGCCGAGACCCCATCGCGCTCGACGGAGACCTGACCGGTTGCGGCGGCGTCGAGAAGCACGTCGACGAGGTTGTCGGCGAGCAGGTTCACCTCGTCGACGTACAGCACACCGCCATCAGCGGCGCTGACGAGCCCAGACTGCAGCCGGGCCGATCCATCGGCGACCAGACTCTGGACATCGACGGAACCGATCACTCGGTCTTCGGTGGCGCTGAGCGGCAATTCGACGAACGCCCCGCGCTCGCCTGGTGCGTGGCCGGGCAGGAGATCGGCAAGCCCGCGGACCGCGGTGGTTTTCGCTGTTCCCTTCTCACCCTGGATGAGAACACCGCCCAATCGTGGATCGACAGAAAGCAATAGCAACGCCATCCGCAGAGCGGATTGGCCGACGATGGCGGTGAACGGGAACTGTTCTCTGCGCCCCGCTACTTTCTCATTGCTCACGACTCGCGCTCCTGACTTCGGGCCAATATGCCGCACGCCTTTAGATACTCGGCGTATTGGTGAGGGCGGCAGGGTCCCGGCTACCTACCGGGCACCTGCCGCCCCCTCCTGAGAATTGTGCTCGCGGACTACGATTCGAGCTTGAGCGCCTTTTGCGAACGCTCGAACTGCTCATTGAACAGGGTCACGTCCTCCGAAAGCGAGCGGCCATAGGACGGAACCATCTCCTTGATCGCGGCATCCCACGTCGCCATGCGGTCGGGGAAGCAGCGGCTCAGAACGTCGAGCATCGCGTCGACCGCGGTCGAGGCGCCCGGGGATGCACCGAGGAGTCCCGCGATCGAGCCATCGGAAGAGTTGACGACGGCGGTACCGAACTCCAGCGTTCCGCCGGTCTTCTTGTTCGGCTTGATGACCTGCACGCGCTGGCCGGCAATGACCTTCTCCCAGTCGCCGGATTCGGCGCTCGGCATGAACTCGCGCAGCGTCTCGACGCGCTTCTCGTGCGTCTTGGCGAGCTCGGTGACGAGATACTTGACCAGGCCGAGCTCGGTAACGCCTACACCCGCCATGGACAGGAAGTTGTTCGGGCGGACGGACAGCGGGAGGTCGGTGAATTTGCCGCGCTTGAGGAACTTCGGGGTCCAGCCGGCGAACGGGCCGAAGAGGAGGGCGCGCTTGCCGTCGATGATGCGGGTGTCGAGGTGCGGCACCGACATCGGCGGAGCGCCCACGGCGGCCTGCCCGTACACCTTCGCGTTGTGCTGTTCGACGAGCTCCTCGTTCGTGCACCGGAGCCACTGCCCGCCGACCGGGAAGCCGCCGATTCCGCGGATCTCCGGGATGCCGGACTTCTGCAGCAGGTGCAGGGCACCTCCGCCTGCGCCGACAAAGACGAACTTCGCGTTGATCGTGTGCTCCTCGTCGAGCGCACGATTGACGTATCGCACCTTCCACGAACCATCAGTGCTGCGCTCGAGGTTCTTGACCTCGGCCTGGTACCTGACATCGGTTCCCGTGCGTGCCAGGTAACCGAGCAGCTGACGGGTGAGGGCACCGAAGTTCACGTCGGTGCCGCCCTTGATGTGGCTGAGGGCGACCTTCTCATCGGGATTGCGATCCTTGCCGACGAGGGGGACGAGTTTACTGATCTCGTCGATGTCCTCGGTGTGCTCGAGCGTTTCGAACAGTGGGTGCTTGCTCAGTAATTCGAAACGCTTACGCAGGTACTTCTGCCCCTCTTCGCCGCGAACGAAGCTCATGTGGGCGACGGGGTTGATCCACTCGGACGGATCGCCGAGCAGGTTGTTCTCAACGCCGAAGGACCAGAACTGGCGCGACACCTGGAACTTCTCGTTCACGCCGACGGCCTTGGAGATGTCGACACCGCCGTCCCCGGTCTTGGGGGTGTAGTTGAGCTCGCACAGTGCCGAGTGGCCCGTACCGGCGTTGTTCCACGCGTCCGAGGATTCCTGCGAAGGCCCGTTGAGCCGCTCGAGGATCTCGATCGACCAGTCCGGCTGCAGTCGGCGCAGCAGAGCACCGAGCGTCGCGCTCATAACGCCTGCACCGATGAGAACAACGTCTGTATTCGTTTGCTTATTGCCCTGTGGGACCGTCACTGGCAGCCATCCTCGTACGCTATCGATTTCGGTAATTTTGCGCCCACGAATTCCGGCGTCTACCGCCGAGTTGTGGTGCGCACACGTCTCTTAGCGTACTCACACCGATGTGTGGTCGGTACCGTGGTGGTGTGCAAGGAATCTCACACCACGCCCTCGACGCCGATAAGACGCCTCGAACAGGCAAAACAGGCGACGCAGTACTCGGGGATTGGGGATCCGACCGGCTGGGAGCGGACTTCTCGGCGCTGTCGATCGATCTCGGGGACGATCCGGAGGGCGAAGGCCCCATTACCGCCACCCTCGTGCGGTACGATCCCGCGCTGCGCGAAGACCCACGAGCGGTGGTGCTGTGGGTGCACGGCTTCACCGACTACTTCTTCCACTCGCACGTCGCCGAACGACTCGCCGACGAGTCCATCGCCACCTACGGTCTCGATCTGCGCAAGTGCGGACGGTCACTCCGGCCGGGCATGAGCGCGCATTACTCGACGAACCTCGCCCGATACGGTGACGAGCTCGACGCGGCCATTGCCGCCATTCGCGCGGACACCTCCGCGCCCATCGTGCCGATCTGCCATTCCACCGGCGGGCTCATCGTGCCGCTGTGGCTGGCGAATCGCCAAGATGCCGGCGCGCCCGCGGACATCGCCGGTCTCGTCCTCAATAGCCCTTGGCTGGAGTTTGACGTCGACGCATTCGTGCCATTCAAGGCGAGCCGGATCATGCCTGCAGTCGACGCGTTGATCGCCGCCCTCGGCACGCTCGTGCCAAAGCGAGTCCTCCCCTTGCCAACGAACGAGACCTACGGATCCTCGCTCTCGTCCTCACGGCTGGGTGAATTCGATTACGAGCGAGCGCTCAAACCCATCGACAGCGCCGGCGTACGCCCGGGTTGGCTGGCGGCGGTACGGCGCGGGCAGCTACGTCTTCAAAAGGGGCTCGGCCTCGACCTACCCGTTCTGATGCTTCGCTCGGAGCGTTCGAGCAGGTGGCGTACCGACGCCGACCTCATCCTCGATGTCCGTTCGATGAAGAAGTTCGGACCAAGCATCTCCCGTCGCCTCACCGATGCCCCTCTCGCCGGTGCGCGTCACGACGTCATGCTCTCGACGATCGGCGTCCGCGAAAAAGCGGTGGCAGAGCTTATCGATTGGATGGACGCCAATTCGATCGGTGTGTGAGCACCTGACTACTTACCCAGCTAAAGGAGACACAACACAACATGTCCGGAAACACGGTCGACGAGCACTTCGACGTCATCATCATCGGCACCGGATCGGGTAACTCGCTGCCGAGCGAGGACTTCGCAGACAAGAAGATCGCCATATGTGAAGAATGGACTTTCGGCGGCACGTGCCTCAACCGTGGATGCATTCCGACCAAGATGTTCGTTTACCCGGCGGACCAGGCAGAGGCTGCGGCCACCAACTCCCGGCTCGGTATCGACACGCACTTCGGCGGGGCGAAGTGGTCCGAGATCGTCGACCGCATCTTTTCCCAACGCGTCGACAAGATCGCCGAAGGCGGCGAGAACTACCGCCGAAACGAATGCGACAACATCACCGTCTACGACGGGCACGCACGATTCGTCGGCCCTCGCACCATCGATACCGGCACCGGGTCCACCATCTCGGCGGACACGATCCTCATCGCTGCCGGCGCCCGCGTCGCCGTCCCTCACATCGTCACCGACTCCGGCATCGACTACCACACCAGCGACACGATCATGCGGATCCCCGAACCGCCTAAGTCCCTGGTCATCCTCGGATCCGGATACATTGCAGCCGAGTTCGCGCACGTATTCTCCGCATTCGGTACGACCGTGTCGGTGATCGGTCGTTCAGAGCACCTCCTCAAGCACACCGACACAACCATCAGCGAGGCGTTCACCGAAGCAGTGTCCGACAAGTGGGACCTGCACCTCGGCAAGACCCCGCAGCAAATATCCGCCCGCACCGACGGCACCGGAGCCCGCGTCGAATTCGCCGATGGCACGTTCGTCGAGGGCGATATGCTCCTCGTCGCCACGGGCCGCACGCCCAACGCCGACCTTCTCGACGCGAAGGCCGGAGGCATCGAGCTCGACGGCAACCGTGTCAGGGTCGACGAGTTCGGCCGCACATCGGCTGATGGCGTGTGGGCCATCGGAGACATCTCTTCCCCCTACCAGCTCAAGCACGTCGCGAACCACGAGCTGCGCGTAGTCCAGCACAATCTGCTCCATCCGGAGGATCTGCGCTCGTTCAATCATGACGTCGTGCCTTACGCGGTCTTCTCGTCTCCGCAGATCGCCGGCGCGGGAATGACCGAAATCGAGGCGCGAGATGCGGGTCTCGACATCACAGTCAAGGTGCAGCAGTACTCCGATGTCGCCTACGGCTGGGCAATGGTCGAACCGGTGGGCATCGTTAAGCTCATCGCGGACCGCACCACCGGACGCATCCTCGGCTCGCACGTCCTTGGACACGAGGCGTCGATCCTCATCCAACCGCTTGTCCAGGCGATGACCTTCGGACTGACCGTCCAGGACATGGCCCGCGGGCAGTACTGGATCCACCCCGCCCTCACCGAGGTCGTGGAGAACGCGCTCCTCGGCCTCGACTTTCCCGACCGCGGCTTCTAGGAGAGGTTTCCGGCTACCCTGTGCTCTGGGCATCGCGGTCGATGCGCAGGGTCGGCCCGAACCTGGCCGCGGCCGAGGCCATCTGCACGATCCGGTCCAAGTCCAGCGCAGCCTCAACAGCATCGGCCATGACGTCGACCTGGCGCATCCGCTCCGCCTCCACCTGCGTATCTGCCGCTACACAGAAGCCGGGGACTTGTGGCATAACCGCCTCGCGAAGGAATTCCCGTCGCCACTCGTCGTTCGCGAAAAGTCCGTGTATGTGGCTGCCGAAGACGCGGCCCACGCACGCGCCCTCTCCTCTGCCGTCGATCGCGTGGAACGCAGCCGCGTCGTTGCGTTGGACCTGCCCGTGGTGGATTTCGTAGCCCCGCACGCGTACCTCGCTGCCGAAGATCGTCCCCGCTGCGTCGATCGTGCGCACGGTCTTTTCGGGGGCGAACTTGATGTCCACCGGGAGGAGATCCAGCCCGGGCACAGGCCCCTGCGCGCCCCGGGCTTCGACGACGTCATCGATGTGGCGGGAGAGCATCTGGAACCCGCCGCAGATGCCGACGATCACCGCTCCCGCGCGCCGAGCCTCCTCGATGCCGGCGTCGATACCCCGCGCGCGGAGCCACTCGAGATCGGACACCGTCGACTTCGAACCGGGAAGGACGACGAGATCCGCCGTCGCCACCTCAGACGGCGAGTCCACCCAGCGCACCCGTACCCCGGGCTCCATGGCAAGCGCCTCGACATCTGTCGAGTTGGATAGTCGAGGTAGGCGGATCGCGGCGACGTCGAGCCACCGCTTTCCCTCGGGCGCGCGCGGCCGGCCGACCGTCGCACCAGGGGTGATGCCGAGGCCGTCCTCAGTATCGATCCACAGATCAGTGAGGAACGGGATCACGCCGAGCACGCCGCGACCAGTGGACTTTTCGACCCAGTCGAGGCCGGGCTTGAGCAAGGACAGCTCGCCACGAAACTTGTTGACGATGAAGCCGGCCACCCGCGATTGGTCCTCGGCTTCGAGAGCGGCGAGCGTGCCGAGGAAATGTGCCAGCACTCCCCCGCGGTCGATATCCCCCACGATGAGCACAGGCAGATTCGCCGACTCGGCGAGCCCCATGTTGGCGATATCGCTGTCGCGGAGATTGACCTCCGCGGCCGAGCCGGCGCCTTCGCAGAGAACGATGTCGAATGTCGCGCGAAGCTCGTCGAGCGCATCCGTCACGACTGTGCGCAGGTGGGCGCGCCGCTCGTGATAGTCGGCGGCGCTGATACTCCCGGACACCTTGCCTCGCACGACCACCTGCGAACGACGGTCCGAGCCGGGCTTGAGCAAAACCGGGTTGAACAGCGTGTTCGGCGCAAGACCGCATGCCTCCGCCTGGAGCGCCTGAGCTCGTCCGATCTCCCCGCCGTCCGCCGTCACTGCCGAATTATTCGACATGTTTTGCGCCTTGAATGGCGCGACCGAGATCCCGCGGCGCGCCAAAGCGCGGCAGAGCCCGGCCACCACCATCGATTTGCCGGCGTCGGAGGTGGTTCCGGCTATGAGGATGGCCGGCGCTGGCACGCGGCTACAGCTCCGGACCGAACGCCTCGATTCCGCCGCTGGGGACGGTGAGGATCTCGTAGGAATCCTCGGTGACGACGATGGTGTGCTCGAACTGAGCGGTCCACTTCTTGTCCCGGGTCGTTACGGTCCAGTCGTCATCCCATACTTCGTACGCGAGCTCGCCGAGGTTGATCATCGGCTCGACCGTGAGAGTCATGCCGGGCTCGAGCTGCTGATGGTCGCCATCGGTGTCGTAGTGCAGCACGATGAGCCCATTATGGAATGTCGGGCCCACACCGTGGCCGGTGAAGTCGCGGACGACGTTGTATCCGAAGCGTTTGGCGTAGGACTCGATGACCCGTCCGATGACGTTGATCTCACGGCCCGGGCGTATGGCCTTGATGCCGCGCATTGTTGCTTCGAGGGTGCGGGCCACGAGGTCGCGATGCTCTTGTGAGACGTCCCCGGCGAAGAACGTCGCGTTGGTGTCGCCGTGTACACCCTCGAAATATGCGGTGACGTCGACGTTGACGATGTCGCCGTCCTCGATGACGGTGGTATCAGGGATGCCGTGGCAGATGACCTCGTTGAGCGAGACACAGCACGACTTGGGAAACTCGCGGTATCCGAGAGTGGATGGATAAGCTCCGTGCGAGACGAGGTATTCGTGGACGACCCGGTCGACCTCGTCGGTTGTCACACCCGGGGCGATGGCCCTGCCCGCCTCCACGAGTGCATCTGCGGCGATGCGGCTGGCAACGCGGACCTTCTCGATGACCTCGGGCGTCTGCACCCACGGCTCGCCGATGGCCTCGGCGACGGAGTCCTTCCAGGCGTACTCGGGGCGCTCGATAGATGCGGGTACCTCGCGGATCGGCGTCGGCTTGCCCGGTGTGAGTGGAGCGCGGGTGGACGATACATTGGCGTCAGACATGAGTTCCATCGTATCCCCGCGACAACCGATGCGCCCATCTCGGTTCGCGCCAGGAAGCGTGATCGACCGCTAGAACATCACGGTTGCATAGTCTGCGACATGATCGAATCCGCAGCGCTCGTACACCCGGCGTGCGGCGGTGTTGTAGGAATTGACCACGAGCGAGGGCACCACGTTCTCGGCCCGCAGGATGCGGCACAGCGCGGCGACCGCGCTGCTTGCGACCCCGGTGCCGCGAACCATCGGGTTCGTCCACACACCTTGGATCGTGGCCGTGGAGTATTCGCGCCCTACGACGTCTACCTTGAACGCCACTTCTGCCCCATGGTCGAGGTCGCAGATCCACGTCTGACGGTTGAGAAGATAGCGATAGACGCGATGGTGGTAGGCGGCGGCGTAGGGAGCGGTGAGCGGGTTCGCCCCGAGCTCCTCCTCATACATCGACGCCGCCGCGGGCAGGACCCGGTCGATTTCGCCGGGAGAGGCGAGGCGCAGTGACCCCACTCGGGTACGGGCGTCCGACGTCATGGGTGCTGGCGTTGGGTCTTCGCACTGCATGAGCATCTGGGTCGGGCGAATGTCCTTGGCCGGACCCCACGACGGCTCGAGCGCGTCCCACAGGGGCAGGACATTCTCTGCACGGCCATGAATGGAAGCCTTCGTGTACCGGGCCGAGACCAGCGAGTCGGCGAACATGTCCGCATCGCCCGGCTGCATTCGGAACGGCACGATCCCGGCGCCGACGTAAAGCAGGCTCTTTTCCGGTTCGCTGCAGGAGAAGAAACTCGACACCACGCCACGCGGTGTGCGCCGCTCCTCGCGAATCCCGGCCACGATAGGCCCGGAGATCGGCGCCTCTTCCGCCAGGACCGGGAAAAGCACCGCTTGGTCATCCATATCCAAGCGGCGTGCCAGGCGAGGTTCGGCGTGAGTGGTCATGAGAATCGGGCCTTTCGCCGGCGGAGCTCGCCGGTCGGGCGTGGATTCATCTTAAACCGCCCTCCCACAGAACGCGTAACGAAAGCGGCAAAAAGATCTGCGCATGCGGCCGACTGGAACCGCGTTAGAGATTGAGCACCATCGGGTTGACGAAATCGGCAACGATGACAATGGCGCTGATCCCTATGAGGATCGCGAACACCCCCAGCGTGAGCGGCATGAGTTTCTCGTAATCGGCCGGTCCACCGGGTGCCAGGCCGCGCCGCTTACGCAGCGCGTCCCGAATCTTCTCGTAACAGATGACGGCGATGTGTCCGCCATCGAAAGGCACCAGCGGAATCAGGTTGAATCCGCCGATGAAGAAGTTGAGCGCGCCCAACAGGAGGAAGAACGACGCCCACATGCCGTGGTCGACGACCTGCCCGCCGATATGACTTGCACCGACGATCGACACCGGGCTGTCTTCTGCGCGCTCACCACCAAATATCGACTGGGCCACTCCCGGGATCTTGGACGGGAAGGACGCGATTCCCTTGGCGGTTTCGACCATGATGTAGCCGGTATAGTGCACGGTTCCGCCGATCGCGCTGACCGGGCCGTATTCGGTGATGCCTCGGTACCGGGGATCGTCGAGCACGTGTTGCGGAACGGCATCGCCGTCCAGCCTGATTCCGAGGACACCCTGTTGCGTCCCGTCGACCTCGCGAGAGGCGACGTCCGCCGTCAGATGCTCGGTGACGCCGCCGCGGTCCACGACGATTTCGACCTGCTGGCCCCCAAGGGACTCGACCGCGGTCGAGACGTCCGCCCACGAGGTGATGGGCACCGAATCGATTTCAACGAGCCGGTCGCCCGGCAGGACGCCCGCGTCACCGGCCGGGCCCGCACCGGTGCAGCCCTGCTCGATGCACTGGGTCTCCCCGACGACAGCCGGGATCTGGTCAACGGGAATGGGTTCCTGATCGATATTCGGCAGGCCCGCAGTGACAGCGACGCCGAAGAAAATGGCGAAGCCGAGGATGAAGTTCATGACGGGGCCGGCGAGCAGCACGATGATCCGCTGCCACGCCGGCTTAGAGTGCATCGCGCGCGGCTCGTCAGCCGGATCGAGTTCGTCGGAGGTCGTCATCCCGGCGATATCGCAGAACCCACCAACCGGCAGGGCCGCCAGCCCGTACTCGGTTTCCCCGCGCCGAAAGGCAAACACCTTCGGTCCCATGCCCACATAGAAGCGGCGCACGAGCATCCCGAAGTGGCGTGCGGTGGAAAAGTGCCCGTACTCGTGCCAGACGATCGACACGATGATGCCGAACGCGAAGAGCACGATCCCAAAGATCAACACGGTGAATAAGACCCCTTGTCTGCGCTAACCGAGTCCGTGGCGGGCGCAGCTGTACCGCCGACTACGTAAACGAACGGATTCCCAAAGTAGTTTCCGAATACCCGCGCCCGGCGGAGGCGCGGCCAGTCGCCGGTGGGTTCTACGTTTATTGTCCACCCGCATCGCGGATGTGCAACACGAGACAAGCGAGTACTCGGGGGGTCGATGACCCGATTCGTCGAGTTCATATGGGATACTCAGAGTCGACTGTCATGCCCGCACGAAGACATGACGCACAGATACTTCACTTTCAGGAGAAGAAGCAGCTATGAGTTCGAGCGACTCCGGTCACGTCAAGGAAATCGTCAGGAACGGCATCAGCTCGATCGACGAGCCGTCGGTGAACTGGGGTTGGCACGGGTTCAGCCGCAAGTTCGGCAACGCAGTCGGCGTCTCGTTCGCGGTTTTCATGCTGCTCATGCTTTTCGGTAACCACATCGGCAATGTCGAGAACATCTATCTCGTGTCCATTGCGGTCGCCGTGTTCGTGATCATGGCGATCGCGACCAAACCGCATCCGCCGCGTCATTCTCCGAAGCGCAACAAGATCTTCACTCCGACCGATCCGGCGCACTACGCCAATAACTAGGCGCAGCTGTTCGGAAAACTTCGAGACGAACACGCGCAAAGCGGCTCACCCTTTCTCCAAGGTGAGCCGCTTTTTCGTGTGTCCGCTAGGAAGACGAATCCGCAGCGAGCTGCCCGCACGCGGCGGCGATGTCTTGACCTCGGGTATCGCGCACCGTGCACGACACGCCTTGTCGCTCCACCGCCGCCACGAAGGCGTCCTGCTGTGCCTTCGGGCTGGCGTCCCACTTGCTGCCCGGGGTCGGGTTCAGCGGGATCACGTTGACGTGGGCGTACTGCCCGAGCGCCTTGTGCAGCTTCTGCCCGAGTAGCTCTCCACGCCACACCTGGTCGTTGATGTCCCGAATCAAGGCGTACTCGATGGAGACGCGGCGTCCGGTGGCGTCGGCGAAGTAGCGAGCCGCGTCGAGCACTTCGTCGACGGGCCACCGGTTGTTCACGGGAACGAGGGTGTCACGCAGTTCGTCGTCCGGAGTGTGGAGGGACACGGCGAGGGTGACGTGGAGGCCCTCGTCGGCGAGGCGACGAATCGCAGGCGCGAGTCCCACGGTGGATACTGTCACGTTTCGCTGCGACAGCCCGAAGCCCTCCGGCTCCGGCGCGATCATGCGTTTGACGGCGGCGACGACACGCTTGTAATTGGCCAGTGGCTCCCCCATACCCATGAACACGACGTTCGACAGGCGGCCGGGGCCCCCGTCGAGGTCGCCATTGCGCATGGCCGCGGCAGCGATCCGGAACTGCTCGAGGATCTCGGCGGTGGACAGATTGCGCTGTAGCCCACCCTGACCGGTGGCGCAGAACGGGCACGCCATCCCACATCCGGCCTGGCTCGACACGCACAGCGTTGCGCGATCGGGGTACCGCATGAGCACCGACTCGACGAGGGAGCCGTCGTGCAGTTTCCACAAGGTCTTTCGCGTGGCGCCGCCGTCAGCGGTCTGGTCCCGGATGTCGGTAAAGAGCTGCGGGAACAGCTCTTCGGCGACGCCGTCTCGCGCGCCTGCGGGAAGGTCGGTCATCTCTGCCGGATCTGCAGAGAGACGGCTGAAGTAGTGGTTTGCCAGTTGCTTGGAACGGAACGCAGGAAGCCCGAGGCCGCGAATGGCTTCGGTTCGTTCGGCATCCGTGAGGTCCGCCAGGTGTTTGGGTGGCATTCCCATTTTCGGCTTCGGCGCATCAAACACGAGGGGTAGTTCTTTAGGCACGCCTTTAGATTCTCCCCTTTTTGTTCGTCAAATGCATATCGGTCCCAACCGATTTGGGATAGGCCGTATACATTTACCTACATGAATAATCCGACACACGATAACGAATCGAACCCGGCCGCCCCGTCGGAGCCCGGCGTGGGCCCAGATCCCGTAGCGCCCGCTGCCTTTGACGATGCACAACCGGCCGGTCCCCACGCGGGCGACGTCCAGCTGCCCGATTCGGCAGTCGCGGGCGCTGAGGGTACTTCGGGGTCGCCGACCCCGGTAAACACCTCAGGTGGGGGGCCCGGTTCGGCGTGGGTGACGCTCGTCATCGGTGCCATCCTCCTCATCCTGCTGCTCGTCTTCGTGCTGCAGAACCAGGACAGCCTCGATGTGCAGTTCATCTCCTGGGAGTTCAGCATGCCCGCCGGTGTGCTGATCCTTCTCGCCGCCATCGTCGGCGCCCTGGTGATGGCGCTTGTCGCGGCGATGCGCATCTTCCAACTCCGCCATCGCGCGCGCCGCGCGAACAAATCAATGGGCACGAAGAAGAAGGGCCGTAAGCGCTAGATGAGGTAGTGCACGAACACCCATGCCATGACGGCGGCGGGCAGGACCGAATCGAGTCGATCCATCAGCCCGCCGTGTCCTGGCAGAAGCGTTCCCATATCCTTGATTCCCAGGTCTCGCTTGACCTGCGATTCCACAAGATCGCCGAGGCTGGCGGCGAGCACGGTCGCAACGCCGAGAAGACCACCGATCCACAGGTTTTCTTCCAGCAAGAGCCAGAACACGAGCACGCCCCCGGCCACGCCGAAGACCATCGACCCCGCGAATCCCTCCCATGACTTCTTCGGACTGATTGCCGGAGCCATCGGATGCTTGCCGAA
This sequence comes from Dietzia timorensis, assembly GCF_001659785.1. Classification (NCBI taxonomy): domain Bacteria; kingdom Bacillati; phylum Actinomycetota; class Actinomycetes; order Mycobacteriales; family Dietziaceae; genus Dietzia; species Dietzia timorensis. The sequence continues at coordinate 2,009,276 of NZ_CP015961.1, forward strand.
GAGCACTCCAGCGGCATAGCCACCGACATCCGAGCACACCACGAGTGCAATCAGTGTGACCACGTATTTTCCGCCGTGCTCGCCATTGACGAGCATCGCCCCGCAGGCTCCGGGAATCGCGATCCATGCGAGGACGAAGATCGACGCCGATACATCGCGCAGGTAGTTCTTCGGTGGCTCGTGAAGTCCGCGGATGAATAGTCGCCAAACCAAGATAACGACGACCGATACCGCGAACGCGGCGAAAGCACCGGTCGCCCCGAGAGGCCACGCGAGCCAAATCATCGCCTGGCTTGCCACGAGCAGAGGGATGAATGGAAGCCGGAACTTCGCCTGTCGAAGCCGTTTGAAGACTTCCCACAACGCCAGAGAGACGGCGACGGCTGCCACGACGTACCAGAGCCGCGAGTTCCAGGCGACTGAAATTGCCACGACGGCCCCGAGGAACACGCCGACCGGGATTGCTCGGGTTAGGTCGCGGCCTGCCCGGGACTGCTTCGGCGGCGAACCGGGAGGCCCTGCGGGTGCCAAATCCACGGCGATCTAACTCCGATCTGTCGAACTATGGCCCGTATTCTCGTGCGAACTAGGAGGGGACGGCTACACCTCCATCAGTTCGTCTTCCTTCCGCTTCACCAAATCGTCGACCTCGCTCACGTATTTCGACGTCGCGGCGTCGAGGTCCTTTTCTGCGGCGTTGCCCTCGTCTTCGCCTGCCTCGCCATCTTTCACGATCCGCTTGATCTCGTCCATACCCTTGCGGCGAATGCCGCGGATCGCGATGCGGCCATCCTCAGCCTTGGACTTGGCCTGCTTGACGAGATCGCGCCGACGTTCCTCGGTGAGCTGAGGAACGGTGACACGCAGCACCTGACCGTCGTTCGTCGGGTTGACGCCGAGGTCGGAATTGCGAATAGCTTGTTCGATGTTGCCGATCTGTCCCAGCTCGTAGGGTTTGATGAGCAGCATGCGAGGCTCGGGAACGGAAATCGTCGCCATCTGCGTAATCGGCGTATACATTCCGTAGTACTCGGCCTGCACTCGACTGAACATCCCCGGGTTGGCCCGGCCGGTGCGGATGGCGGAAAGCTCGTCGCGAACGTGGTTCACGGCCTTTTCCATCTTCTCTTCGGCTTCGAGCATTGCTTCGTCAAACATCGCGGGTCCTTTGCGGGGTATCAATCTGTGCTAGTCGGATAGTCCGACACCTGAGTTTAGTCTCTCGGCCGAGCCGGCGAGGTCTATGTGGCGACAAGCGTGCCGATCTGCTTACCTGCCACTGCTGCTGCCACGTTTCCCTCGACGAGAAGGTTGAACACCTGGATCGGCATGTTGTTGTCCATACACAGGGAGAAAGCGGTGGCGTCGGCGACCTTGAGTTCTTTCTCGATAACCTCGCGGTGGGTAATCTTGTCGAAGAGCTCGGCGTCGGGATTCGTGCGCGGATCGTCGGAGTACACGCCGTCGACGCCCTTGGCCATGAGGAGGACCTCCGCCTTGACCTCGAGTGCACGCTGCGCGGCTGTCGTGTCGGTGGAGAAATACGGCATTCCCATGCCGGCACCGAAGATGACGACGCGTCCCTTTTCCATGTGGCGGATCGCGCGCAGCGGGATGTAGGGCTCGGCGACCTGCCCCATCGTGATCGCGGTCTGCACGCGCGTATCGATGCCCTCTTGTTCGAGGAAGTCCTGCAGCGCGAGGCAGTTCATCACAGTGCCGAGCATGCCCATGTAGTCCGAGCGCGCACGGTCCAGCCCGCGCTGTTGCAGCTGTGCGCCGCGGAAGAAGTTGCCGCCACCGATGACGATACAGATCTGCGTGCCACTCTTGGCGACCTCGGCGATCTGACGGGCTACGGATTGGACCACATCGGGATCGATTCCGACGGCTCCGCCACCGAACATTTCACCGCCAAGCTTCAACATGACACGCGTGTAGCCGGTGTCCGACTCGTTAGTCATCTCGCTCCTTGAATCGTGCTCTGCGATCAATTTCTCTATCGACACCATCTTGCCTCATTGCCGTTTCAGCCCGATTGGCCGGTGACGACTGCGGCGTTGCCATGCCCGGACACGGTTCAGGCACCTGGTCGATGTCGACTCCAGGTGCCTGAACACTATGTGCGTAACGATCGCCGCAGGAAAGCCTTACTCCTGGCCGACCTCGAAACGCTCGAACGCGGTGACCTTGGCGCCGGCCTCCTCGAGGAGCGCGCCGACGGTCTTCTTGTTGTCGGAGACCGACGGCTGATCGAGCAGCGCAACGTCCTTGAAGAAGCCGTTGAGGCGTCCCTCGACGATCTTCGGCAGAGCCTGTTCGGGCTTGCCCTCTTCCTTGGCGGTGGCCTCGGCGATATCGCGCTCCTTGGCAATGACGTCCTCGGGTACATCATCGCGGGAGACATACTTGGCCTTGAGAGCGGCGATCTGCATCGCGGCGGTGCGAGCGGCCTCGGCAGCGGCCTCGGAGTCACCGGTGTAGGACACCATGACGCCGACGGCCGGCGGCAGGTCGGACGAGCGCTTGTGCAGGTAGGTTGCGACCGGACCCTCGTAAGAGGCCACGCGGCGGAGGACGAGCTTCTCGCCGGTCTTGGCGGAGAACGCGGTGACGGCCTCGGAGACGGGCTGGCCGTCGAGGTCCGCAGCTTCGAGAGCGGCAAGGTCGGCAACCTTGTTCGCGGCGGCGACGCCGACGATCTTGTCCGCGAGCTCGATGAACTCGGCGGACTTCGCGACGAAGTCGGTTTCCGAGTTGAGCTCGATCATGTAGCCGTCCTTGATGGTGACGAGGCCTTCGGCGGTCGAGCGACCGGCGCGCTTGCCCACGTCCTTCGCACCCTTGATGCGAAGAAGCTCTACGGCCTTGTCGAAGTCTCCGTCCGAATCGACAAGTGCGTTCTTGCAGTCCATCATTCCGGAGCCGGTGAGCTCGCGAAGACGCTTGACGTCGGCAGCGGTGTAGTTCGCCATGTTGGGGCGACCCTCCTTGGGTATTTTGATTTCGTCAATCTCGGCTTGGGTAAAAGTCTTGAATTTTCCGCGTGGCTTCAGCGGAATGGACAGCCCATTCCCTCACCAGGTTAAGGCACTATGCCCTACAGGGTGCGCGCAACCCGGGTGAACTCGTGGCGAGACACGGCTGAACGCACGATGGTCGGACGCGGAACGAGAGCACAACACGGGCCCGGTACCAGCCACTCGAGTAGCTGGCACCGGGCCCTGGTGTTAGCGCTGCATGCGCGAGAACCTACTTGGTGTCCGCAGCGGGAGCCTCGGCGGCCGGCGCGTCCTGCGCAGCAGCCGGAGCGGCATCCTCGGTGGTGGCAGCTGCTTCGGCCTCAGCCGTCACGGCGTCGAGCTGTTCGGTCTCCCACTCGGCGAGCGGCTCGGCCTCTTCGCCCTTGTTGCCTTCCTTCGCAGCCGAGCGGGCCTTGAGGCCCTCGGCGACGGCAGAGGCGACGACGCGGGTGAGCACGTCGACGGAGCGGATGGCGTCATCGTTCGCCGGGATCGGGTAGTCGACAACATCCGGGTCGCAGTTCGTGTCGAGGATCGCGACAACCGGGATACCCAGCTTGCGAGCCTCGTCGACGGCGATGTGCTCCTTGTTGGTGTCGACGATCCACACGACGGAAGGAATCTTCGACATCTCGCGCATACCGCCGAGGGTGCGGGCGAGCTTGTTCTTCTCACGCGTGAGCATGAGGATTTCCTTCTTGGTGCGGCCCTCGAAGCCACCGGTCTGCTCCATCGACTCGAGCTCCTTGAGGCGCAAGAGGCGCTGGTGCACGGTCTGGAAGTTGGTGAGCATGCCGCCGAGCCAACGCTGGTTGACATACGGCATGCCGACCTTCGTCGCCTCTTCGGCGATAGCTTCCTGTGCCTGCTTCTTCGTGCCGACGAAGAGCACGGTGCCGCCGTGGGCCACGGACTCCTTGACGAATTCGTAGGCCTGATCGATGTAGGTCAGCGTCTGCTGAAGATCGATGATGTAGATGCCGTTGCGGTCGGTGAAGATGAAACGCCTCATCTTCGGGTTCCAGCGACGGGTCTGGTGGCCAAAGTGTGCACCTGCATCGAGCAGTTGCTTCATGGAAACGACAGCCATGTTGCTTTGAGGGTCAAAAACGTGCGATTCCGTAGGTATCACGCGTTCTGGAGGCCCCTCCTCCTCCTTCTTATATGTCCGTAGTTGTTCTTGGGTTTTGCCTAGCACCTGCCTCGAGGCAATCCGGCCGACCACTGGGACGACCGAACACCACTGACTCGAAGGGCATACAACACCGGCGCTCCCCCACCTCCTCAACGGGGACGGGGACGAACGAGCACCGTTGCCAGGTGCGCGAAGTCAGAATCATGTACCGAAAAGACACACGTCTCCCGGCACACAAGACTGCCCCGCAAGCATAACCCGCGACGCGAAATGGTCCAACTCTTTCCGAGCGCGAGTCCGCTCGGGAAACGCGCCGGTCAGCTCTACATATGACGTAGCGCCCCCACCGGCCCCGTCTCCGCGCCAATACTCGTTTTATGCCATCGACAGTTCCGCTCGCCGACTCCCCGCGTCCCGGGCGCGTCTGTTTCTTCATACGCCTGCTCGGTGTGGTCATGACGGCGGTCGTCGCGCTTTTCCTGGCCTTCCCGCTAACGGCCGATGGAGAAGTTTTCGACGAGACCGACCCCGCGCCGCGATCGACCGAATCACTCACCGGCAGCGAGGATTTCGATCTTCCCGTCGCGCCGGGTGCCGTGGTCCGCGGGTACTCGCCTCCGCCGCAGCCATGGCTTCCGGGCCACCGCGGTGTCGATCTCGCGGCGACCCCTTCGGCAGAGGTCCGCGCGGCGGGACCCGGGCGAGTCGCATTCGCAGGGATGGTCGCCGGCAGACCTGTGGTCTCCATTGAGCACGAAGGAGGGTTTCGAACCACATACGAGCCGGTACGCTCCGCCGTCATGGCCGGGGATACCGTCGAGCGGGGTCGATTGATCGGGCACGTGTTCGGTATCCACCCAGGCTGCGAGGTCGCCGCTTGCGTGCATTGGGGCGCCCGCTGGAGCAACGACCCCGACGGTTACCTCGATCCACTGACGCTGCTGGGCGCCAAGCTGCGGCCGATCGTGCTCAAGCCGGTCGAGTCTGCCTAGCCGTGTCGACCCCGTCCCAGATCGCGTGCGACGCGAGCGGCAAATACGCCCGTCTCAGGCGCGAGGGTGCGCTATGCGATACGCGGCCGCGAGTCGCTCGCTGGACACGTGCGTGTAGAGCTGGGTCGTCGCAGGGGTCGTGTGTCCGAGGATCTCCTGCACATGACGCAGGTCGGCGCCGCCGGCAAGCAGGTGGGTGGCAGCGCTGTGACGAAGGGCGTGGGGCGAGAGCACGGGAACACCGTCGGTCGCGGACGTGACATCGTTGACCGCTTTGCGGGCGGCGCGCACGTTGAGCCGCCCGCCGCGCGCCCCGAGGAGGAACGCTTCGCCGCTGGACGCCGAGACCAAGGCGGGCCTGCCGCGTTCGAGCCAGCCATCAATGGCCCGCTGGGCAGGAATGCCAAAAGGCACGGTCCGTTCCTTGTTCCCCTTGCCCAGCACACGCATCACCCGGCGCTCGCTATCGATGGATCTCAGGTCGAGCCCGCACAGCTCGGATACACGGATGCCGGTGGAGTACAAGAGCTCGACGATGACCTGGTCGCGTAGTGCGGCGGGATCCGACTCCTCCGCCCCGAGTTCTGCCGAACGGATAACCTCGGACGCCTGCGCCTCGTCCAGGACCCGCGGCAACCGACGGTGGGGGCGCGGGGCCTCCAGACGTTGGCCCGGATCGCCGTCGAGCACGCCGCGACGATGCGCCCACGCGGTGAAGGCACGTGCAGAGGCCACCCTGCGCGCAATGGTCGACCGAGCCGCGCGACCTGCCACCTGCTCGCCCAGCCAGGCTCGAAGTGCCGCGAGATCGATGAGCACGGCCGGAGCAGGCGCGGCGTCGTCCGGATCCAGGTAGGTGAACAGATGCCGGACATCCGAGACGTAGGACCGAACCGTGGCCTCGGATCGTCCGCGCGAGGTCAGGTCGGCGGCAAATTCATCGAGCAGGTCGTCGACCTTCGGTCCGCGCGCGACGAATGCCGACGTGTCCACGCCACCATCGGAATCGCCCACGCTGTTGTGCATGTTATCTACTGTGGCCCTTGTGCCAACGGGGCGCAAGACGGATCCAAGAGTCGCCGACGGTTAGCGACAATATTGACGCTCTCGACGGGATCCGCTTGTGAATCGTGTGATCAGAAGGGCGAACCTTCTCCGTATAGGGGCAGGGCCTGTTGGAATCGGTCCTTTCTCTCGGGAAGTTTCCACTTCCCACCGGTGTTGACGGCAAAGCCGAACCGCTCGAGGGTGCCGAGGTGTCGCCTGACCTGGGTTTCGGGAACACCGCTTTCCCAGGCGACCATTGCGGAATCCTGCGAGAAATCGCCCCGCAATGCCTCGAATACCCGGCTCTGCTTCTCGGACATCCAGTCGACGGGATTTCCGGGTCGCCGAGTGGGCTGCGTGGCTCCGACGTCATATGGATGTGGTTCTGCGGAGCGCGCGAAACCGTACGTCGGGACGATTTCCCCGATCTCGCTGGTAAGAGCTAGTGGCATGGCGTACATGCCGAGCAGGTTGTTGCAGCCGGCCGAGGCGCGCGAATGGATCGATCCCGGGACGGCGAACACGGGACGGGCCATCGCGTGTGCCCATCGGGCGGTGCTCAGCGCGCCGCTGCGCATGGCGGCCTCGACGACGACTGTGGCCGAACCGAGTGCGGCGATGATCCGGTTTCGGTCGAGAAAGCGGTACCTGGTGACGCCGGTGCCCGGCGGATACTCGGAGATCACTCCGCCCGAGCCAGCGACGCGGCGCAGGGTTTGTTGGTTGGCCGAGGGGTAGAGTTTGTCGACTCCGCAGGCCAGTACGGCGGTGGTGATGCCGTCGGCGGACAGCGATCCCAGGTGCGCAGCGATGTCGATGCCGAGCGCACCTCCGGAGATGACGGCGATGTCCTCGCCCGCACAGGCCTCTGCTAATTCTGATGCGACGACCCGACCGTAGGAAGTCAGGTCCCGGGTGCCGACGATGGATGCCGTGCGCGCGGTGGCGAAGTCGGGAATGTCCGGTCCGCCGCGAATCCACAGGCCGAATGGCGCGAGCGGAAGCGCTGAGCCCACTTCGGTCCCGCTGTGATCGACCCCGTGCTGACGTGGATGATCGAGGGCTGCGAACGCCTCGGCGGGCCACCCCGGATTCCCGGGGCAAAGGAACCTGGCTCCGTGCCGCTCACCCAATGTTCGCAGTGCGACCGGGTCGATTTTCTCGGCGCGGGCTTCGGTCTGCGCGGCGACGTCTCGGAACTCCTCTGTTGCCCGGCGCCTAATGCGTTCGGCGGCGTCGACGGGCCCATAGATGTCGACGAAGTCCCACATCGCCGCGGTCGGTCTCTCGCACACGGCGTTGAGATAGAGCCACGCCTCCCAGGACTCGGTTACCGGTGTCATATTTCGTCTCCTCGCAGGGTCATCGCTTCTAGGACGTGGTGTTGTGTGGGGCTGGTAGATCCATCGATGTCGGCGAGAGTCCACGCCAACCGGAGGCAGCGGCGCGCGCCGCGCGCGGAGATCGCGCCCCTGACGAGTCCCCGCTTCAGCGGGGTCATTGCCGTGCGAGAGAGGCTGTCCTCGACCTTCGCCGCGGTGTCGCCCTCGTGCCCGGCGATACGGCGCGCGGTCGCGCAGTCGATTGCGCGGTGCACCCGCTCGCGGACGGTTGCCGTCGATTCCTGTTCGGTATCGGATAGAAGCCGAACGCCTACCGGAGAGGTCCGCACGCAGATATCGAGCCGGTCGCGCAGTGGACCCGAGAGCTTGGCCATGTAACGGCGCCTGAGTGCTGATGGACATGAACACCTGGCGGCCTCTGCCGCCCCGCACGGACATTCGTTCGCTGCCATCACGAGCTGGAACCGGGCCGGGAACTCCGTCACACCGTCGCGCCTCGCGATGCGTACCGCCCCTTCCTCCAGGGGCGTGCGCAATGCGTCGAGGGTCCGTGCGGCGAATTCCGGCGCCTCGTCGAGAAACAGCACCCCGTTGTGCGCGAGAGACACCGCCCCCGGGCGAGCAAGCCCATGCCCGCCACCGACCAACGCGTTCATGGACGCGGTGTGGTGCGGCGCGACAAATGGCGGACGCGACACCAGCGGAGACCGCCCCTCGCCCAACGCCCCGGATACCGAATGCACCGCGGTGGTCGACAGGGCGTCGCGTTCGGACAGATCAGGAAGCAGGCCGGGAAGACGCCGTGCGAGCATCGTCTTGCCCGTGCCCGGAGGGCCTAGAAGGAGAAGGTTGTGTCCGCCGGCGGCCGCGATCTCCACAGCCCGCCGTGCTTCGGGCTGCCCTCGCACATCGGCGAGGTCCGCGACCGCGCAGTTGCTATTCGTGCCGTCGGGTTCCGGCACCGGGTACTCGGGTAGCTCGAGCCCCAGGCAGTAGTCGCGGAGGTCCTCGAGTGTGCGTAGTCCGATCGACGCGATCCCGCCCACGAGCCGCGCCTCGGCGAGATTGCCGGACGAAACGAGCACCGCCGACAAGCCCGCATCGCGGGCGGCGAGCACTGCGGGAAGAACGCCGCGCACGGGACGGACGCGGCCGTCGAGCGCGAGTTCACCGACGAGCGCGACACCAGTGAGCGCCGACGAGGGGATGATGCCGCGTGAGGACAGCACCGCCGCGACGATCGCGAGGTCGAAACCGCTGCCGGTCTTGCGCAGCGACGCGGGTGACAAGGAGACAACGACCTTGCCAGGTGGATACGGGTAGCCGCTGTTGACGATTGCCGCCCGGACGCGCTCACGGGCTTCGTGAAGCGCTGCGTCACCTGCGCCGACGATGTGTGTGGCCGGCAGCCCGTTGCCGGAATCGACCTCTACGTCGACCAGGTGCCCGCCAACGCCGACGACCGCGACGCCGCGAGAGTAACCGATACCCATCTAGAGCACATTCCAGAGCCAGGTGAGCTTCGCCTCGTCCTCGCCATCCTTCTCGACCGCAACCACGTCGAACGCCGCTTCGCCGTGAACGTCGCGGTGCGCGGCGAGCCACGCACCGCCGAGCCGGCGCAGGCGGGCGAGTTTTGAGGGAACCACCGATTCGGCCGGCGAGCCGTACCGAGGCCCGGTACGCGTACGGACTTCGACGAACCGGATCACCCCGTCCGCGCCGCGAACGATGAGGTCGAGCTCGCCGTTCGGGCACCGCCAGTTCCGGCCAAGGACCTCGAAGCCGAGATCTTCGGCCAGCTCGGCGACGAGGTCCTCCCCGAAGCGGCCGACCTCCGAGCGGGTTTGCGGCCAGGATTCCTTCTTCCACCGCGAGATCCACGGCATGTACAACGTGAGTGGATCCGGCCCGAGCACGTCGGGGTGATCGCGCAGCACGGTTGGTCGTGACGGCTGCTTTGTCGCGATGCCTCGACCGAAGTAGAAGCTGTCTTCGGCGCAGGAATTATCGGCCATGGGTCTCCTCGATTCGTTCGCGCCCCGCCGGGAAATCCGGCGGCGCTGTCGGAATCGAGCATGGCCTGGGTTGCGGGGACGTCCGACGTCATACCTGCATGAAACGCACTTCTGTGGAAGGTGGGATTCCCCCTGTGCACAACGAGTCCTCGAGCTTTCGACCTGCACGAAAAAGCCGCCATCGCCCGTTGGGTGGGCGGTGGCGGCTCGGCCTGTGTGCTGCGGATTCGAGGACCCGCTCGACGGAGGCGAAAGTCTACTCGGGAAGCGACAGATCAGGCTTTTCGATCTCCTCGATGTTCACGTCCTTGAACGACAGCACCCGCACGTACTTGACGAAGCGCGCGGGACGGTACATGTCCCACACCCACGCATCGGACATGCGCACGTCGAAGTAGACCTCTCCGTCAGCAGAGCGCGGGATCAGCTCAACCGCATTAGCGAGATAGAAGCGCCGCTCGGTCTCGACCACATATGTGAACTGGCCGACGACATCGCGGTACTCCTTGTACAGCGACAGCTCCATCTCGGTCTCGTAATTCTCAAGATCCTCGGCGCTCATCGGCTTCTCCTCTACCTCGCGCCGCCGCCAGGGCGGCAGCACGCTGAACATTCGCGTACGACATTCGATGCTGTGGACTCGGCCCTAACCGGGCCAACGCGTCCTGGTGTGCGGCCGTGCCGTACCCCTTGTGACCGGCCAACCCGTAACCGGGATAACGAGTGTCGAGGTCCACCATAAACCGATCTCGCGTGACCTTTGCGAGGACACTCGCGGCGGAGATAGATGGCACCGCCGCATCTCCCCCGACCACCGCCAACGAGGGCACACCGAACCCTTCGACCGCGAAACCGTCGGTGAGCACGTAACCCGGGCGGGCGTCGAGGCCGGCGACCGCCCGGCGCATCCCCGCGATGTTGTGGTGGTGGACGCCCTCGACATCGATAATCTCGGGATCGATCTGGATCACGGACCAGGACAAAGCCTTTTCACGTATGACGTCGAACAGAGCCTCGCGCCGGGTGGCGCTGAGCTTTTTGGAGTCGTCGAGCCCCGAAAGGGCCGCGGGGATCTTCGGCCCGAGGATCACCGCAGCAACGACTAACGGGCCCGCGCACGCCCCGCGGCCAGCTTCGTCGACGCCCGCAACGGAGCCGAGGCCACGCCGGTAGAGCGCCGATTCGACGCCCGGGACATCGTCCTTCCGGGTGATTCGCGCGCGCGGCGGGTGGAGCGGGTCTGCTTCGCGCACCTGCGACTACTCGGGTGCGTCGATGCCGGAGATGCTCATCAGATCCGGCGAGTCCACACCGCCGATGCGAGAGAACGGCAGGATGACCCAGCGCACCTTGCCGACGATGTCCGACTCGGGAACGGTGCCCTGGTACTGATCGCCCATGTGGTAGCGGGAATCAGCGGAATTGGAACGATTATCTCCCATCACCCACACGTTGCCCTCTGGCACCTCGACGGGACCGAAGTTGCAGTTCATCGGGTTCTTTTTACTCTCGGCGGGATTATTGATGTAGCCGTCTTCCTTGAGCGGCTGCCCGTCGACCAGGAGATCCCCGGTGGGGCTGCAGCCGCCGACGGTCTGTCCGCCGACAGCGATGATTCGCTTGACGAGATTGTTCTCGTCCGGCGGCATGAGACCCACCACGCTGCCGGCATTCTGAAGGGCGCGCAGCGCGGGGTTGTCCGAGCGCTGCGATTCGTATCCCTCATTCCACGATTCCGAGCCCTTGAACACGACTACGTCGCCCGGGCGCGGGTCGTTAAAGCGGTAGGTGATCTTGTCCACCACGATGCGATCCCCATTGCAGCCCTCGCAGCCGATGAGCGTGGGCTCCATCGACTCACTCGGGATCCGGTAGACACGCCCAACGAACGTCTGGACGAGGAAGCTGATGATCAACGCAATGATGATCAACATCGGGATTTCGATGTACCAGGGGCGAGAGCCGTCCGGATTGCGGAAACGGCTTCCACCGGAATCGGCGCGGTGAGACGACGCCGATCGAGGGTTGTTGCCTCCGGCGGCACCATTTTGAGAACTAGCGTGGGTCACTCGGGAAACCTTACGCCATTACCCTCGTCTCATCACGCAGCATCAACGTGTCCCCGATGGATAACCGCGGGGTCCGATATTACGTCGACCGCTCCTGATACCGCCGGTTTAGCCCCTACGGGGATCCGTCGGCACGAGCGAAGAGGTCACGAGCAAATGCGAGAACGCCCCGCCGATAGGGCGGTTTCTAGTGGTCGACGCAACACTGCTGTTAGTTGGTGGTGATTAGATCACGCAGACGCTCGGCTGGGGTATCCCAGTCGAGCGTTTTGCGTGGACGGCCGTTGAGTTCCTGGGCGACGTGCTCGAGATCGGTAGGACTGTGAACGCTCAGGTCGGTGCCCTTGGGGAAGTACTGCCGCAGCAGGCCGTTGGTGTTCTCGTTGCTTCCGCGCTGCCAGGGGCTGGCAGGGTCGCAGAAGTAGACCTGCATGTCGGTGGCGACCGTGATCTGCTTGTGTCGGGCGAGTTCGGCACCTTGATCCCAGGTCAGCGATCCGCGTAGGTGCGCGGGCAGATCACCGATCGCGGTGATGAGCGCGTCGCGGACCTGTTCGGCGTCGTGCCCGTCGGGCAGGTGCAGCAACATCGTGTAGCGGGTGGCACGCTCGACGAGAGTCCCGATCGCGGATTTGTTCTGCTCACCGGTGATCAGATCCCCTTCCCAATGCCCGGGAACAGCGCGGTCGTCCACTTCGGCGGGACGGTCGCTGATCATTACCATCGGGTCGACGAACCGCTGATACCGCTCACCTTCTTTCCGCTGCGGCTTACGCTTGGTCCGCCCAGTCCGGAGTGCGTGCTGCACTTCCTTCTTCAGACCGCCGCGGGCTTGGAAATACAGCGCTTGATAGATCGTTTCGTGGCTCACCCGCATGCTTTCGTCGTCGGGATGATCCCGCCGCAGACGGTGCGAGATCTGCTCCGGCGAAAGTTTTCTCGACAAGCCTTCCTCGACCGCTGCCCGCAGGACTTTGTTCACCACCAGTTTGGACCGCTTCGGCCGCACCCGCGCCGCCGCCGCATCGCGATGCGCCTGATGCGGCAGATACCGGCCAGCGATGCTGTGCTCGCGTACCTCGCGGGAGATGCTGGAGACATTCTTGCCGATCCGGGCAGCGATCGTGCGCATCGAATCCTTGACCACCAGCCCATCGGCGATCGCAATCCGGTCATCGAGAGATAGGTAACGGGTACTGATCACCGGAGATGCTGCGGCGTCTACGCAGGTCGCACTAGTCACGGTTTGTTTGTAGACCGTGCCGGATCGATAATCCACGACCCGACCGTCCGGATAGATCCGCGTGTTGCGGGTACGCCGGATTCCCTGACGCCAGTCCCGGCCGGTGCGCTCGTTGACTCCCACCTCGCGGGCCGCGCGCGCTGCGGTCCAACCCTGATCCATCAACTCGAGGAACCGTTTCTTGGCCTCCGGCTTACCGAACGCCCGCGGGGCAGCGTCAACCAGACCAGCAGCGACCAAAATTCGACGAGCCACGCAGAACGCCACACCGCACTCGATCGCTGCCTTGTTGATCGACCCGGTGCGATCGAACACCTCCACGATCTGCCTCGAGTCGGCCGGCTTGCCCACTCCACGCAGGCGCCCCACCGGCCGACCGATCGCCCGCAAAATCGCATAACACCGCTGCCGTGGCACACCCACCACCACAGCGGCTTCCTTCACCGGAACCCCGGCATCAACCAGCCGCGCTAACTGGTCACCGAACTGAACACAGTCCTCCTGAAACGACATGATCGCCGCAACCTCTCATCTGAGAGTGTTGCGACGATCATGTGAACCCGCGATAGTGGCGGGGCGTTCTCGCAAGTACTTCGAGAGTCGGAGACCCGAGGCGCCTAGCGCTTTTCCTTGATTCGTGCAGCCTTGCCACGAAGTGCGCGCAGGTAGTACAGCTTCGCGCGGCGAACATCGCCGCGGGTAACGACCTCGATCTTATCGACGTTCGGGGAGTGCACCGGGAAGGTACGCTCCACGCCCACGCCGAAGGAGATCTTGCGAGCGGTGAAGGTCTCGCGGACGCCGCCGCCCTGGCGACGGATCACGACGCCCTTGAAGACCTGCACACGCTCCTTGGTGCCCTCGATAACCTTGACGTGCACCTCGACCGTGTCACCAGCGCGGAACGACGGAATGTCGTCTCGCATCGAGGCCTTGTCGATAAAATCCAAAGTGTTCATTGATGTGTCCTTGCACTCGTGGACAGAGGAACCTAGCGGCGTACGCCCTTACGACATGCTCGTCTGGTTCGTGCCCGGAATCAATAGCGCTCATCGCGGGGGAGAATTTCGCAGCGCGAATTCCGTGCACCCGCAGATGCAACCTGTCTAGTGTGCCAGGTCGTCTGCGAGCTGGCCAAATCCGGCCGAACGGAGCACCGCAAAGTCGGCCTTGTCGAGTTCCACGTCCGCGAGAAGCTCGGGCCGCCGCTCGGCAGTGCGCAACAGCGACTGGTCGCGGCGCCACCGGTCGATACGAGCGTGATTGCCCGATTTCAGCACCTCCGGCACTGCGATTCCCTCCCACACCTCGGGGCGGGTGTAGGACGGGCCTTCGAGCAGGCCGTCAGAGAACGAGTCCTCCTCGTGGCTGCGCTGGTTTCCGAGCACTCCGGGGATGAGGCGCACGACCGCCTCCGAGATCGCGAGCACGGCGACCTCTCCCCCGATGAGCACATAGTCTCCGAGCGAAACCTCGACCACGTCTACGTGTTCCGCGGCGGCATCGAAAACGCGCTGATCGATCCCCTCGTAGCGCCCGCACGCGAAGACGAGATGCGAACGCGTCGCGAACTCCTCGGCCAGCTGCTGCGTGAACGGCCGGCCCGCCGGGGTCGGGACGACGAGCAGCGGGCGGCGTCCGACGTCATCGGAAGGGGTAGTTTCGGAAGAATCCTGTGGTGACGTCGGAAGTCCCAGCACTTCGGACAGTCCGGCCCACCACACGCCGGGCAGCATGACCATGCCTGGGCCGCCGCCAAACGGGGTGTCGTCGACCGAGCGGTGGACGTCGCGGGTCCAGTTGCGCAGGTCGTGGACGCCGACCTCGAGGAGGCCCTTGGTTTGGGCGCGGCCGAGGATCGCGGTGCCGAGAGGTTCGAGGTATTCGGGGAAGATCGTCAGGGCATCGATGCGCACGTGGCTATTCCTGGCGATCGTCGGCGGCAGCGCCGTCCGTGCCGCCGGTGATGTCGAGAAGCCCGTCGGGCGGGGTAATGACCACGGTGCCGGCGGCGAGGTCGACGGTCGGTACGAACTGCTCGATAAACGGGACGAGGACCTCGCGCCCTGCGTGCGGGCCATCGGCAAGCGTCGTGATCGACAACACCTCACCGGCAGGAGTGTGGAGCACTTCGCTCACCTGCCCGATAGAGGCGGCGCCGGTGTTCTCGACGCGCACGTCGAGACCTTCGAGCTGGTGGTCGTAGAACTCATCGTCATCGTCGAGCGGCTCGAACGAGTCGGAGTCGACGAGCAGCTCGACACCGCGAAGCGCGTCGGCGTCGTCCCGCGAGCCGACCCCTGCAAAGCGCACGAGAAGCCGCCCGGAATGATTCCGGGCGGCCTCGACGTTCAGCGTTTCGGGCACGCTGGAGCCCTTGGACCTGCGGGTGCGCGTGGCCAGAGCGGAGCCCTTGGCGAACCGCTCCTCCGGGGAGTCGGTGCGAATATCTACGACGACTTCGCCCCGGATTCCGTGGGATTTGACGATCCTGCCGACGACGAGTTCCATGTGTGGGCCTTCGGGTAGTTCGTCTGGAAACTAGTCCGCGATTTCGACGCGGTAGCTCTTCCCGCCGATGGCGGTGACCACGGTGCGCAGCGCGCTGGCTGTGCGTCCGCGGCGACCGATGACACGACCCTGGTCCGCGGGCGACACGGACACGCGAAAGGTGGTCCCGCGCCGGCCGTTGTCGACCCGGACGGTTACCGCGTCCGGCTCGGCGACGATGCCACGCACGAGGTGTTCCACAGCCTCCGCGATGTCCTCAGCCATGATGGTTTACTCCGCAGCCTTGTCTTCCTCGGCCGGGGCGGCCTCTTCGGACTCGCCGGCTTCCTCGGCGGCCTTGGCCTCTGCGGCCTCTTCCTCGGCCTTGGCCTTGGCAGCGGCCTCTTCTTCGGCCTTCTTGGCCTTATCGGCCTTGCGCTTGGAGGTGATGGCCTCGGCGGTCGGCTCGTTCGAGGCCTCTTCGAGGGCCTTGTTGAACAGGTCGAGCTTCGACGGCTTCTCCTCGGCGGTCTTCAGGGAGCCCTCGGCGCCCTCGATGCCCTTGAACTTCTGCCAGTCGCCGGTCACCTTGAGGATGGCCTCGACAGCCTCGGTCGGCTGTGCGCCGACGCCGAGCCAGTACTGTGCGCGCTCGGAGTCGAGCTCGATGTAGCTCGGGTTCTCCTTGGGGCGGTACAGGCCGAGGGTCTCCAGGGCGCGGCCGTCGCGGCGGGTACGCGCATCGGCGACGATGATGCGGTACTGCGGGTTACGGATCTTACCGAGACGGGTGAGCTTGATCTTGACTGCCATGGTTCTGATGATTCCTTATCTTCGTAGGTCACGTGGCGATTCAGCGACACCCGTCGGTTACGGGGCCCGGTCTCGCCTTTCGGGTGACCGCCGTTCGGCTCGAACCCCCGCGCGCTGGGCACGCGAAGGCTCACCGGTGACGGCGTCCAGCGCTCCAACTTACCCGGCACCGACCCGATTTCGTAAATCGGCGCACCGGCGACGCGAGAACCTACTTCGGGAAGGACAGCTTCGACAGGTCGATGCCCTCGAGTCCGGGCGGCAGCTGGTCGAGCCCGGGCGGGTTGCCACTCAGGTCCGGGGCGCCCTTTCCGCCGGCAGCCGCAGCCCCCGGACCGCCGGGCATATCCATCCCGGGCGGCATCTGCATCCCCGGAGGCATGCCGGGCATGTTCATCCTGTTCTTTGGCTGCGTCGGTCCGCGTCCGCCCTTCTTGCCCTTCTTCCCCTTGCCCTTGCGACGCTTGGTCGCCGAGCGCGAGCCGGGCATCCCCATCTGCCCGGCCATCCGGCCCATCATCTTCTTCGCCTCGAAGAACCGATCGACCAACTGGTTGACGTCGGAGACCTTGACACCCGAGCCGTTGGCGATGCGCAAGCGGCGTGAACCGTTGATGATCTTCGGGTTGGCGCGCTCCTCCGGCGTCATACCGCGGATGATCGCCTGGATGCGGTCGAGATACTTTTCGTCGATATCCCCGACCGCGTCCTTCATTTCCTTGCCACCGGGGAGCATGCCGATGATGTTGCCGAGCGGACCCATCCGACGGATCATGAGCATCTGATCGAGGAAGTCCTCGAGCGTGAGCTCGCCGCTGCCGATCTTCGACGCGGCCTCCTCGGCCTGCTTCTGATCGAAGACCGTCTCCGCCTGCTCGATGAGGGACAGCACGTCGCCCATGCCGAGGATGCGGCTCGCCATGCGGTCCGGGTGGAAGACGTCGAAGTCCTCGAGCTTCTCACCGTTCGAGGCGAACATGATCGGCGTGCCGGTGAGCTCGCGCACCGACAGCGCGGCGCCACCGCGGGCGTCGCCGTCGAGCTTGGTGAGCACGACGCCGGTGAATCCGACGCCGTCGCGGAACGCCTCCGCCGTCGTCACCGCGTCCTGGCCGACCATCGCGTCGAGAACGAAGAACGTCTCGTCCGGTTCAACGGCATCGCGGATCCCGCGGGCCTGCGCCATGAGTTCTTCGTCGATACCCAACCGGCCGGCGGTGTCGACGATGACCACGTCGTGCATCTTCGCCCGAGCGTGCGCGATGGCCCGGTTGGCGACATCGACCGGCTCGGCGACACCGATCGGCTCGCCGTCACCACCGACGGACGTGCCCGGGTGCGGGGCGAACACGGGGACATTCGCGCGGTCGCCGACGATCTTGAGCTGGTCCACGGCGCCGGGACGCTGCAGGTCACACGCCACAAGCATAGGGGTGTGCTTCTGGCTCTTGAACCAGTTCGCCAGCTTGCCCGCGAGCGTGGTCTTACCGGCGCCCTGGAGGCCGGCGAGCATGATCACCGTCGGCGGCTGCTTCGCGTAGTTGAGCGGGCGCGACTCGCCACCGAGAATCCCGGTGAGCTCCTCGTTGACGATCTTGACGACCTGCTGCGCCGGGTTGAGCGCGCCGGAGACCTCGGCGCCCTTGGCGCGCTCCTTGATGCGGGAAATGAATTCACGCACGACGGGCAGCGCCACGTCCGCTTCGAGTAGCGCGAGACGGATCTCGCGTGCGGTGGCGTCGATATCCGCATCCGTGAGCCGGCCCTTGCCGCGCAGATCCTTGAGCGCACTTGTGAGCCGATCGGAAAGCGATTCGAACACTACTAGCCAACCCCTAACGATTGCCGGTTACTGGTATTCCACCTTAACCGCGCGCACTAGCTGATGTCTGCCCCGCCTCTCCTTTCGCGGTCATCGGTTCTCCTCGGCCTCGGGCGGCGGGCTCGGCAACATCGCGCGGACGGCATCGACGAGCCGTTCGGTCCCGCCCGGGGCATCAGAGATTCCACTCACATACAGCGTGTCCGCGATGAACTCGCCGAACGTTTCGGCCCTCGACCACTCGACCTCCACCCCGGCGGCGCGGCACGCCCCAATCAGCTCCGCGAGCAGACCCGGACGGTCCGCGCTGCGCACGCGCAGCAGACCCGATCGCGATTCCGAACCGCCTGCCTCCCCGATGTCGTGCTCGAACCACACCCGCGGACGCGCCCCGGCTGCCGTCCACGCCTCTTGTTGACGGCGGTCGACCTTGCTGTGCAGGCGGGAGCGAACCGTCGAGCTCGACAAAGCGCGCAGGTCCTGGGCGACCAGGGCCGGGTCCGACGGCGTGCCGAATAGGGTCGAGATGTCGGCCAGAACTCTGTGTATCTCGCCCGCCTCCCCCTGTTCCACGCGCAGCGTCTGGGCGCGGACGACCTCGATTCCGCGCGCAGCGAGGACGAGTAGGACGTCCGCCAGTCCCCCGGTTCCGCCGTCTACCTCCGCCTCGAGCACGTAGCGGGTGGCATAGGCGCCCTCGGTGATGCGGATGTTCGCCGTCACAGACGGACCGTCCGCCGGTGTCAGTTCGGGCGGAGCCGGGGCGACATTGTCGACGTACGGGACACACGTGGCGGCTAGCGTGCTGTGCACGTGTGCCTTCCACGGCGTCCACACGCCCGGCCCGGTGGCGCGAGAATCCGCCTCGGTGAGCGCGACAAGCAGTTCGAAGGTGACACGATCCCGTGTCCCGAGGTGCGTGAGGATCTCCTCGGCGGTGGCAGGGTCGCTCGCGTCGCGGCTCGCCGCGGTCTTGGCGAGCAGGAGGTGGTGCCGCACCACCTTGACTACTCGTTCGGCGTCCCGGGCGGGCATTCCCAGGCGCGCGCAGATCACCGCGGCGAGCTCGGCGCCGAGCACGCTGTGGTCTCGCTGGCGCCCCTTGCCGATGTCGTGGATCAGCGCGCAGATGAGCAGTAGGTCCGGGCGGGAGACCTCGGTCGCCAGCCGCGTGGCTTCGGCGACCACCTCGACCTGGTGGCGGTCGACGGTGAAGACGTGCATCGCCGAGCGCGACGGCAGGTCTCGCACCGCCGCCCATTCCGGCAGGATCCGGTCCCACAGCCCGGACCTGTCGAGGGTTTCGATAACACCGATCGCCAACTCCCCCGTCCCCAGCAGCGACACGAGGTTGTCGAGGTACACCGGCGAGGATTCGTCGCGCAGCGAGGGCGCGCCGTCGGCGAGGCGGCGCAGCGTTCCCGCAGAGATGGGAATGCCGTGCCGCGCGGACGCCGTGGCCACCCGTAGCAACAGCGAGTCGTCGCGCTCGGGCCGGGCGCCGCGGGCGAGGACCACTTCCCCGCCCTGTTCGACGACGCCCTCGGCGAGCGGGCGTCGCGCAGGCGCCCGGCGCAGCGCCGCTAGCCCGCGCCGCGGGATCGCGCCGCGTGCCGTGCGGACGCCGAGGTCGGTGGCGAAGGCGATGGTCCTCGAGGCGTTCGACAGGTCGCGCGCGAGCGCGAACCGGTCGTCGTAGTGCAGCAGTCGCGCGACGTCCTCGGCGAACTGTGCGTGGAGGATGTCGCGGGACTTGCCACCGACAAGGTGGAGACACGTACGCACATCGAGCAGCAGCTTCCGGGCCTCGCGTGCGCTGCGTCCCGGAGCGTCGGGGATGACGGCGATGGCCTCGTTCGCGACGTTAGCCTCGGCGAGCGCGTCGAGTATCTGGGCGTCACGTAGTCCGCCCTCGCCATACTTGAGGTCCGGCTCGGTGCGGTGGGCGATGGCGCCCGAGCGCTGCCTTCGAGCGGCGATCTGGTCAACGAGGTCGTCGAGCTTGGAGTGGACGACCTTGCGCCACGCGGTGCGCGCGCCGGACGCGGCCTTTTCGTACAGCGCGGGATCTCCGGCGATGTGCCGGAGTTCGAGCATGCTCAGAGCGACTTTGGGATCCTCGGCCGCGAGAGTTAGGCACTGCTCGGGAGTGCGCACGGAGTGGTCGATCGACAGTCCCGAATCCCACAGCGGATACCAGAGGGCATCCGCGGTCTCCTGGAGGTTCGCGGCACGTCCGCCGTCATACAACAAGACCAAGTCGAGGTCGGAATACGGCAGCATCTCCCGCCGCCCGAGGCCGCCGAAGGCGCACAGCGCGTACCCGGATCCCGGGACGATTCCCGCGCGCGTGGCGAGCCGGCCGAGGACGAGGTCGTACAACTCGGTCATAGCGCTGCGGAGGCCCTGCGAATCCAGAGTGCCTGCAAGGGCGGAGTCGATGAGGCCGGCCCGCCCGCCGGCGAGTTCGCCTTTGAGTTCCTGTGCCGAAATGGTGACCATGTAGCGTTCCCCGATTCCTCGTGTGTGCTCGGCGCGTGGGCCGAGGGGTGCGGCGGCGATTCGAGCTCCGCCGCACCCCGTTCGTTGGGGTATGCGTGCCTGCGCCCGGCGGGGCTATACGGCGTCGCCGTCGGTTTCGCCGGTGCGGACGCGGACGATGGTGTCGATCGGGGTGACCCATACCTTGCCGTCGCCGATCTTTCCCGTGCGGGCGGCGTCGACGATGGCCTGGACGACGCCGTCGACGTCGTCGTCGCTCACCGCGATCTCGGCCTTGAGCTTGGGTACGAAGTCGACGGTGTATTCGGCGCCGCGGTAGACCTCGGTGTGTCCCTTCTGGCGGCCGAATCCCTGGACCTCCGACACCGTGATTCCATAGACACCCTGCTGTTCGAGTGCTTCTTTGACGTCGTCCAGAGTGAACGGCTTGATGATGGCTGTGACCAGCTTCATTTTCTTGGGTTTCCTTTCAGCGAAGTCTCGTGCCCGGGGCTATCCGCGCAGCGCCTGGGTCTGGCTCTCGTACGCGGTTTCGGCGTGCTCCGCGCCGTCGATTCCCGCCGACTCGTCGGCTTCGTCAATCCTCCAACCGAGCGGTTTGAGGACATAGAAGCAGACGGTGGTCATGATCGCGGTGAACACGAGCGCGACCAGAGCGATAACGATCTGCACGACGAGCAGCTTCCAGCCGTCGCCGCCATAGAACAGGCCCGGGGCGGTGCCGAAGGTGCCAGTGGCGAAGAAGCCGATGGCGATCGTGCCCCAGAGTCCGGCGACGAGGTGGACGCCCACGACGTCGAGTGCGTCGTCGTATCCGAAGCGGTTCTTCAGGCTGATCGCGAGCGCGGCGAGGGCTCCGGCGATGGCGCCGATCGCGATGGCGCCCAACGGATGGACCGAGCCGGCCGCCGGGGTGATGGCGACGAGGCCGGCGACGATGCCGGACGCTGCGCCCAAGGAAGTCGCGTGTCCGTCCCGGAGGCGCTCGGTCGCGAGCCAGCCGAGCATCGCGGCGGCGGTGGCTGCGGTGGTGTTGACCCAGGCGAGTCCGGCTGCGCCGTCGGCAGCGAACGCCGAGCCCGCATTGAACCCGAACCAGCCGAACCACAGCAGCGCCGCGCCGAGCATGACGAACGGGAGGTTGTGCGGGCGGAAGGCGGTCTTACCGAATCCGAGGCGCTTGCCGATGAGAACCGCGAGAACGAGACCGGCCATGCCGGCATTGATGTGTACGACGGTGCCGCCGGCGAAGTCGACGGGCGCGACGTTTGCCTCACCATCTGTAGAGCCGAAGATCCACGAAGCGAATCCGGTCTCTCCGTCCCCGAGTAGACCGCCGCCCCAGACCATGTGCGCGAGCGGGAAGTAGCACAGCGTCACCCACAGCGCGGTGAATGCGAGCCATGTGCCGAACTTGGTGCGCTCGGCGATCGCGCCGGAGATCAGCGCGCAGGTGATGATCGCGAAGGTCACCTGGAATCCGACGTCTATGACCTGCGGGTAGGTGCCGGTGGCCCCGGCGACCCAGCCGTCGGCGTCACCGATGACGCCGGCAAGGCCGAACTGCTCGAAGGGGTTGGCGAAGATCCCCGCGATGGCCTGGGTCCCGTAGGACATCGACCAGCCCCACAGGATGTAGACGATGGCGATGACGCCCATCGCGCCGAACGACATCATCATCATGTTGAGCACGGACTTCTGGCGGGACATGCCGCCGTAGAAGAACGCCAGGCCCGGGGTCATGAGCAAAACAAGCGACGCGGCCATGAGCATCCACGCAGAATCACCTGCGCTGAATGTGGGCGCATCTTGCGCCAAGATCACGGAATTCACGGGAACGTTCCCTCCTCGTAGGTCAACCGGCGCAAAGCTTCCATCGCTGCTTTGCTGTCCGTTGACTTAGAGAATTCCGTGCCGATGTTTCCGTTCTTCGCGTCCGGTGTAACCGCGGGGTGAACGGCTGCGCCGCCGGTGTTACGGCTCGGTTACGCCGAGCGGGCCGGGTACCTGCTAAGCCAGTAGCGCGTCGACAAACGCCTCGGGAACGAACGGCGCGAGGTCATCGGCGCCCTCCCCGAGCCCGACGAGCTTGACCGGCACATCGAGCTCGTGCTGGACCTGGAACACGATGCCGCCCTTGGCGGTGCCGTCGAGCTTGGTGAGCACGACTCCGGTGATGTCGACGACGTCGCGGAACACGCGCGCCTGCTGCAGCCCGTTCTGCCCGGTCGTCGCATCAATAACGAGGAGCACCTCATCGACGTTGGTGCGCTTTTCCACGACGCGTTTGACCTTGCCGAGCTGATCCATGAGCCCGACCTTGGTGTGTAGGCGCCCTGCCGTGTCGACGAGCACGGCGTCGACCTCGGATTCGATACCTCGCGAAACGGCATCGAATGCCACGGCCGCCGGATCGGCCGCTTCCTTGCCTCGCACGGTTTCCGCGCCGACGCGCTCGCCCCAGGTTTGCAGCTGGTCCGCGGCTGCGGCACGGAAGGTATCGGCGGCGCCGAGCAGGATCGTACGGCCGTCGGCGACGAGTACCCGTGCGAGTTTGCCTGTCGTCGTCGTCTTCCCCGTTCCATTGACACCAACCACGAGGATGACGGCGGGCTTGCCGTCTCCCGGGAGGGCGCGAACGGAGCGGTCGAACTCGGGATGGAGGTTATCGATGAGCGCCTGACGCAGGAGTGCGCGAACATCGTCCTCCGTGCGCACCTGCTTGGAGGCGATCTCCGAACGGAGCCGATCGACGATACGCATGGTCGTCTCGCTTCCGAGGTCGGCCATGATCAGAGTGTCCTCGATCTCCTCCCACGCCTCGTCGTCGAGGTCGCCGGCACCGAGCAGGCCGAGGAGGCTCTTGCCGACGGTGTTGTTCGATCGCGAAAGGCGCCCGCGAAGGCGGTGCATGCGCCCATCGGTCGGGGCGATCTCCTCGGTGGGTTCGGCGGGAGCCGGGACGGCGACGGTGTCTGGGTGCGTCGTTTCCGGGGCATCGCCTGCCACTTCGGTGGCCTGTTCGGCGGCTGCCTCATCAGCGGCCGGTTCGTCCTTCTCTGACCCTTCCGCCGACGGCTCGGCGGTAGCAGCCGTGCCCGTGCCCGTGTCCTTGTCGACGGCGGCCTTTTCGGTTGCCTCGGCGTCGGAGTCCGGGGTCTCGGCATTCTCGTCGGTGTCTTTCGACTCGCCTGCGGCGGTTGCCGCCCCTGCCGCCGCGGCTGCGCCGGCTCCGGCGGCCGCGCCAGTCGCTGCCGCACGTCCAGCCCCGGCGGGCTTTTCGGGGGCTTGCGAATCGGTGGCTTCGTCGTCAGACGTGGGTGTTTCGGTCTTTTCCGGCGCAGACTTTTCCGGCGCGGGTGCCGCGGCTTTAGCCGAGGGCTCGTCGCGGCGAACCTTTTCTTTCTCCGCCGGGGCAAAAGAGAAGCCGGTGCCGGCCTGGTAGTTGCCCGAGCGCTCCTGCTGGGTGATCTCCTTGGGCTCTTCGGTCTCTGTTTCCTTGGAGAAGGAGATCTTGTTCTGCGAGCGGCGCCAGAGGCCGATGGCGATCGCGAGGATCGCCAGCAGGACGATGACAACGACGGCGACGATAATCCAGGCAGTGGTATTCACGGTGCCCAGTGTGTCAGATCCGCGCGAGGCTACGAGCGCAGGCTGGTCATCCGCTGGGAGATCACCTTCGAGATTCCATCGCCCTGCATCGAGACGCCGTAGAGCACGTCTGCGACGTCCATCGTCGGCTTCTGGTGGGTGATGACGACGAGCTGACTCGTCTCGCGCAGCTGCTCGAACAGGCTGATCAGGCGGCGCAGGTTGGTGTCGTCGAGGGCGGCCTCAACCTCGTCCATGACATAGAACGGCGACGGGCGGGCCTTGAAGATCGCCACGAGCATTGCGACCGCCGTGAGCGATTTCTCTCCGCCCGACAGCAGCGACAGGCGCTTGACCTTCTTGCCCGGCGGGCGGGCCTCGACGTCGATGCCGGTGGCGAGCATGTCGTCGGGATCGGTGAGGACGAGTCGGCCCTCGCCGCCGGGGAACAACACCTGGAAGACCTGCTCGAACTCTCGCTCGACGTCGAAATAAGCCTCGGTGAAGATCTGCTCGATGCGAGAATCGACGTCATCGATCACGCCCTCGAGGTCGTTGCGCGCCTTCTTCACGTCGTCGAGCTGCGCGGCGAGGAAGGAGTGGCGTTCCTCGAGCGCGGCGTACTCCTCGAGCGCGAGTGGGTTGACCTTACCGAGGGTGGCCAGATCCTTCTCCGCACGCTTGCGGCGCGCTTCCTGCTCGGAGCGGACATACGGCATGCCCTGCGGCCTCGTCACGTCCTCGCCGCGCTCTCGGGCGTCTTCGAACTCGCTGATCTCCAGCGGGCTCGGCGGAATCTCGACCTCGGGGCCGTACTCCGCCAGCAGCGCCTCGGGTTCGATGCCGAGCCGTTCGAGCACGCCCTGCTCGAGTTCTTGCACCTTGACCTCGAGTTGCGCCCTGGCGACCTCGTCGCGATGCGCGCTGTCTGCGAGCTTGTTGACGGCGGACTCCGCATCACCGAGGTCTTTACGCTTCGCGGCGAGCCGGGTCGCGGTCTCGTCGCGGGCGGCAACGATGCGGTCCCGGAAGGTCGCGGCGTCCGCAGTCACGGAGTCGAGCCTTTCGGCGAGTGTGTCGCCGAGCTCGGTGACCATCTCGGCGACTTCGGCTCCGCGCTTGCGAGCGGCCGCGGCTCGCGCGGCGCGGGCACGGGATTCGCGCTCGGCGTTCGCGGCGCGGCGGAGCGACGCCGACCGGCCGCGCCCGGACTGCATGCGTTCTTCGGCGGTGCGCAGGGCGAGCCGCGCCTCGGTCTCGACCCCGCGCGCCGCGCCGACCGCTTCCTGCGCCTTGGACCGGCGGTCGTCGTCGCTGTCGGTGGACGGTTCCTCGGGCTCATCGCCGTCGGCGGCTGCGATGCGCTGGCGCAGCTCGACCTGCTCGGCGTAGGCGGCCTCGAGTTTGTCGCGAGCGCTGCCGCGCGTCTGCTCGATCCGCCGTGCCTCGTGTTCGGCTCGGCGTCGCGCGACTCCCAGGCGCGCCATCTCCTTGTAGAGGCCCTCGATGCGCTGATCGGATTCCGTCATAGCCGCGCGCGCCGATTCGAGCGCCGCCGTTGCGTCGGCGAGAGTGGCCTCGGCGCCTGACAGCGTCGCGCCCGCCTTGTCGGCCTTCTTCTTCGCCTTGGCGCGCTCCTTTTCGGCGTCGTCGATCGCGGCGGCGATCTCCACCCCTGATCGGCCCGCGTTGCCGCCGCCGACCATCCAGCCGGGACCGACGATCTCGCCGTCTTTGGTCACCGCCCGCAGACGCCGGTCCACTGCGACCTGCTCGTGCGCGGCCTTCACGTCCGATACGAGGACGACGTCGGCGAGCACGCCCGCGAGGACTCCTTGTAGCTCGGCGGGAGCCGAGATCGCGTCGATCGCCCACCGCGCGCCGGAGACGAGATCGGCCTCAAGATGCCACGTCCGCTCCCCCGGCGTCTGCGCGATCAAGGTGGCCCGTCCGCCGTTGTCATTACCGAGAGCCGACAGCGCCTCGGACAGGTCGATTCCCTCAGCTGTGACGCCGGCGTCGGCGAATTGCCCGAGAACGACGCCCATTGCCTTCTCGGCCCCGGAATCGATGGTGATGTGTTCGGCGAGAGTGCCCGTCCACTTCTCTCCGAGATGCTTGGCGAGCCATTCCGAGCCATCGCCCGCACCCAGCGAGGAGCGCAGAGTGTCGATTCGCGCGTCGAGGCCGGCCATCGTCTTGCCGGCATCGTTTTGCATCTCGCGAAGTTCGGTCACGCGCAGCGCGGCGGAGTCATAGGCGCGCTCTGCTTCGTCGAGCGTGGCATTGAGGTCTTCTTCGCCTTCGCCGTGGTCGATGATGCGCGACTCGGCGACGGCGACCTCGTCGTCCGCCGTGGTGACGGCCTCTTGCGCGGCGCCGAGATCTGAGGTGTGCTTGTCGATCTGCTCATTGAGCGTCTCGATGCGCGACGCCACCGCCTCGGCCTTGCCGGCGAGGCGTGCCAGCCCTTCTCGGCGGTCGGCGATCGCACGTACCTGACGAAGATGCTCCGCCTCGAGGTCCTGCGCCACCTTTTCTTTCTCGGCGAGCGCAGCCGTCGCCGCCTCGAGCGCAGCCTTCGCCTTGTCTACGGCATCGGCCTGTTCGGTTTCCTTCGCCGCGGCCTCTTCGGCCTGCCGCTCGATCTCCTCCGGATCAGGCCCGGTGTGCGAGGGAGCCGCAGAGGTGAGGCTGCGCACTCGGTCCGCAGCGATGCGCTGGGTCGCGCGCGACCGTTCGCCCAAAGCGCTCAAGGCGAACCAACGCTGCTGGGCCTGGTCCGCGCGCGGCGAAAGCTCCTCGACCCGTACATTCAGCGCGTCCACCGAGCGCGCGAGTTCGTCGCGCGCATCGGTCGCCTCGGCGAGCTGACGGGTGAGGTCGGCGCGCGCGGTATCGACGTCCGACAGCTCGGTGCGGCGCCGCTGCAAGTCGTCCGCGGCGAGCCGGAATGTCGCGTCGCGCAGATCCGCCTGCACGGTTTGCGCGCGCCGGGCAACCTCGGCCTGGCGCGCGAGCGGTCCCAGCTGCCGCCGCAGTTCCTTGGTGAGATCCTGGAGACGGTCGAGGTTGCCCTGCATACCCGCAAGCTTGCGCTGCGCCTTTTCTTTCCTGCGGCGGTGCTTGAGGATCCCGGCGGCCTCTTCGATGAACGCACGTCGCTCCTCGGGCCTGGATTCGAGGATCTCCGAGAGCTTGCCCTGGCCGACGATAACGTGCATCTCGCGGCCGATACCCGAGTCCGACAACAGCTCCTGGACATCCATGAGACGAGCGCGGTTGCCGTTGATCTCGTACTCGCCGGCGCCGTCACGGAACATCCGTCGTGTCACCGACACTTCGGCGTAGTCGATGGGCAGGGCGCCATCGGCATTGTCGATGGTCAGCGTCACCTCGGCGCGCCCGAGGGCGGACTTGCCGGTCGTGCCGGCGAAGATAACATCCTGCATTTTGCCGCCACGCAGGGTCTTCGCGCCCTGTTCGCCCATGACCCAGGTCAAGGCGTCGACGACATTGGACTTGCCGGAACCATTCGGCCCGACGACCGCACAGATTCCTGGTTCAAACCTCAAAGTCGTCGGCGACGCAAAGGACTTGAACCCTTTGAGCGTCAGACTTTTGAGATACACAATCGTCCATCCTAAGCGACGAGCTTCGGGCCTTGGTCTTTTTGTCTGTCCTTTCGCCGGATAATGTTTTCGCTCGTGACCTCAGATCCGCACTCCACTCCCCAGGACCGCGGCGAAAAGGGCCTGCACAAAGGTGCACTCGGTTTCGTCGACTCCGTGTCCATCGGCGTCGCCTCGACAGGGCCTGCCTATTCGATCGCCGCGACCCTCGGATTCGTCGCCGCCGCCGTCGCGTGGCAGGCACCGGTGGTCGTGCTGCTCGCCTTCGTGCCGGTGCTGTTCGCGGCGTTCGGTTACGACGCCCTCAACCGGGCCGAACCCGATGCGGGCACCTCATTCGTGTGGGTATCACGGGCATTCGGAATGCCGTGGGGCTGGATGGCGGGATGGGCCATCATCGTCGCCGACGTTCTTGTCATGGCCTCGCTCGCGCAGGTCGCATCGCAGTACACGTTCATTCTCCTCGGTTCGGACATCGGCTCCGACCCGCACCATCCCGCGGTGCTCCTCCTCGGCGTCGGCTTCATCCTGTGCCTCACCTGGCTCGCGGTTCGTGGCATCTTGTTGACGGCGAAATTGCAGGTGGTTCTCGTGGTGATCGAAACCGTCGTCCTCCTCGGTTTCGCCGTGGCCGCGCTGGTCCGGGTCTATAGCGGCACCGGGCTACCGCAATCGCGCCCGGTGAGCTGGGACTGGTTCAACCCTTTTGCGGTATCCGATCCTTCCGCCCTCGTCACCGGTGTCATGCTCATGGTGTTTATCTATTGGGGCTGGGACTCGGTGCTCTCCGTCAACGAGGAAACCAAGGATTCCCGGCGCACGCCGGGTCTCGCGGCCCTGTGCTCCACCGTCATCCTCGTGTCGGTATATGTTCTGTTCACGGTC
Organism: Dietzia timorensis; assembly: GCF_001659785.1. Lineage (NCBI taxonomy): Bacteria > Bacillati > Actinomycetota > Actinomycetes > Mycobacteriales > Dietziaceae > Dietzia > Dietzia timorensis. Next base: position 2,037,881 of record NZ_CP015961.1, read on the forward strand.
GCCGCACAGGCCTTTGCCGGCGTATCGGACGAGGGGCTCGGGCTCGCCAACCCCGATAACGCCGATGACGTCGTCGCCGCGCTGGGTGGGGCGGTCTTCGGAGATTCGGTCGCCGGCCAGATCGCGGTCGCCGCGCTTGTCATCATGGTGCTCACCTCGGCCACCGCCTCGACGCAAACGACGATTCTGCCCACGGCGCGTACGACATTCGCGATGGCATTCCACGGCGCTCTGCCGAAAACTTTCGGCAAGGCTCATCCCCGCTTTGCTACCCCGCATGTGTCCACGTGGACCATGGGTCTGCTCTCGGCCGGCCTGTACGTCGCGATGGATCTATTTGGCGGCGGCGGGATGGTGCTCGACGCCGTCGCAGCGTGCGGCGTGGCGATCGGATTCTATTACGGTCTCACCGCGCTGGCCTCGGCACGGCTGTATTCGGGTGCTCGCCTCCGCCCCGAGCACGCCACGGCCGGAAGGGTCGACGTTCGACGGGTCGTGCTTCCCTCAATCGGCGGAGTGCTTCTGCTCGGAGCTTCCGTGTGGACGGCACTCGCGTCCTTCGACCCGGATTTCGGCGAGGGAGTCTGGCGAATTCCGTGGCTGGGCATCGAGGTCGGCGCCGTGTTCATCCTCGGCGTCGGCGGCATGGGACTCGGTCTTCCGCTGCTGTGGTGGGCGCGCCATACGATGCCTGCATTTCGGGCCGCCACCTTCAAACGGCAGCTTCCGTCCTCGACTGACCTTGTCGCCGACGAGGTGCGAGACTGATCAGCTGATCGAGGCCGCCACCACGAGCCCGATGGCCAGGTGCGCCCCGGCGACGACCCACGCCTCGGACGTGAATGCCTCACGCTTGAGAGACTCGCCGATATTGATGTTGACGACCAGTTCGAGAAAACGCACGGCGAGCGCCTGAACCACGATTCCGACGACGCCGTAGATCGCGGCGGTCGCGAGCCCCGTGCCCAGGTCGCCGAACGACTGCCAGATCGCTACAACCACGACCAGCGCCATCGCGAGAAGCCCCGACGAGGTGATCAACGCCGCGTTCGGGTAGCCACCGCGCACGAAGTCTCGCAGCTTGCCGGGCGTGGTCCAATCGATCACGTAGAACGCGAGCACCATGAGCACGAGGCCGAGCAGTGCGTAGAGGACGATGGCGGCGATGCCCTCGGGCACTCCGGACAGGTCGGGCGCGGACAGGGCGAGGTACGAGGTCACGGTGGTGGCCTTTCGCTAGTCGAGTTTCGAGGTAGAGCAGTTAACGGGGAAACTACGGATTCGGAATGATGTGCGGAATGAAGGAAGCGCCGTCGTCGGTGATCAACCCGGCGGTCTCGCGAATGCCGAGCCCCACCGATTCATCGCCCACAACCCATGTACCGAGTACCGGCCGGTATCCGTCGAACTCCGGTAGAGGGTCGAGCAGCTGGTAGACGTATCCTTCTCGCCCGTACACCCCGGTGGTCTCGGTATCCATGCCGGCGCCGACGATCGACAAGTTCGCACCCTCGCGTCCCAGCTTTGGCTTGCGCACGTACTCGGTGAGCATCCCGGGGTCGTCGATAAACGTAGGAAGCAGATTCGGATGCCCGGGATACATCTCCCACAGGATCGCGAGGATCGCCTTGTTCGACAGAATCGCTTTCCACAGCGGCTCGACCCAGAGTGTCTTCGGCAGTTCGGACACCATGTGACGCCCGAACTCGTCCTCGAGCGCCCACTCCCATGGGTATAGCTTGAACACATTTTCCATCGGGGCGAGTTCCAGATCGGTGAACCGGCGCAGCTCGCTGTCCCACCCCACTTGCTCGATCTCCAAACCGACCGTGGAGAATCCAGCCTCGGCCGCGGTCTCCTGCATGTATGCCGTGGTCATGTGGTCTTCGCCGGTGGGATCAGCGCCGGACCAACAAAAGTAGAGGTCGTCTGCCGGCAACTGCCCCTTGATCTCGGCCCACCGCGCGACCAGCGCCTCGTGCAGTGAGTTCCACTGGTCGGCGTCCGGGTATTCGTCCTGCTTCCAATACCACTGCAGGATCGCCGCCTCGAGTAACGAGGTGGGCGTATCGGCGTTGTATTCGAGCAACTTGGCCGGACCGGAGCCGTCGTAGCGGAAATCGAAACGCCCATAGACGTGAGGGTCCCCGCGCCGCCAGGAGGCGGCGATGGCCTCCCATGCATACTCGGGAATCCCGAAGTCGGCGAATCGTTCGGTGAGGATCACATGCTCGACCGCCTCAAGGCACATCGAGTGCATCAACTCGACCTGCGTCTCGAGCGCGAGCACCTCGTCCATGTCGAACTCGTAGTGCACCGACTCGTCCCAGTACTCACGCCTGGCGCCATGCTTGTCGCGCCCGGGCGTATTGAAAATCAGGCCCTGCTGCTCGGTAATGCTCCGCCAGTTCGCCCGCGCTCGGCCCTGCACCCTGCGCATGTGTTCGCTCCCCTTTTCGCGTATGACGTCGGACGTACCGGGTCCACCGGGCCGCCTTCGGTGGATCAGCTGCCGCTGGAAAAACCCTTACCGCCGGAGGATCCCTTGGACCCCGAGGACGAACCGAGCCCGCCGCGGCTCACCGGTCCGCCGGTCTTTCCGCTGTTGGTCACCTCGCGGCCGTTGCCCGTCGCGTAGCTCTTGCCCGACTGCGGCGTCGTGGAACCATTGGCCATAGCCCCGACAGGTGCGTTCGAACCATAGGAGTAGCGGTACATGCTCCCGCCGACGAGGAAGAAGAACATTCCACCGGGGCCACTGCGTTCCTCGGTGGCGTTCTCGCAGACCTGGTCGTCCACGACGACTCCCTGCTCGTTCGTGCACTGGGCGGTTTCGTAGTCCGCGCCTCCCCCGCCGGCAGAAGACATGTACGTCGCCGCGAGGATCGCCACCAGGCCGAGGCCCACACCGCCGGAGATCAGATAGGTCTTCCTGCGCCTGCGCTTCTCTTCGTTCCTCTGGTCCTCCTGAGCCTGCAGTCGCGCCGCTCGCTCGGCCTCGCGGCGCACCCGATCGCGTTCGCGGGACTCGGCCAGCGTCGGCTCGCGCCTCACCGCGCTCTCCGGGGTCTGGCGACGCATGTTGCCCGCCGGACTCGACTGCGCAGAGTCAGACCTGTTGGCGCGCAGATTCTCAAGCGGGCTGCGCCCCTGGCCCTCGTTGGGGCCGGAGGCCGCGCCGCCGTCGCCGTCAGAACTATCGGAATTATCTGGCCTGTGGCCCCCGTTATCGGGGTTGTGCGGGTCGGTCACGTACCGGCTTCCTCGTCCTCGCTTCGTCTCTTACTCGTGGCCCAGTGTAGGCGGTGGTGAGCCACCGATGCCTGAATCAGTCACCTACCGTTCGACGAACCCGTCGAGATCGCCGCGCGGCGGATCGAAGGATTCAACCACCGTGCTCACCTGCCCCGGCGTATCGCCGCTGCGGAGCCACTCGACGAGCCGATCAAGGTCGCGCCGCGGCCCCTCGGCGACCACGCAGACGCGCCCATCGGGCTTGTTCGTTGCATGGCCGACGAGGCCGAGTTCTAGTGCGCGGCTCCGCGTCCACCAGCGAAAACCGACCCCTTGGACGTGCCCATGCACCCACGCCGTCAGCCTTTGAATCTCGGACATCTGCGCTACGCCTCCGCGCCCGAATCGGAGAAGCTCAGGTCGATCTCGGTTCCGGCCTTGAGAGTCCTGCCCACGGTGCAAGCACGATCGATGGCGCGCGCGGCGATGGTGCGGATCTTCTCGCGGTCAGTTTCGGAGAATTCGGCTAGATCAAGCTCGAAGACCTCCTCGAGCTTGGGATAGAGCTCCTGGTCGCGGTCTGCCGCGCCGGATACCCGGACGGTACCGGAGAAATCCTCGCCGAGGCGCCGCTCGAGCGGCCCATCTGCGCTCATCGCGGTACAGGCCGCGAGAGCAATTTTGAGCAGCTCGCCCGGCGTGAATACACCCTCCACCGTGTCACGGCCGACGAGCACCTCCGCCCCGCGCGAGGACTTGCCGGTGAACTTGGCGCTTGCCGTGCGTTCAACCCACAATTCGGTGGCGGCAGGCTGGGAATTATCGCTAACTGTCATGTGCCAATCGTACGTTTGCCACTAACGGACCGCAGCTTCCGCGGTGCTGGCTGGCACGCAGGACAAAAGTACGATCCCCTGCCGCCAATGCTTTCCTTCGCCATCGGCTCCCCGCAGCGCGGGCACGGTTCCCCGAGCCGGCCGTAGGCGTTGAGCGAGCGCGCGAAGTAGCCCTACTTCCCACGTTAGGTACATTGAAAAACTGAGAGGCTCAGAGCGAAGCGTTTTCGCAGTTCAAAGGGCACTTCTCGTCGAGACGAGGGTGTCGCAACGCGCGCTGCCCAATATCCAGAGTACGGCCTCAGGACTTCAACATGCCAACGGTCCAGTCGAAGCAAGAATCGGGCATTCACGACCGTGCGCACAGGACGCCGCCGCCATCGAGGATGGGCACTACATCGCCTCTGATGCAGTCCCGGCCTCCGCTTCTATTCTTTTCCTGGCGTCCTGTTCGAGCAGGTGGTCCGTGAAGACCTGGGCGATGAACTTCGTCTGCTCGCGCGTCAGCGGCGGCGCGGCCTCGCGGATCTCCCGGACGTGCTCGGCGTGCGCGGTCAGGCCGAACGCTCGATCCAGGTCGGAGACTCGGACAAGGGTCTTGATGGCCGGGCATATGCCTCAGCTGTCCATCCTCGTCGCAGCCACCGCGGGAGACAAATGCTGTGGCATACGCCCCTCGACCCAACATCCGAGATGAACATCTGGTGAACCTCCGCACCCTGGCTTGACCCTTGATTCGACGTACTTCAATATAGAAGCGTGTCGAATCAAGATACTGAGTTGGTCATCGTCGGATCGGGCCCTGCCGGATACACTGCCGCGGTCTACGCGGCGCGAGCAGGCCTCGCCCCAGTGGTGATCGCCGGTTCGGTCACGGCCGGCGGCGCGCTGATGACGACGACCGAGGTGGAGAACTTCCCCGGCTTCGTGGACGGCATCCAGGGACCGGAGCTGATGGAGGCGATGCGTGCGCAGGCCGAGCGCTTCGGTGCCGAGATCGTCTACGACGATGCGATCCGCCTCAGCCTCGACGACGTCTTGAAGGTGGTCGAGACCGGGAATGGCGTCACGTATCGAGCCCGCGCGGTCATCCTGACGATGGGCTCCGCCTACCGGAAGCTCGGCCTCCCGGAGGAGGACCGTTTGTCCGGGCACGGCGTCTCCTGGTGCGCCACCTGCGACGGCTTCTTCTTCCGAGATCAGCAGATCGCTGTGGTCGGCGGCGGAGATTCCGCGATGGAGGAGGCCCTGTTCCTCACCCGGTTCGCTTCGAAGGTGACCGTGGTCCACCGGCGTGACGAGTTCCGTGCATCGAAGATCATGGCCCAGCGCGTCCTGGAGCACCCGAAGGTCGAGGTGGCATGGAACAGCGAGGTCGCCGAGATCCTCGGCGACGAGCGGGTGACCGGGCTACGGCTGCGCGACACCGCCAGTGGGGCCGAGCGCGCTCTCGACGTCACCGGGGTGTTCGTCGCGATCGGGCACGATCCGCGCTCCGAACTTGTGGCCGGTCAGGTCGGCACCGATTCCGACGGCTATGTACAGGTGGCCCTCCCGACCACGCGGACCAGCCTGCCGGGCGTCTTCGCGGCCGGCGATCTGGTGGATCACATGTACCGGCAGGCGATCACCGCCGCCGGCACCGGCTGCGCCGCCGCGCAGGACGCCCAGCACTACCTGTCGAATCTCGCTCCTGCTACCCGCGCGGAGCCCATCCTGGAGGTCTCCGCATGAACCCCATTGCCCAAGTCACCGACTCGACTTTCCAAGCCGAGGTGACTGAGTCGGAACTGCCCGTCGTCGTCGACATCTGGGCCACCTGGTGCGGCCCGTGCAAGGCGATCGCTCCGATCCTGGACCAGCTCGCTGAGGAATACGACGGTCGCGCCCGGATCGTCAAGGTGGACGCCGACCAGAACCCTGAGACCGTGACCGCCGCCGGGGTTACCTCCATCCCGACCCTCGCCTTCTACAAGGGCGGAGAACGGGTGGATGTGCTGATCGGCGCGCATCCGAAGCCCGCCATCGCTGCGAAGATCGAGGAGCTGCTCGCATGACCGCCGCATCCGCTGTTGCTGCCCGCACCGCGCCGAAACGGCTCTCCACGCTCGACAAGTGGCTCCCGCTGTGGATCGGTCTGGCCATGGTCGCCGGGCTCCTGCTCGGCCGCTTCGTCCCTGCACTGTCGGACCTCTTGAGCCACCTGGAGGTCGGCGGGATCTCGGTGCCGATCGGGCTCGGGCTGCTGGTGATGATGTACCCGGTACTCGCGAAGGTCCGCTACGACAAGGTCGCCGCCGTCACCGGCGACAAGAAGCTGCTGGCCTCCTCGCTGGTGCTGAACTGGCTGGTCGGCCCCGCCGTGATGTTCGCCCTCGCGTGGATCTTCCTGCCCGACCTGCCCGCGTACCGCACCGGCCTCATCATCGTGGGCCTCGCGCGCTGCATCGCCATGGTCGTGATCTGGAACGACCTCGCCTGCGGCGACCGCGAGGCGACCGCCGTGCTGGTCGCGATCAACTCGGTGTTCCAGGTCGTAATGTTCTCCGTGCTGGGCTGGTTCTACCTCACGATCCTCCCAGGCTGGCTCGGCCTCGACACACAGGGCCTTGAGGTGTCGATGGGGCAGATCGCCCTGAACGTGCTCGTCTTCCTCGGTGTGCCGCTCGTCGCGGGCTTCGCCTCGCGGTGGATCGGCGAGAAGCGCCGCGGCCGGGACTGGTACGAGGAGAAGTTCCTTCCTCGCATCGGTCCGTGGGCCCTGTACGGGCTGCTGTTCACGATCGTGCTGCTGTTCGCCCTGCAGGGCGACGCGGTGCTGGGCAAGCCGTTGGACGTCGCACGGATCGCACTCCCGCTACTCGTCTACTTCGCGCTCATGTGGTTCGCGGGCCTCTTGCTTGGCAAGGGCCTTGGACTCGGCTACGCCCGTTCGACCACACTGGCGTTCACGGCGGCGGGGAACAACTTCGAGCTCGCGATCGCGGTTGCGATCGGCACGTTCGGCGCGACCAGCGGGCAGGCCCTCGCGGGCGTGGTCGGGCCGCTGATCGAGGTGCCCGTGCTCGTCGGGCTCGTCTACGTCTCGCTCTGGGCCGCCCGCGCCTGGTTCCGCACAGACCCGTACGTCGCTGACACCGCCATCGAAACGAGGACACCATGAACGAAGACACCGTGCTGGCTGAGCCGTGCGCCCCGACCGCGACGCACGCGATCAGCGCCGAGTTCGCGGCCACCGTTGCGACCGCGTTGAAGGCGCTGAGCGACCCCTTCCGGCTGCGGATGCTCTCGGCGATCGCGGCAGACTCGCGCGGAGAGTCCTGCGTGTGCGACCTCGCCGAGCTCGCCGAGGTCTCCCAGCCGACGGTGTCCCATCACTTGAAGGTCCTCAAGACCGTGGGCCTGCTGGACGCCGAGCGCCGCGGCACCTGGGTCTGGTACCGCATCAACCCGGCACGCCGTTCTGCGGTGACCGCGCTGCTGGACGGCTTCGCGCCGGCGGCCATCGCCGAGGCAGCGCCCGAGGCACTGCCTGACGCGGACGCTGCGGACACGGACGCGCAGATCGCTCATCTCGCCGCGGACCTCGCAGCGTCGACCCCTGCCCTGCCGCCCGAGACCGTGACGAGCATCGTGCGGGAGTCCTACGCCGCGCTGGCCCGCAGCGCGAAGATCACCCGATACATCGTGCCGCTGACCGAACGGTTCGCGAGGCAGCGCCTGGCCGACCTCACCCGTGACCGCGAGAGCGCCGCACCCCAGGTGCTGTTCGTCTGCGTCGCGAACGCCGGCCGCTCCCAGCTCGCGGCCGCCCTGGTCGGCCAGCTCTCCGGCGGACGGGTGATCGCCCGCTCGGCCGGATCGACGCCCGCAGAGCATGTGCACCCGCACGTCCGGTCCCTGCTCGCAGAGATCGAGGGGGACAAGGCATCTCAGCTCTTCCCGAAGCCGCTCACCGACGACGCCGTTCGCGCCGCCGACGTGGTCGTGACCATGGGCTGCGGCGATGTGTGCCCTGTCATCCCCGGAGTCCGCTACGAGGACTGGGCCGTGGGAGACCCGGCCCTCGCCTCGCCCGCGGGCGCTGCAGCGATCCGCGACGACATCGAATCCCGTGTCCGCACACTGCTCGACACGCTCCTCACCGACTGAAACCGAAGGAATCTCATGACCGACCAGAAACCCTCCGTCCTGTTCGTCTGCGTCCACAACGCCGGACGCTCCCAGATGGCCGCCGGCTACCTCCGCGACCGCGCCGGCGACCGCATCGAGGTCCGCTCCGCAGGATCGATGCCAGCCGACCAGATCAACCCGGTCGCGGTCGAGGCCATGCGGGAAGAGGGCATCGACATCACCGCCGAGCAGCCCAAGGTCCTCACGACCGAGGCCGTGCAGGACTCCGACGTCGTGATCACCATGGGCTGCGGCGACTCCTGCCCGTTCTTCCCGGGCAAGCGCTACGAGGACTGGAAGCTCGAGGACCCGGCAGGGCAGGGCATCGAGGCGGTCCGGCCCATCCGCGACGAGATCCGCTCGCGCATCGAGGCGCTCATCGAGGAACTGCTCCCCCCGGCCACCCCGCAGCAGCGGGACGAGCGCCAGCCTTCGGTGCTGTTCGTCTGCAAGAAGAACGGCGGTAAGTCCCAGATGGCCGCCGCTCTCATGCGCAAGCTCGCCGGCGACGCCGTCCAAGCCCACTCGGCGGGCACGGCCCCGGGTTCGGCGCTCAACGCGTTGTCCGCCGCGTCCGTCGCCGAGGTCGGGGCGAGCCTGGATGGCGAGCACCCAAAGCCGATCGACCCGGGCCTCCTGCTTTCCGTGGACCGCGTCGTCGTCGTCGGCGAGGAAGCCGTGGTCGAGCCCGTGCCGGGAATGGCCGGGGTCCTCGAGACCTGGGTGATCGACGAGCCGTCGACGCGGGGCATCGAGGGCGAGGAGCGGATGCGCCTGATCCGCGATGAGATCTTCGGGAAGGTCCGCGAGCTCGCCACGGAGCTCGCATCTGAAGACTGAGCGAACCTCTGCAAGAACGAAAGGCGTTCGCTCGCGCTGCTGGCGATCGAACTTTCTCGCACCGGAGCAGAAGCCCCCGCCGTCTCGTGACACTTCAGCTGTTCGTTGAATCATCGAGACAGGCGACTCCGAGTCCTGGACTCACTATCTGTAGTCGATATCGATGTACGATACTGACATGGAGTCCAACGACGACGCTTCGACGGAGTTCGAGCACCACGACCTATTGTCCGGGCTCGTGCGCATGCACGTCCTGCACCACGCAGCGCAGGAGGAGATCTACGGGGCGTGGATGATCGAGGAGCTCGCAGGCCATGGCTACCGGCTTTCGCCCGGGACGCTATACCCGATGCTGCGCCGGATGGTCGCCGACGGATATCTGACCGTGCGCTCCGAGCGCGACGGACGCACGGTGCGCAAGTACTACTCCGCCACCGACAGGGGACGCGAAGGGCTCGCCCAAGCGCGGGAGCGCGTCCAGATCTTCACCCGAGAGGAACCCGAACATGGCTGATGCCGTGTCCGCACCGACGAGAGCCGTGCGAGGCTCCGCCTGGGAGGTGTTCCGCGTCTTCCTCAGGCTCGGCGTCTCCTCCTTCGGCGGACCGATCGCGCACCTGGGCTACTTCCGCACCGAGGCCGTCGAGCGCCGGAAGTGGCTGGACGACAGGGAGTACGCCGACCTCGTCGCGCTCTGCCAGTTCCTGCCGGGCCCCGCGTCGAGCCAGGTCGGGTTCGCGATCGGCATGCACCGCGCCGGGGCCCTCGGCGCGCTGGCGGCGTTCCTCGCCTTTACGTTGCCATCGGCGGCGCTTATGGTCGCGTTCGCCTACGGGGCGTCGCTGTTCACCGGCCCCGTCGCCGAGGGACTGCTCATCGGGCTGAAGATAGTCGCGGTCGCCATCGTCGCCCAGGCGGTCCTGGGGATGGCGAAGAGCCTGGCTCCCGACAGGCAGCGCGCGTCGATCGCAGCCGTCGCCGCGGCCGCGGCCCTGCTGCTGGCCGGATCGTCAGGGCAGGTCATCGCGATCGCGCTCGGCGCGGTCGCCGGGTACTTCTTCTGCCGTGCTGCGAGCATGGCGACCGGCGGGGCGCTGCACTTCCCCGTCCGGCGCGGCGTCGGCGCAGCGAGCCTGGTCCTGTTCGGGATCCTGCTGCTCGGCCTGCCAGTGGCAGTGATCGCGACGGGCTCAGGAGGTCTAGCGCTCTTCGACGCCTTTTACCGCGCGGGCTCCCTGGTCTTCGGCGGCGGGCATGTCGTCCTGCCGCTGCTCCAGTCCGGAGTCGTCGAGACCGGGTGGGTGGGCGACCAGCAGTTCCTGGCCGGCTACGGTGCTGCGCAGGCGGTGCCCGGGCCGCTGTTCACCTTCGCCGCGCTCCTGGGCACGGCATCGACCACTGGGCCCGGCGGAGTCCTCGGAGCGGCGATCGCCCTTGTCGCCGTCTTCCTGCCCGGATTCCTGCTCCTGGTCGGCGTGCTGCCGTTCTGGAACTCGCTGCGCCAGCGCCCCTGGGCCCAGGCCGTGATGCGCGGAGCCAACGCCGCGGTCGTCGGCATCCTCGCCGCAGCCCTGTACTCCCCGGTGTTCTCCACCGCGATCACCGGCCCCGGCCCGTTCGCTCTCGCGCTGGTCTGCTTCGTGCTCCTGATCGCGTGGAAGCTGCCGCCGTGGGTCGTCGTGATCGTCGGCGCTGCTGGAGGAGTGCTGCTCTCGCTCGTGCCCTGAACGGACAGCTTGTGTCGTCCGCGGGAGCCCTGAGCACTTTCTCCACATCTGTCTGCTCAACGTCCGTGACCTGGCCTCCTCAGGCAAACTCCTCATCACGCTAGGGTCGTTGTCGATTTTCGCTGGCAGATCGGACACGAGTGGCTCGAGCGGTTCATGAATTGTTCCCGCACGATCGGCGTCCCGCAGCGCGTGCAAGGCTGGCCGGTACGACCGTAGGCATTCAGGCTGCGGGCAAAATAACCGCTGCTGCCGGCCACGTCGACATAGAGGGAATCGAACGAGGTTCCGCCTTGGTTTAGCGCGGCGGCCATGACGTCGCGCGCAGCATCGATCAGCGCTGAGATCCTTGGCTTGCTCAAGGACGATGCCGCCGTCTCCCCGTGCACCTTGGCAGCCCAGAGTGCTTCGTCGGCGTAGATGTTCCCGATGCCGGACACTACCGTCTGGTCCAGCAGCACGCGCTTGATGCCGGTTTTTTTGGCCTTGATCAACGCAACTGCTGCCGCCTGGTCGAACAGCGGATCGAACGGATCCCGCGCGATGTGGGCGATCGGCGAGGGTAGCACCGCTCCGCCTTCGTCGTACATCAGATGCCCGAACGTGCGCTGGTCATCGAACCGCAGATCGTGGCCGCCGTCGGTGAAGGTGATCCGCGCCCGCTCGTGCGCAGCGACGGCAGCATCAGGCGACGTGATGAGCATCTGCCCGCTCATCCCCAGGTGAGCCAGCAGCGCGTCCTCGCCGTCCAGGATCAGCCACAGGTACTTACCGCGGCGGGCAGTCCCCGTGATCGTCGCCCCGACCATCCGTGCGGCCAAATCCTCCGTACCGCCCACATGACGGCGGGCCGCACGCGGATGCAGAATAGTGGCCGAGGCGATCGTCCGGCCACGGACATGATCGTCGAGTCCACGGCGCACGACCTCGACCTCAGGAAGTTCAGGCACGGGTAGCACCTCGCAGTGTCCGGGACCCAGGGCTACGGCGGTTCGTTGCTGAACAGGTCGGGCTATCGAAGTGCTTGGTCAGAGCCTTTCGTGCCAGGTCAGACCGGGAAACGACTCGTTGACGTCGGGCCACTGTCCGGCACTGCCAAGCGGGATCTTTGCGCGTGCGACTTGCTTCGACCCGCTTTGCATGAATGTAGAAGGGGCCCTACTTCCCACGATAGATACATTGAAAAACTGGGAGAGTAGGACGATGGCGTTTTCGCTGGTCAGAGGCTACTTCACCGCTAAGTGACGTGCGTATGATGTGTGCTGCCTCCACACCAGAGTACGGCCTCACGACGTCAACCTGCCAACTGCCCGGTCGAAGGAAGGATCGGGCATCCGCGACCCGTGCGCACAGGACGCCTTCGCCATCGAAGCAGTCCCGGCCTCCACTTCTCCTTCTCTTGGCCTTCTGTTCGATCAGGTGGTAGTGGGGACCTGAGCGACGCCCGCCGGCCGCCCTGACGAGAGCCGAGGCCCGCCTTCGGCACTTCTCTGATTGAGGGATCCCGGCACCCCCCGTTGCACGAGGCTTCTACGACACGGACTTCGCCGGTCCTATCGCGGGATCGTGAGCCACGCGGATGATCCACGGGATCAGTCGCACGAAAACCACCATGACGACCAGCTCGACCAGGGTCTGCGTGACGACCACGAGGGGAGCGAGGTCGAACGCCGCGGGCAGCGCGAGCACCAGCGGCAGCACGACGAGTGAGTTCCGGGTCGCGCCGATGAACACGATCGCCCGTCTGCCGGGCACGTCGAGGCCCGCGACTCTGCCCGCCAGCATCCCGACCGGCACCATCACGGCGGCGAAGAGGACGTAGACCGGCACCGCGAGGAGCAGAGAGCCGAGCCGCGCGCTCACGCGAGCGATCTGCGAGGCGACGACGACCGCGAGCGTGGCGACCATGAGCGGCACCATCGCGCCCATGACCGCCTGTTCGACCCTGCGCGCGGCGCGCGATCTGGCCGCGGACAGCTGGGTCAGCGCCGCGCCCACGAGGGGCAGGGCGATGATGAGCACGAAGGCCTCGACGAACGGCGCGAACTCCACGGACCCCACGAACTCCGCTCCGACGAACAGCCATAGGTACAGCGGCAGCAGGAGCATCTGGGTGAGCATCAGCAGCGGGGCGGCTGCCAAGAGCTTCTCCTCGTCGCCGCCGGCAAGCCCGGCGAAGACGATCACGTAGTCGATGCACGGGGTCAGCAGCACGAACAGCACGCCGACGAGGAGTACCTGGTCGTGGGCCACGATCCCCGACAGCAGCCAGACGACGGCGGGCACCAGCACGAAGTTCACGACGAGGATCGCGGCAAGGAAGCGCCAGTCGCGGAAGGCGTGCCCGATTCTGCCGAACGGGATGCCGAGGAACGTGGCGTAGAGCAGCAGCGCGAGCACTGGGTGGATCGCCAGCTCGGCCGGGTAGGCGACCACGGGCCAGGCCAGCCCGACGACGGCCCCGATCGCCGGCCCCGCGACATAGAGCGCGACCTCGTGCCGCTCCATCCATTCCACGCTCATCTGCATCTGTTCTCCCTCATCACGTGCAAGGGCGGGCAATCCCGCCTACAGAAAAACGTTAGACCTTGAACCCGGGTTGAAGGTCAAGCTAGCGAAGCATAGGCTCGAAGCATGAAGATCTCCGAGGTCGCCGAGCGCAGCGGAGTGCCGGCGAGCACGCTGCGCTACTACGAGCGCCTCGGCTTCCTCGCGGCGCGCCGGAGCCCGAACGGATACCGGGACTTCGACGAGGGCCACCTCGAGCGGCTCGACTTCATCGCTTCAGCCAAGCGGCTCGGACTCGAACTGCCCGAGATCCGCCGCCTCTTGGAGCTCGCCGACACGGGCACCTGCACCGGCGTCAAGGTCGCGCTGCAGCCGCTGCTGGCCGAGCAGATCGCCGCCGTCGAACGGCAGATCAGCATCCCGACCGCACTCCAGGAACAACTGAGCGCGGCGCAGGCCCACGTCGACGACTGCCCGGACAGCGACGAGCAGTGCCGGTCCGAGTGCGCGTTCCGGGCCTTCGCACGGACCGCGCCGGTGCCCGATCAGTAATAGCCAATAGGTCAGCCATTGCTGTATAGTTCAGTGCATGCTGACTATTGCTTCGCGTCTTGACGTCATGAACCGGCTCGGCCGGGCCATGGCGGACCCGACGCGCTCCCGGATCCTGATGACCCTGCTGGACGGGCCGAGCTACCCGGCCGTGCTCTCGCGCGAGCTGGAGCTGACGCGCTCGAACGTGTCGAACCATCTGACCTGTCTTCGTGACTGCGGGATCGTGGTCGCCGAGCCCGAGGGGCGGCAGACGCGCTACGAGATCGCCGACCCGCACCTCGCGGCGGCGCTCACGGCGCTGGTGGACGTGACGCTGGCCGTGGACGAGCACGCGCCGTGCGTGGACGCCGAGTGCACGGTGCCGGGCTGCTGCGGGACGGGAGCGGGCGCGTGAGCGCGGCGTGCGGCTGCGACGAGCCGGAGACCCGGGTCGGTGAGGAGGCCGAGGAGGAGCGGGAGCGTCCGTGGTGGCGCGACCGCGGGATCATGTTCCCGGTGTTCTCCGGCGTCGCCTTCGGAACCGGTCTGGTCCTGGAATGGGCAGGGGCGGAGAGCCCGGCGCTGGTGGCGTTCTGGATCGGCCTGCTGCTGGGCGCGTCGACGTTCACGCCCGGCGCGATCCGCAAGCTCTTCAAGGGCAAGCTGGGCATCGGGCTGCTGATGACGATCAGCGCGGTCGGCGCGGTCATCCTCGGCTACGTCGAGGAGGCCGCAGCGTTGGCGTTCTTGTACTCGATCGCCGAGGCGCTGGAGGACAAGGCGATGGACCGCGCCCGCGGCGGGCTGCGGGCGCTGCTCAAGCTGGTCCCGGAGACCGCGACCATCCCGCAGAACGGCGCGTCCGTGGAGGTCGCTGCGAAGGATCTGGCCGTTGGGCAGCTGATGCTCGTGCGGCCGGGTGAGCGGATCGCGACCGACGGGATCGTCCGCACGGGTCGGTCGAGCCTGGACACCTCGGCGATCACCGGGGAGTCGATCCCGGTGGAGGTCGAGCCCGGCGACGCGGTGTCGGCCGGGGCGATCAACACCGCCGGTGCCCTGGAGGTCGAGACGACCGCGGCGGGCACCGACAACTCGCTGACCACGATCGTGGAGCTGGTGGAGCAGGCGCAGGCCGAGAAGGGCGACCGCGCCCGCCTGGCCGACCGCATCGCCCGGCCGCTCGTGCCCGGCGTGCTGATCCTCGCCGCCCTCGTCGCGATCATCGGCTCGCTGCTGGGCGACCCGGAGCTGTGGATCACCCGCGCCCTCGTGGTGCTCGTCGCCGCGTCGCCGTGCGCGCTGGCGATCTCCGTTCCGCTGACCGTGGTCGCCGCGATCGGCTCGGCGAGCAGGTTCGGCGTGATCATCAAGTCCGGCGCGGTCTTCGAGCGGTTCGGCGTGATCCGCCACGTCGCCGTCGACAAGACCGGCACCCTCACCCGCAACGAGCCCGCCGTCACCGCCGTCCTCACCGCCGACGGGGTGGACGAGGCGCTGGCATTGGCGTGGGCGGCGGCGCTGGAGCAGCACAGCACCCACCCGCTGGCCGCCGCGATCACCGCCGCCTCGCCCGGGGCCCCCGCCGCCTTGGACGTGACCGAGCAGGCCGGGCACGGGATCGAGGGCATCCTCGACGGGGCCCGGGTCACCGTCGGCAGCCCTCGATGGCTCGACGCGGGAACGCTCAAGGACCGGGTCGCGGGCCTGGAGGAGCAGGGCATGACCGTCGTGATCCTGCACCGCGACGACGTCCCGGTCGCCGCGATCGGGGTCCGCGACGAGCTGCGCCCCGAGGTCCCCGAGGTGGTCCGCACCCTCGCCGCGCAGGGCGTCGGGGCGACCATGCTCACCGGCGACAACGCCCGCACCGCCCGGGCGCTGGCCGTGCAGGCCGGGATCGAGGACGTGTGCGCCGAGCTGCGTCCCGAGGACAAGGCCACCGCGATCAGCGAGCTGGGCAGGCACGGCTCGGTCGCGATGATCGGCGACGGCATCAACGACGCCCCCGCCCTGGCCGCCGCGGACATCGGCATCGCGATGGGCGCGACCGGCTCCGACGCCGCGATCGAGTCCGCCGACGTCGCCTTCACCGGCCACGACCTCCGTCTGCTCCCGCGCGCGTTCGACCACGCCCGCCGCGGCAGGCACATCATCAACCAGAACATCATCCTGTCCCTGCTGATCATCACCGCGCTGCTGCCGCTGGCCCTGTTCGGCGTGCTCGGCCTCGCAGCGGTGGTGCTCGTGCACGAGATCGCCGAGGTGATAGTGATCCTCAACGGGCTCCGCGCCGCCAGGACGAGGAAGACCGCCTCGTGAACGTGCTGGATGCCGTCGAGACGGCTGACGCCGGCGTCGCGGACGAGAAGGCCCCGCCTCCTCCCACCCGGCGGGCGGTCGGCGCAGCTCTCGCCGTCGGCGCGCTCGGCCTCGCTCTGGACCAGGGGACGAAGGCCCTCGCGGGCGCGCGGCTGACGCCGGGCGAACGGGTCCCGCTGCTCGGCGACGTGTTCGGCCTGTCCCTGGTCTACAACCCCGGGGCCGCGTTCTCGCTCGGCGCGGGATCGACGTGGGTCTTCACGGCCGTCGGCGTCCTCGCTTCAGTGGCGGTGGTCGTGTTCGCCGTGCGCCTACGGGGCTTGCGGTGGGGCCTTGCCCTGGGCATGACCCTCGGCGGTGCAGTCGGCAACCTCGTCGACCGGATCGGTAACCCGCCCGCGATCGCTCAAGGGCACGTCACGGACTTCCTCGCCTACGGGAGCCTCTTCGTCGGGAACGTCGCGGACGTCTTCGTGGTCGCCGGTGTCGGCCTGGTCTGCCTGAACCTCGCCTCGCCGAGGCCAGGCGAGAATCACCGCGCACGAAATGCCCAGCCGTGATGAACTGGAACAGCTGAACATCGCCACCTACAGGAGATGTTTCGTCACGAAAGTGCGACCTCGGTATTCGGAATCCATTCCAGTTCTACTCCACCGAGTTCTTGCATCCGGCGGGGCGTATTCGATCGATGCTTGGGGCCTACCGTGCATTGATCAAGGCGTGTCGAAGCAACACTCATCGCGTGAAGCAGGGCCTCTATCGTTCCACCTGGCAAACCGGGCAGAAGTGGCTCGATAAGTTCATGCTCTTCTTCCGCACCATCCGCGTTCCGCAACGCTCGCACGGGTATCTAGCGATCCCATAGCCAGCCACAAGGTGCACCCCGTAGCCTGAGTCCCACAATAGATGCAATGAATTACGGGAGGGGTGACGAAGGGGTCTGAACTGTTCACCGGCGGATTCACGCCGGCGGGCGTGGTGACGTACAGTGCCTATGTTACGAGAACGGAGCCTCAGGACTTCAGCCTGAGAGGAACGGGCGCAGTCGAGGAAAGAGCCGGCCACAAGCGATCTACGGTCCAGGAAACCTCTGCCATCGACGGATGGACATTACATCCCTGCTCCGAAGACCCAACTTCGACCTCTCATCTTCGTTTGGCATCACATTCGAGCAGGTGGTCAGCGAAGATCCGGGTGATGTCCTCGCCTGTTCGCGCGTCAGCCGCAGCGCTGCTTTGCCGATCTTCTGGACGTGCTCGTCGTGCACGACCGAGCCGAGCGCCTAGTCCAGGACCGAGACTCGGATCATTGTCCTGATGAGCGGGCGTCCGTCGCGTCCACTCACCTTCTCGGTACGGGCCGGAAGTCTTCCCCGCCATATTCGCCGCCAGATGATCTTGGCGCTGTAGTTTTGGCGCTCGGCGGTAGTTACGACGTCGAGTCAATCGTCCTCAGATTCCAGCAGAGTCGTGCTCACTCCGTCGTCGCGCTCGGCCGGTCGTCGGCAGAGTGCGCTTGCTCGGCGTCGCAGCAGTCTCCCTTGGCCTTCCAGATGGACATAGGACGGCGTCCGGCGAGGGTTCCGAGCAGCAGCGCGACGAACACGGCCGCGACGGACACTCCGGTCACGACGCCGACGTGCCCCTGGACCCAGTCAGACACCGAAGTTGCGACCGCGGCGACGGCATTGGTGCGGCCGAACGCTGAAGCGTCACCGGTGACGGCCGGGTACCAGTACCAGGCCAGGTAGGCCCCGGTGAGGATGAGCACGGCGGCGGTGACCCTGGGGCCATAGCGTGCCAGTGAGGCAATGCGTCGCGAGAGCGCCGTACCGGCAGCGGCAGCGGTGACGGCGACGAGCAGCAGGACGCTCGCGGATCCCGCGGCGTAGACGGCGAAGACGAGGAGCAGGCCGGCGAAGCTGGCTGTGGCCTGCGCCTGCGCGACGACGGCGAGGAACACTCCGAAGGTGCACGACAGCGACGCCGCGGCGTAGCCGACCCCGAAGACGACCATGCGTGCGGTGCTCGGCGGACGCGCCGTGACCCGGCTGGGGATGCCGGGCAGCCGGAGCGAGAACGAGCGACCGGCCAGCATCGCCGCGCCGAACAGGACGAGCACGACGCCGACGGCGAGCCCCAGTGCTGGAGCGGCCTGGATCAGGCTCCGCGCTCCGGCACTCACAGCGATACCCGCCAGCGCCAGCGTGCCTGCGAACCCGATCGTCACGGCGAGGCCTGCCCGCAGCGATCGCAGGAGGCGCACCGGGGCCGGGGAGGATGCGGCGTCGCCCAGCGCGTGGGTGATCCATGCCGGAAGCAGTGCAAAACCGCAGGGGTTGACCGGGGCGATCATTCCGGCAGCGAAGGCGAGGGCAAGGAGTCCACCCATGGCTCAGGCCCCGGCCTTTTCGAGCTCGCCGATGATCGTCTCAGCGTCGGGGTCGGTGGCGCGGAAAGTCACCCGGCCGTCGGAATCGACGATGATGAGCGTGGATAGCGCGGCGACGTCGAATCGCTGGGACAGGGTTGCGCCCTGGTCGATGGCGGCGGGGACGCGTTCAGCCTCGACGTATTTCATGAAGCCTTCGATAGTCTCCTTGGTTTCGCGCGGATCCATGTCGACGGCGAGGAATCCGGCACCGGTGCCGTTCGCTTCCGCGCTGGCGGCGGCCTCGCCGAGGGATCGGACCCCGCCGACGCATTCGCCGCAGCCGACAGAGAAGAAGAACACCGCGGTGGGCTTCCCCGCGGCGGGCAGGCTGACCTGCCTGCCGTCGATGCTGGTCACGGCCGCGGGCGAGCCGACATCGGCTGTGGGCGCGGCGTCGTCAGATTTGCCGCAGGCGGTCAGGACCAGCGGTCCTGCGACCATGAGGCCTGCGAACGAGAGCGCCGCGCGGCGGGTGAGGGGGGTGGTCATAGGTTCTGGTCTTCCTTCGTGTCGGTGGCATGATCGGAATCAATGGTCGGGCAGCAGTCGTGGCCGGTGCGGTCGCTGCGGGTCCGGCGGTGGGCGGCGGCGAGTACGACGAGCACCACGAGCGCCATGCCGGTGCCTACCACCCAGGGGTTGGCGAGGATCCCGCCGAGGCCGGCGAGCACGCCGCCGGCGATGAGCAGCGGCAGACCGCAGCACAGTGCCATGAGGAGCACGACCCCTGCCCCGAGCACCAGGCCGCCGCCGGGTCGGTCGTCGCGTCTGGTCGTCATCGGTGTTCTCGTTTCATTCGGGGCCCGGCTAGCAGCAGCGGTGGCAGCAGTCGGCAGTCTGGGCGTCGGCCCGGAGCCGGTCGAGCAGGTGGGAAGCGAGTTCGATGCCGATCCGATGGGCTTCGATCACCGGCACCGCTTGAGCCCCTGGGTGCTCAGCGAGCCATCCGGCGGCGTCGTCTGCAGATGTAAAGTAGTGCACCTGGTCGCAGAACGAGGAGCGGATCGAGGTGATCTGCTCCGGGTTCACCAGGGACACGACGGCGCTCGAGGGTTCGACGCGGGTGACGCCGGTGGCAGGGTCGACGTTGACGGCGACGACGATCCTCTCGCCGCTGGCCGGGGAGACAGACTCCACGCGGGCCGCCCGGTCGAGGAGGCCAGGGAAGATCAGGGTGTCCAAGGCGCACCAGGTGTAGAGCTCCTGATCGGCCACGGCGAATCGGTGCGGGGTCGGGCGCAGGGTGAGGCCCTGGCCGACGATGCGGCCCTGGTCGTCGTACTCAGTGTCGGGCACGGCGGCCAGTCCGTTGCAGACCTGCTCAGGGGTGCGGCCGGCGGCGGTGGCGAGCTGCTCGATCGTGACGGGGTCGCCGTCGACGAGCAGCCGCAGCAGCGGGACCAGCAGGCCGGGGTCGAGGCCGGTCTCCTCGGGCCTGTTGAGCCGATCGGGCAGTTGCGTGCTGAGGTCGGACATTTCGGTTTCCTCCATTTCTGAGTTCGGGCAGGTGCTGCTTCCGGGTCGGGTCAGGCGCAGCAGGACAGCTTCGAGACGTCGGCGGTGAAGGCCTTGGCGGCGATCCGGATGCCCTCGGCCATGGTCAGGTACGGGGCCCAGGCGTCGGCGACCTCCGCGACGCTCTTGCCAAGCACGTGGACTCCGGCAGCGGCGAGCTCTCCGGCGTCCTTGGCAACGGCGGTGAGGCCGAGGATCTCTCCGGTGTCCGCGTCGGCGACCATCTTGATGAACCCGCGGGTGTCCCGGTTCACCAGCGCGCGGGGCACGTACTCCAGCGGCAGCACCCGGCAGTCGCAGCGGATGCCTGCGTCGAGGACCTGCTTCTCGGTCATGCCGACCGCGCCGATGGCAGGCCCGGTGAACGTCACACGCGGCAACCGGGCATAGTCCACCGACCTCTCGGCGTCGGCGAAGGCGTTCTCGGCGACCAGAGTGCCGTGGTGGGCGGCGACGTAGACGAATTCGGGGTGCCCGGTCACGTCGCCGGCGGCCCAGATCCGGGGGTTCGAGGACTGCAGCTGGTCGGAGACCACGATCTGCCCGGATTCGCCGGTCTTGACCTCCACCGCCTCAGGGTTCAAGGCATCGGTCACGGGCCGGCGGCCGAGCGCGACCAGGAGCTGGTCGGCGCGGAACTCCTGCGAACCGCCGGACACGTCGGCGGCCACGATGACCTTCCCGTCGGCGCTGCGAGCGACGCTGGTCGGGACCGCTCGGCGGACCACCCGGATGCCCTCGTCGGCGAAGACCTCGGCCAGCGCCTTGGACACCTCCGGCTCCTCCTTCGAGGCCAGCCGGGAGCGCACCAGGAGGGTGACATTCGATCCGAGGCGGGCGAACAGCTGGGCCTGCTCCAGCGCCACGTATCCGCCGCCGAGCACCAGCAGCGACTCGGGGACCTCGGTCAGCTCCATCGCCGTCGTGGAGGTCAGGTACCCGGCCTCCTCCAGCCCGTCGATCGGCGGGGCCCAGGGATGTGAGCCTGTGGCGACCAGGTACTGGGCGGCCTCGATCGTCTCGACAGCGCCCTCGGCAGACCTGACCTCGAGGACCGGAGCTTCAGGGGTGCCGGCGAACGCGGCTTCGCCCTGCCGTACGTGCCAGCCGTACGACTCGGCGACGTCCACGTACTTTTCACCCCGCAAGCCCTCGACGAGGTCCTGCTTCCCGCCAATCAGCGTCGGCATGTCCACCGGTCCCGCGGCCGTGGCGATGCCGGGGAACCGCTGCGAGGCGTCTACGGCAACATGCCGGGCATCAGCGGCGGCGATGAGCGCCTTCGACGGCACGCAGCCGGTGTTCACGCACGTGCCGCCGAAGGTCCCGCGCTCGATCATCGCCACCGACTTGCCGAGCGTGGTCGCGCGGATGGCGGCGGCGAACGCGCCGCCTCCGGATCCGATGATGGCGAGGTCGTACTTGGTAGGCATCGCTGCTCCTGTCAGTCCTTGGATTTCTGCTCCGTCTCAGCCATACTGGACCTTCCAGTACAGGGGAAGGTCAAGCGCGGCCGCGACACGGATGGAGGAGGCCATGAGGATCGGGGAATTCGCCGAGGCGGCCGGCACCACGGCGAAGACGCTGAGGTTCTACGAAGAGCAGGGGCTGCTCCCCCCGCCCGACAGGACGTCGTCGGGGTACCGCGACTACCCGCCGGACGCAATCGCGCGCGTCGACTTCGTCCACCGCGGCCAGGCTGCCGGCCTCACGCTCGCCCAGATCCGCCAGATTGTGGACATCCGCGACGCCGGCCACGCCCCGTGCGCCCACGTCCGAGACCTGCTCGACGCGCGCCTGCGCGACATCGAGCAGCAGATCGCCCAGCTCACCGCCTTGCGCGACACCATCGCCAACCTCCGGGACGACGCGGCGCACCCCGAGCCCGAGACCTGCAGCGCGGACCAGGTCTGCCGGTACGTATAGACAAGAGAGCCGCGACCGGCGAATCCGACAGACCGCTGTTCCAGGGCGCACGACGATGCGCAGTGGCGCAACGATGCTGCCCCCTTCAGGGATGGCGGCAGGGACGATGGCCAGAGGAGCCGTTCTGGCATCGACATCTCGGTTTGGTCGATTGGCGAGCACCACGTCAGGACACGAGGACAGACCGGTTCAGAAGGGCCGGATCTGTTCACTCGGGACTCGCCGAGCTAGCAGAGCTGACCGCGGTCCACCATCCACGGCGATGAGACTCGCTATATATCTATGTACAGCGGATCGAGCCGAACCCCACTGCGACCGCGGTCCGCCTGCAACTCGAGAGACGACCTCTCGACTAGCGTTTCCGCTGGCAGAGCGGGCAAGAATAGCTCGACCCGTTCATCAACTTCTCCCGCACGATCGGCGTCCCGCAGCGCCTGCAGGGCCGGCCGGCACGACCGTAGGCATTCAGCCTGCGGGCAAAATACCCGCTGCTGCCGGCCACGTCGACATAGAGGGAATCGAACGACGTTCCGCCCTGAACGAGCGCTGCATCCATGACCTCCCGCGCGGCATCGATCAGCGCAGAGATCCTTGGCTTGCTCAACGACGATGCCGCCGTCTCCCCGTGCACCTTGGCAGCCCAGAGCGCCTCGTCGGCGTAGATGTTCCCGATACCGGACACCACCCTCTGATCCAGCAGCACGCGCTTGATCCCGGTGCGCCTGGTCTTGATCCGCGCGACCGCTGCCGCCTGGTCGAACAGCGGATCGAACGGATCCCGCGCGATGTGGGCAATCGGCGAAGGCAGCACCGCACCGCCCTCGTCGTACATCAGATGCCCGAACGTGCGCTGGTCTTCGAACCGCAGATCATGGCCGCCGTCGGTGAAGGTGAACCGAGCCCGCTCGTGAGTAGCGACTGCCGCCTCCGGCGAGGCGATGAGCATCTGCCCGCTCATCCCCAGATGCGCGAGCAGCGCGTCCTCGCCGTCCAGGACCAGCCACAAGTACTTACCGCGTCGCGCAGTCCCGGTGATCATCGCACCGACCAACCGCACTGCCAGATCCCCCGGACCGCCCACATGACGGCGGGCCGCACGCGGATGCAGAATAGTGGCCGAGGCGATCGTACGGTCACGGACATGATCGTCGAGTCCACGGCGCACGACCTCGACCTCAGGAAGTTCAGGCACGGCTAGCACCTCGCATGATCCGGGACCCGGAGTTACGGCGGTGCGCTACTGAGCATGTCGGGCCTGGTCAGACCGGGAAACGACTCGTTGACGTCGGGCCACTGTCCGGCACTGCCATGCGGGATCTTTGCGCGTGCGACTTGCTTCGACCCGCTTTACATGAATGTAGAAGGGGCCCTACTTCCCACGTTAGGTACATTGAAAAAAGGTGAGTCCGATAAGACGGTGTTTCCGCTGGTCAGAGATCATTTCCCCGCGAAATGACGTGCCAAGGAAGTGTGCTGCCCACAGACCAGAGTACGGCCTCAGGACTTCAACATGCCAACGGCCCGGTCGAAGGAAGAATCGGGCGCTCGCGACCGTGCGCACCGAGTACCGCTGCCGAATATTGGACCGTGTCCCACGACTGAGCCCCGGTTCGTGAGTGTCAAGCTCGCACGAGGAGCTCGGTTGACCATGCGATTCACGCGAGGGTCCTGCGACCTCGTGCGGGAGTCCCGCGTCGCGCCTGGCATGCGCTCATCGGGTCGCCCCTACGCCGCGCGGGTGAACGAGCGGCTGAAGCCTTGCCCGCCGAGGACCAGGCTTCGTGCCGGCGCTAGGCGCTCGGCCTCATAGGCCTCCAGCGCTGCAGGCCCGCCCGCTGCGACTACGTCCCGGAGATGGCGCGCGAGGGCCTCGGCGTCGTCGAGCGAGGTCGCGAAGCCGCGTCCGGTCATCGGCGTCGGCACGTGGGCGGCGTCTCCGACGAGCACGATGCGCCCGTTCGCGAGCTTCTCCGGGACGTACTCGGCGATCGGTGTTCCGGCGAACTCCGACCGGCGCATCGAGTCGAGGATCGCGTCGCGCCAGGGCCGCGGCCACCTGCGTCCGGCCTCGCGCTCGAGCTCGCGAACCACGCCTGCGTCCAGATCAGCCGCTCTCAAGGAGTGATGGGCGGCGGTTCCACGGACCGCGCCGAGCCTGCGGAACAGCGCGTTGCGGGTGCCGTCGTACCACGCCCAGCCCAGGCGGCGCTCCCCCGGCTCGGTGGAGCCGTCGGGACTGGCCAGCGGGTAGCCGAGCAGGACGTGGTCGCCGCTGTCGAGGATGTCGAACCGGCCGGGCCACCGGCCGCCGTAGTCCAGGTCGCGCTCGGAGGCGACGCCGAGCCACAGCCCGTAGCCGGCGAACAGAGCGTCCGGCTTGTCGGGCGCGACGGCACTTCGCACGAGGCTGCGGTGGCCGTCCGCGCCGACGAGGACGCCGGCTTCGAAGCGGCGTCCGTCATCGGTGCTGGCCCATGCTCGGTCACCGTCCTGGCCGATCCCGGTGGCTCGGGCACCGTGCAGCAGGTTGATTCTCGGCTCGCTCTCCGCGGCGCGGCAGAGCCCCTCGTACAGGCCTGCCCAGGTGGAGGGGACGTCGGCGCGCGCGTCGCCGTCACGAGGCCCGGCCATGCGGGCGGCGGCGCGGGCGTGGTCGGGTCCGAGGATCCTGCGCAGCGCGGACTCGCTGACCGACAGCGCCGCGCCGGAAGGGCGGTGCCGCTGCGCTCGTTCGAGCAGGGTGACGTCGTGGCCCTGGCGGGCCAAGGCGATGCCCGCCATGAGTCCTGCCAGGGATCCGCCGACGACGATCACGGCAACGGGTCGCTCCAGTGTGCTGGTCAATGTGGTCCTCTCATCTCTCAAGAGGCAGAGGGGCCGCATGGATCCTGTGGTCCATGCGGCCCCTGCGCCGGCGTTCATCGTGCTCAGGCCTCGGGGATCTCCGCGCCGTGCTCGGCGATGGTGAACAGCTCCGGGTCGGGGCCGCCGCGCACGCCGGTGTCGAGGGCGTCGATCGCGGCCAGCTCGTCCGCGGACAGCTCGAAGCCGAAGACGTCGAGGTTCTCCGCGATCCGCTCCGGGTTGGTCGACTTCGGGATCGCCTGGCGGCCCTGCTCGAGGTGCCAGCGCAGCATGACCTGCGCCGGGGTCCTGCTGTGCCTGTCGGCGATCTCCCGGATCGTCGGGTCGTCCAGGGTGCTGCGGCGGTCGTCGTCTCCCCATCCGGGGTAGAACGTGATGCCGCCGATCGGCGACCAGGCCTGCGTCAGGACGCCGTGCTTCGCGTTGGCTTCCTGGACGGCGCTCTGGCGGAAGTACGGGTGGACCTCGACCTGGTTGACGGCCGGGACGATCTCGGTCTCGGCCAGGAGCCGATCCAGGTGGTGGGGCATGAAGTTGCTGATGCCGATTGCGCGCACCCTCCCCTCGGCCAGCAGCGACTCCAGTGCCTTGTAGGCCTGGACGGTGAGATCGAAGCGGGACGGCATCGGCTGGTGCAGGATGAGCAGGTCGATGGACTCGACGCCGAGCTTCCCCGCGGACTTCTCGAACGCGTGGCGCGTGGCGTCGTAGCCGTAGTCGTTGAGCCAGATCTTGGTCTCGAGGAACACCTGGTCGCGGTCCAGGCCGGATCTGCGCAGGCCCTCGCCGACCTCGCGCTCGTTGAAGTACGCCGCGGCGGTGTCGATGTGGCGGTAGCCGCTGCGCAGGGCCGTCTCGACGGCGCTGGCGGTCTCCTCGGGTGAGGACTGGAAGACGCCGAAGCCAAGGGCGGGCATCTCGACGCCGTTGTTCAGCGTGAATCGTGGGGTCGTGCCTGTCATGGTGGTCGCTCCTTTCGGGAGGGAGTTCAGTCGAGGGTGAGGAGCAGGTCGAGCATGCGCGGGTCGCGGTGGTCGAAGTCCATGCTGGACTGCTGCCGGTCGATCGCGGCGATGCGGGACATCTCCTCCTCCGTGAGCGCGAAGTCGAAGACGGCCGCGTTCTGGGCCAGCCGCTCGGCGCGGGTGGACTTGGCGACCAGGGCGATGCCGCGCTGGACGTGCCAGCGCAGGATCACCTGGGGCACGCTCAGGCCATGCGCCGCGGCGATCTCTGCCAGCCCCGGGTGGCCCAGGATCTCGGGGTCGCCCTGGCCCAGCGGGCCCCAGGCCTGCAGAACCGTGCCGTGCTTCGCGAGCAGTTCCTCGGTGGCGATCTGCTGGTTGAACGGATAGGTCTCGCGCTGGTTCACGGCCGGGACGACGCGGTTGTGCTGCACGAGGTCGGCGTAGCGGTCGTCGAAGAAGTTCGAGACGCCGATCGCGCGGATCAGGCCCTCGTCGAGCAGCTCCTCCATCGCGCGCCAGGAGCCGTAGTAGTCGCCGAACGGCTGGTGGATCAGCCACAGGTCCAGGTAGTCGAGGCCGAGGTGGTCCAGCGAGACCTGGAAGGCCTCCTTGGTCCGCTCGTAGCCGTGGTCCTTGAACCAGAGCTTCGTGGTGACGAACAGTTCCTCGCGCGGCACGTCGGCCCGGGCGAGGGCCTGGCCGAGGGCCTTCTCGTTGTAGTAGCGCGAGGCGGAGTCGAAAAGCCGGTAGCCGGCCTCGATGGCCTTCGGAACGGTCTCGAGGACCTCCTGGTCGCTCATCTGGAAGACGCCGAGGCCGAGCTGCGGCATCTGGACGCCGTTGTTGAGCTCGATGGTCGGGATGTTCGTGGTCATGGGTGCTTCTCCTGTTCAGACGGTTGCGGTCTCGGGAGTGGTGGAGCCAGAGGCGGTCTCCGCCGCTCGATCGGCCTCGGCGGCGGTGAGGATCGGCTTGATGCCGATGAGCAGGGCGAGGGTGGCCACGGCGATGAGCGCGCCCACCAGGGGCGTGGCCAGCACCCCGAACTGCCCGAGGACGATCCCGCCGAGGGCGGCACCGGCGGCCATCCCGGCCTGGGTGAGGACGACGCCGATGCCCATCGACATCTCCGGGGAGCGGTGGCCGACCAGCAGCAGCGTCTGCTGCCATGCCAGGATCAGACCCGAGAACCCGATCCCCCAGACGAACAGCAGCGCCAGCACCACCGGGATCGCGGTGATCCCGATCGACATCAGCACCAGGCACGCGGCCATCAGCAGCGGCATCGAGACCAGTGCGGCGATCCGGGAGCGGGCGGCGACCCGCCCGCCGAGCCACACGCCGAGCACGCCGCCGGTGCCGAAGACGAGTAGCGACAGGCTGGTCACCAAGGCCGGTGCGCCGAGCGCTGCCAGGTAGGGGTCGATGTAGGAGATGACGGCCATGTAGCCGACCATCATCAGCATCCATCCCGCGCCGATCCTGAGCACGCCGGGCTGGCGCAGCGCCTGCAGCAGCGGCATCCGCTCGGTCTACTCGGCCCGCATCGGCGGGATCTTGATCGCCAGCAGGGCAGCGCACAGCAGGGCCATCAGCGCTGCGCCGGCGAAGGTAGCCCGCCAGCCGAGCGTGGTGCCGACCAGGGAGGCCAGGGGCGCGCCGAGGGCGATGCCGACGGTGTTCGCGCCGATCACGATGCTCAGGGCCCGGCGCTCGTGCTTCAGGCCCGCGACGCCGATCGCCACCGCCGGGGCCAGCGACATGAGCAGCCCGTGCGCGCCGCCGGAGACGAACCGGCCGACCAGGGCCGGCATCAGGTCCGAGGCGAAGAACACCACGGCGTTGCCGGCGACGAACACCAGCAGGGTTCCGGTCAGGGCGAAGCGGCGCGAGAACCGCACCGCCAGCGCGGTCAGCGGCAGCGCGAGGACCGCGTTGCCCAGCGAGTACAGGGCCGTCAGCGACCCGGCCATCGCGATGTTCGTGTTCAGGCCGGGGGCCATCTGGTTGAGCAGCCCGGCGGGGCTGAGCTCGACCGCGAGGGCGAGGAAGCCGGCGGAGGCGAGCACGAGGATCGCCACCCAGGGGAACCTCTCGGTCGCGGCACGATCTGTCTGTGAGGTCACGTGAGCCTTTCGGTGCGTCGTAGGAAGGCAGGGCGATCATCCGCCCCGGGCCGACGCCCGCACTGATGCGGATACGTCATGTCCGCTTTAACGGTACCACGTAAACGGATACTCCGCGTCCGGTACTGTCGTTCTGACGGCTTCTGCCGCTCGTCCCCGCGATCCGAGCTCATGAGCTCGCCTCGCCGACGATGCGCAGAGCCTCGTTGTAGGGCAGCGGGAATCCGTCCACCCGGCCGATCGGGAACATGCCCAGCACGCGCAGCGCATGCTCGTCCGTGGCCTGGCCGTTGCGTTCGAGCGCCTCGAGCAGCAGCGGCCCCGCGACGGGGTGCGCAAGCACTTCGTCGACACCGGACTCCATCGACAGGGAGCGTGCGACCTCGTCGCCCCGGAGCGCGACCGACGTGACGGCGCGGATGTCGCGGCTGGACGCCCCGACCTCGATCCGGTACTCGCCGCCCTCCAGGACCCAGTCGTCGACCCGGACGTCCCAGTAGGCGAGCTCGCCGCGACGCAGCAGGATCTCGGCCACCGCAGTCTGCCCGGGCTCGAGGTCCAGTAGCGCGAACCCCTTCAGCTCCCGGGGCGGGCGCTGAACCACCGACGCGTCAAGGGCCGTGTAGACCTGGACGACCTCGCGGCCCGCGACCGCGCCGGCGTTCGTCACGGGGACGCTCACGAGCACGTCGCCGTCGGACTGCACGGCGGCGGCGTCGCCGTAGACGAACCGCGTGTACGACAGGCCGTGGCCGAAGGGGAACGCAACCGCGCGGTGCTCGGCGTCGTAGCCCCGGTATCCGACGAGCAGCCCCTCGCCGTAGCGGACATGGTGCAGCTCGCCCGGGAAGCTCCCATATGAGGGCGCGTCTTCCAGCCGCAGCGGGATCGTCTCGGCGAGCCGCCCGGAGGGGTTGACCCCGCCGAAGAGGACGTCGGCCGTGGCCGGGCCGCCCGCTTGGCCGAGGAGCCAGCCTTCGACGATCGCAGGTATGTCATCGGCGAACGGCAGGAGCACGACTCCCCCGTTGGAGAGCACGACCACCGTGCGGGGGTTCGCGGCGCGCACGGCCTCCAGGAGGTCGAGCTGCGCGCCGGGCAGGTCGAGGTGGGTTCGGTCGAAGCCCTCGGACTCGTCCTCGAGCGGGACGCCGAGGAAGACGACCGCGACGTCGGCGTCGGCGGCAGCCGACGCGGCCTCCGCGCGAAGCCCCGGCTCGTCGCCTGACCCGTCGCATGCGAACCCCGGGGCGAAGATCACCTCGCCGGCAGCTTCTCGTCGGATCGCGTCGAGCGCCGCGTCGACGCGGGTCGGGTTCACCTGGGAGGAGCCTCCGCCCTGGAAGCGCGGCGTGCGGGCGAACTCGCCGATCACGGCGATGCGGGATCGCCGGTCCAGCGGGAGCAGGCCGCCCTCGTTCTTGAGGAGCACGATGCTGCGCGCCGCGGCCTCCCTCGCGAGCGCATGGTGCGCGTCCGCATCGACGGGTTCGGGCCGTGTCGGCCTCTCGGACGCCTTCTTCACGAGGTCGAGCACCCGGCCAGCGACAGCGTCCAGAGCGGCCTCGTCGAGCACCCCGTCTCGCACGGCGTCGACGACCTGGGCGTCGGTGCGCCCGCCACAGGCCGGCATCTCCAGGTCCATTCCCGCGGCGACGCCCGCGACGCGGTCGCTGACCGCGCCCCAGTCGGAGACGACGAGACCTTCGAAGCCCCACTCGTCGCGCAGCACGTCGGTGAGCAGCCACCGGTTGTGGGAGCAGAATGTCCCGTTGATCGCGTTGTAGGCGGCCATCACGGTCCACGGCTGGGCGTCCTTCACGACCCGTTCGAAGGCCCGCAGGTAGATCTCCCGCAGCGGACGGGGGTCGACGTCGCTGGAGACGCGCAGCCGGTCGGTCTCCTGGTTGTTCGCCGCGAAGTGCTTCAGCGACGCCCCCACGCCTTGGGACTGCAGGCCCTTCACGAGCGCGGTGCCGAGAACGCCGGAGACGATCGGGTCCTCCGAGAGGTACTCGAAGTTCCGGCCGCACAGCGGGGAGCGCTTGATGTTGATCCCCGGCCCGAGCAGGACGTCTACGCCGAGCAGGGACGCCTCCCGGCCGAGGGCTCGTCCAACGCGCTCGGCGAGCTCTGCGTCCCAGGAGGAGCCGAGGGCGACCGCGGGCGGGAAGCAGGTCGCGGGCAGGCTGCCCGACAGGCCCAAGTGGTCCCCTTCGCCCCGGGGCATGCGCACGCCGTGGGGTCCGTCGACCATGGTGATCGTCGGGAGCGCTGCGCGGTCGATCGCCTTGGTGGCCCAGAAGCTGCCGCCGCTGGTCAGGGACGCCTTCTCCTCAAGCGTCAGGTGGTGCACGTCCAATTCTCGCTCCTTCTGTCCGTTCTGCGCAGACGACAAGGGGCCGCTCATCGCACGCCCCGAATCCTGGCGACCATCACGAGCCCGACCAGGGCGGCGATGATCGAGACGGGGAACGCGAGCAGGTACGCCCCGGTGGCGGTCACGATCGCGGAGGTGATGATCGGGCCCACGGTCTGGCCCGCCGTGGTGGACATGTTGAGGATCGCCAGATCCTTGCCGGCCTTCTCCTTGTCCGGCAGCACGTCCACGAGCAGCGCCTGGTCGACGGACATGTACACCCCGTACCCGAACCCGGCGATGCCGGCCAGGAGGAACAGGCCCGTCGTGCTGGGCATCAGCCAGGGCATCGCGATCCCGACGCAGAACAGCAGACTGGAGAGGATCACCGGGAGCTTGCGGCGGCCAATGAGATCGGAGATCGGTCCTGCGACGGCCGAGCCGATCAGCGACACGACGAGGGTGATCAGCGCCATCGTCGAGATCGTGACCGCGGATTCAGCCACGGTCTGGCCGACGTAGTCCTGGATGATGTAAAGCTGGTAGGCCATGATCATCTGGTAGCTGATGAGCATGAAGAAGCGCGACCCGAAGGCCCAGTAGAAGTCCGGGGCCCTGCGCGGCGGTGCCATCGATACCAGGACGTCCTTCAGGCCCCGGCTCGCCGGAGGCAGGTCCGCAGAGGAGGGCTCGCGGGGCCACAGAGCCACCGCCGCGATGCCGCTGATCAGCACGACCCCGCCTCCGACGAGGAACCCCGACGCCAGGTTGGTGATGAACGCAGCGCCCAGCAGGGTTCCCGCCGAGACACCCACGGCCACGCCGGTGCCGTAGAACGTGGAGACCGTACCGCGTCGCTCCTGCGGCACGCGGTCCGAGAGGACCGCAACGGCCGACGCCAGGAGCATGTTCAGCGCAGCCTGGAAGACGCAGAACGCCGCGATGATCGCAGCCGGTCCGCTCATCCAGCCCACTGAGGCGAGCACCAGGCCCACGATGGCCGCGCCCGCGAGGATCCAGGGAGTCCTGCGCCCCAGACGGCTCCGCGTACGGTCCGACAGGTTGCCGAACACGATGTTGGCCACCAGCGCCGATGCGGTCCCGAAGGCGTTGACCGCACCCAGAACCCCGGCCGGGTTCTCCACTCCCATGTCCGTGAGCCGCTGAGGGAGCACCACAGCGGCCACGATCATCATTCCGCTGATCCACAGGAAGCCGAAGACGCCGAACCCGATCCCGTAGCGGACCACGCCTGAACGCGAGACCGGGACGGCCTGGATGATCGACGTCGCGCTACCCTCGACGGGTTCTCGCTCGACCGGCGGCTTTGTTGCTTCAGACATGGCGTCTTTGCCCTTTCAGTTGGCCACCCATGCCCGATCTGCGCACCCTGCGCCGAAGTGGATGGACCCCGAGATAAGCGGATGCGACACATCCGCCTCTTGGAAGGTAGCACCGAAAGCGGATACGTCGCAACCGTTTCTGGTATCATGAAGCCATGGCCGAGACGAAGCTGCGCAAGGATGCCGCCCGCAACAGGGACCTGCTCATGAAGGCGGGGCGCGAGCTGTTCGCCCAGCGCGGCCTCGAGGCGACGCTCAACGACGTCGCCCACCACGCAGGCGTCGGCGTGGGCACCGCCTACCGGCGCTTCGCCGACAAGGACGAGCTCATCGACGCCATCCACGCCCAGCAGGTCGACGAGCTCGAGGCGATCCTGAACGAGGTGCTCGCCTGCCCCGACCCCTGGGAAGGACTGGTGCTGTACCTGGAGCGGGCGCTGCAGATCCAGGCGCAGGACCTCGGCATGGCGCAGATCCTCTCGGGACAGCACGCTCGACCGGAGAAGTACGACTGGAGCCGCGACCGCCTCGCTCCCCTGGTCGAGAAGATCGCCGAGCGCGCACGGTTGGCCGGCGTCGTCCGCGACGACCTGACCGGCGTCGACTTGATCCTGCTGCAGGTCTCCCTCACCGCTCTGGCCAAGGTCGCCCATGGCCGCGCCGAATCGGTGGGCCGCGAAGACCTCGCCGAGCTCTACCGTCGCTACCTCTGGGTCTTCCTCGACGGCCTGCGCCCCGGACGCGACGCCCCGTCAGAGCTCCCGATACCGTCACTGACCACCCAGCAGGCCCACATCATGCTCGGGGCAGCGCGCCCCAGCGCCTGAGAGACACTTCGGGCGCACGTCGACCCCGTTCGACTTCCAGTGAGTCCGCAACCCTGCATTCGACGTGACGGCGAGCGATATACGTTGACCTAGTGCAGGTCGAAGCAGCGCCGCGATCGAGGTCGGCGTGCGAGCGACCGCTCAGACTAGCGTTTTCGCTGGCAGACGGGGCAAAAGTGGCTCGATCGGTTCATGAACTTCTCCCGCACGATCGGCGTCCCGCAACGCCTGCAGGGGCGGCCAGCAAGCCCATAGACAGCTCGAAAGAGGCCCGCTGAACCCGAACGACCGTTGACGTTGACGTAAAGCGCGTCGAAGCTCGTGCCGCCGGCTTCGAGGGCTCGGCCCATCACCTCGCGTGCGGCCTCCAGCAGCTCGACAAGTCGCGTGAGCGTCAGCCGCGAACCGAGGCGGCGCCCGTGAACGCGCGCGGTCCACAGCGCCTCGTCGGCGTAAATGTTGCCGATCCCGGCCACTAGCGTCTGCTCGAGGAGTTGCCGCTTGATCTCGACGTCGCGCGAGCGCATCCGCTTGGCGATCGCCCGGATATCGAACGTCGGCTCGAAGGGGTCGGGCGCTATGTGCGCGATGGACGCGGGCACCACTCGTGCAGGGCCGGCGGGCGCAGAGTGAGGGTCGCGGATAAGCATCTCCGTCGTCATATATCCAAAGGTGCGTTGGTCGACGAAACGGAGCTCCTGGCCATCGGACAACGTGAGGCGGGCGTGGGTGTGCCGGGCCGCGGGAAGTTCGGGAGCGGCGATGAGGAGTTGGCCCGACATGCGCAGGTGGACAACCAGGGCGCGATCGCCGGGCGCGGATTCGGCATCGCCGAGTGTGAGCCACAGGTACTTGCCGCGGCGCTCGGCCGAATGGATGCGGGCGCCGGCGAGCTCATCGGCGAGGCCCTCCGCGCCGCCAGGGTGTTCGCGGGCGACGCGACGCCCGGTGAACGCGGCGAAGTCGATCGTATGGCCCACGACGTGGTCGGCAAGGCCGCGACGGACGACCTCAACCTCGGGAAGCTCGGGCATGGCGCGACGCCGCTACCCGGCCGAAAGGTTCTTATAGGCCTTCTCGGCGGCCTTCTGCTCGGCTTCCTTCTTGGTGCGGCCGGTGCCGCTGCCCCGCTCGACCTCGGACACCAGCGCCTGGGCGGTGAACTCCTTGGCGTGATCCGGGCCCGAATCGGTGATTCGGTAGCGAGGGGCGCCGTGCCCGGACGCTGCGCACAACTCCTGCAGGCTCGTCTTCCAGTCGAGCGCCGCACCCATTTCCGGGGCCTCGTGGAGGCGATGACCGAGAAGCTCGAGCACGACCTTGCGGGACGGTTCGAGCCCGTGCTCGAGGTAGATCGCGCCGAACACCGCCTCCATGGTGTCGGCGAGAATCGAATGCTTGTCGCGCCCGCCGGTGAGCTCCTCGCCCTTGCCGAGCCGCACATAGGCGCCCAGCCCCCCGTCGCCGAGCTCCCTTGCGACCTCGGCGAGGGTGTACATGTTGACCAGGCTCGCGCGGATCTTCGCAAGCTCCCCCTCCGCGCGGTCCGGGTAGTTTACGTAGAGGAATTCGGTGACCGACAGGCCGAGCACGGTGTCGCCGAGGAATTCGAGGCGCTCGTTGTGCGGGAGGCCACCGTTCTCGTAGGCGAAAGAGCGGTGGGTGACGGCGTGCTGCATCAGTCCCGGGTCGATCTCGATGCCCAACGCCTCGAACAGCGCGGTGTACGCCCCGGCATCGGGCGGCGTGAGTTCGGCGGACCCGTTTTTGGCCATGATTTCTCGACTACCTTCTCTTCGCTCGTGGCGCCGGCTCTGGAACCGCGCGGGCGGTACTACTTTTCTTCCCCGGTTTCCGGGTCGCGGCCGAACTTCTCCGCGAGACCCGCCCAGCGCGGGTCGATCTTCCCTTCCCAGTCCTCCGCGGTGCCATCGGGGGCCGGAACGTCGTTGTCCGGGCACGGCTTGCCGGTGACCGATTCGCAGGTAGGCGCCAGCTCGAACGACAAGCCGAAGCCGTCGATGAGTGCCTGGGTGAGGTCCACTCGGCCGTCGTCGAGCAGCCGGACCTCTTCCTCCTCTGCCGCCTCGGCGGAAGGGCTACCCGGTTCCGCGTACAGATCCCCAAGCGTGACGGTTGCGTCGCGGCCGAGCTCGGTGAGGCAGCGCACGCACTCCGCGACGGCCTCTGCGGATGCCGTTCCGGAGACGTAGACGCCGTCCTCGACTCGTGAGACTGTCAGGTCGAGCTCGACCTCGCGCCCGGCGGGGACCTTGACCATCTCGACCCCGATGTCCTCGGACAGGACGACGGTGTCGCGCCAGTCCGCGATCGTGCCGAGCGAGGTGCCCAGCCGCTGGGTGTCGAACGTCAGGCCGTGGCCGTGGGTATGGGCTGAGTTTCGGGCGTTATCAGACACGCCTCCAGATGATACCCGCCGACACGGCGGCCCCTAGCGACGGACGCGTTCGTCCCGGTAGCCGCGCTCGTCGCCGGCAGCGGCGCCATCGTCGTAGCTGTCGCGGCCGTAGGCGTAGCCGCCGGCCATTTCGGCCCGACCACGCTGCACCGTCCTGATCGTCGTGGCGAGCACATCCTCGAAGTCGGCCATCTTCTGCTCGACGTAGTCGTCGCATTCGTCGCGGCGACGCGAGGCCTCCGCGTATGCGTCCTCCCGCACGCGGCGCGCTTCTTCGTCGGCGACTCGCGACACCTCGGATTCGGAGACCATGCGCTGCTGCTCGTTGCGAGCCTCGGTGAGCATGCGGTCGTACAGCGCCTCAGCGTCGTCGACGGTCCGCTCGGCTTCTGCGCGTGCACGGGAGGTCGTGTCCTCGGCCTGGCGCTGAGCGGAGTCGACGGTCGCGGCCGCTTCGGTCTCGGCGGTGAGCATCATCGCGTCGCTGCGCTCGCGTGCATCGACGACGAGCTTGTTCGCCTGGGCGTTGGCGTCTGCGACCATGCCCTCGGACTCCGCGCGCGCGTCGGTGAGCGTCTGGTTCGCCTCGGCCTGTGCGTTGCCGACGAGCTCACGCGCCTTCGCTTCGGCCTCGGCGAGGATGCTGTCTCGCTGGTCGAGAACGTCCTGGGCATCGTCGAGTTCGCCCGGGAAAGCGTCGCGAATCTCATCGAGAAGGAGCAGCGAATCCTGGCGCGGGACCACGCAGTTATTCGTCATCGGGATGTTGCGTGCTTCCTCGATCATCGCGATCAAGTCGTCAAGCGCCTGGAAAACTCTATACACCCTGCTGTCCTTCCCTTGCACTGCCTGTGCGGATGGGTCACTGTCCCATCTTGTCGGTTTATCGATGACCCCGGACGGTGCCGCGCCGGGTCAGCCGAACTTCGCCGCCATGGCGCTTGCCACAGCGGGTGGAACGAGGTGCCCTACCTCACCCCCGAGCTTCGCCACTTCCCGGACAAGCGAGGACGACACGAATGACAAGCCCGGCTGCCCCGACAGGAACAACGTGTCGACGCTGTGCTCGGAGCCGGCGCCGGTGATCTCCCAGTTCATGTGCGCCATCGGTTCCTCATAGGAGTAGTCCGTGGCGCCGCGCAGACCCTTGACCACAGCTTTCGCGCCTTGCTCGCGGCAGTAGTCGACGAGGAGGCCGGTGAAATCGTCTACGCGCACGTTGTCCAGGTGCGCCACCGACTCGGATATGAGCTCGCGGCGCTGGGCAACGTCGAACGTCCCCTGCTTGTTGGGGTTGTACACGACGCATGCGATGACCTCGTCGAACAGCCTCGCCGCACGCTCGAATACGTCGACGTGGCCGAGGGTCACGGGGTCGAAAGAGCCGGGGCATACTGCGATAGTCATGATCCCCAGGCTAGCGATCTTCTCTGGCTCCGATGTCGACGCGCGTTTCGCCATAGGCTCTGCTGAACTCCGACGTCATGCCTTGGGGCCATTCGATGACGGCGGAGCGGACCGAACTCTCGACGACGACGTGCGCGATGTCCGACAGCCAGTCATGCGCGAGGAGCCGGTCGAGGATTTCCGGCACCAGCCCGTCGACCTGCTCGTAGGGCGGGTCGATGAGCACGAGGTCAAAACCGCCCGCGCGTGGGCACGTGCCGGTGATGGCGCCCGGAAGTGCGGTGCGATGCAGCGCGAAGTTGCCGCGCGGCGAGTCCAGAGCTGTGCGGACGCTTTCGATGTTGCCCTGGAGGATTCGAGCGGCGGGGCCGGCGGATTCGACGAAGTCGGCCGTCTCCGCTCCACGCGACAAGGCCTCGAGGCCGAGCGCTCCGGATCCGGCGAACAGGTCGAGCACGAACGTCCCGTCCAGGTCGAGGCGCGATTCGATGGCGCTGAACATCGCCTCGCGCACACGGTCGGTGGTGGGCCGCGTGCCGGCGTCAGGCACATCCAGGCGTATGGAGCGGAGCCTGCCGGCGATCAGTCTGGTCACGTGCGATCAAGGTAGTCGGCTTCGGCGAATTCGTCTATCTCCCCGCCGAGCGTCGTGTAGTGCTCAAGTTCCGGGTCCTCGGACAAGATGCGCGTGGATAGCTCGCTCGCCTCGGTGATGATCTCCGCATCGCGCACCACGGAAAGGATGCGGTTCATTCCGCGGCCTCCCGATTGCCGGGCGCCGAACACGTCGCCCTCGCCGCGAAGCTCTAGGTCACGTTGGGACAGCTCGAAGCCGTCGCGAGTCTCTGCAACCGCCTTGAGGCGTTCCTCGGCCGTCGACCCGGGTTCGACCGTGGAGACCAACAGACACACCCCTGGCTTATCCCCACGGCCGATGCGCCCGCGGAGCTGGTGGAGCTGGGAAATACCGAAGCGTTCTGCATCCATGATGACCATCACGGTGGCGTCGGGAACATCGACTCCCACCTCGATGACTGTGGTCGATACGAGCACGTCGAGCTGGCCGCCCGCGAAGGCATTCATCGTCATGTCTTTGACATCGGAGGGCAGTCTGCCGTGGACCATGCCGACGCGCAGGTCCGCCAACTCGTCGGCCACCAGTTCGTCGAAGAGGTCCTCGACGCCGATACCCGGACGTGCCGGCCCGTCTGCGGGACCGTAATTGCGTTGGAAATTGCCCTCGGAATCATCGGGCTCTGAGCTGTCGATGCGGGGCGCGACGATGAACGCGCGGCCGCCGTCCTCGACCTCCTCGTGGATGCGGTCGAAGATGCGCTCGACCCAGCGTTGTTGATGGGCGGGATCGAGGGCGCCCAGCTGCACGACGTGCGTGTCCACCGGCTGCCTCCCGGCGGGAAGCTCGGTGAGCGTCGAGGTAGACATGTCGCCGAAGCTCATCATCGCGATGGTGCGCGGGATCGGAGTGGCCGTCATGGTGAGGATGTGCGGGGTGGCGTCGTCGGCGCGCTTGGCGCGCAGCTTCTGCCGCTGATCGACGCCGAAGCGATGTTGTTCGTCCACGACCGCCAGGCCGAGGTCGAAGAATTGCACGGAATTCTCGAGCAGCGCGTGGGTGCCGATAACGATGTCGATCTCGCCGTTGACCAAGCCGAGCAGCGCCTCGCGGCGCGCGCCCGTGGACATGGATCCGGTGACCAGCGCCAGCGAAATCGGATCAGCTCCGGTGGTTTCGTCGGGCTTCACCGAATCGCCGAACAACGTGCCGCTCACGGAGCCGGCGGGCCTGGCCAGCTGTCGAAGCAGGCGGCGCAGCGCGCGCTCGTGCTGGGCGGCGAGGACCTCGGTGGGTGCGAGAAGCGCGCATTGGCGGCCGGCGTCGACGGCCTGGCACATGGCGAGCAGGGACACGACGGTCTTACCGGAACCGACTTCGCCCTGCAGGAGCCTGGCAGTGGGATAGCTCTTTTCGAGGTCCCCCGAAATTTCCTCGAGCACCTCGTCCTGACCGGAGGTGAGCGAGTACGGAAGCATCTCGAGCAACGCTTCGCGGACGCCGTCCGCCCTCGCGGGGCTCGCGGGCGCGGCCCCTGATTCCAGCCGCAGCCGGCGAAGCCCCAAGCGCAGGTGCACGGAGAGGGCGACGTCGAACTTCACTCGGCGCAGGGCCGCCGCTAGCTGCTCGTGCGTCTGCGGGAAATGGAGCGCGCGCCTCGATTCATCGCGCGGGGCGAGGCGGAATCGTTTGCGGTCGAGCTGCGAGAGCGTCTCGGGGATTTCCGGCAGGAGCGGAAGCGCGATGGCGACGGCCGACATGACGTCCCACGTGGTGGTCTTCTTCGAGGCGGGATAGACCGGCAGGATCGGCCGCTCCAGGAGGGACTGCTCGCCCCGGCCTATGACGATCTCATCGGCGACGTCGAGGATTTCCTTGGCAGAGGACTCTTTCTTTTCCTCGCTGGCGAGGGGCTCTGCGTCGTCCGACACCATCCCCGATGCGTCCGAGGCCACGCGGAAGGTGGGATTGACGCAGGTGATCTTGCCTTTGCGGATTTTGGCGACGCCGATGACCTCGATGAAGTCGTGCGTTTTGACCTTGTGCTTGACCCACGTCATGTTGAAGAACACCGCGGTTCGCTCACCGGCGTCGGTGGCGACGGTGACGAACACCGTGCGCACCCGGGGCATCTGGCCGCGGGAATAGTTGTCCGAGACGCCGAAGACCGTGCCGGAGAAGCCGATGGGATCGCCGTCCGAGATGCCGGTGGCCGGGTCGCTCTGCCCGCGATCGCGGTAGGTGCGCGGGACGGAGTCGAGCAGCTCGGCAAGCGTGTGCAGTTCGAGGTCGCGGGCGAGTTTTTTCGCCAGGGTGCCGGGCAGGATGTCCGCGAGCGGGGTGTCGTCGGGGCCGGCGAGGTCGTCCGTCTCGCTCATTCCAGTCCCACGTAGGCCATCACGTCGCCGTCTCCCATGGGGTAGGTGACGATTTCCAGGTCGGGGTAGTCCGCGGAAAGCCTATCCACCTCGGTCTCGACCTCGCGATCGAGCTCGGCGACCGCGATGATCGTGAGCATCTCCCCGCCAAGAGTGAGGAGGCGGTCGATCACCGCGGAAAGCGCAGCGGCGGGGCTCGATTCCACCACGGCGACGTCGAACCCGATCACCCCGACGACGTCGCCGACCTCGCAGGGGCCGACGAGGGTCAATGCGCGCTGTGCCGCACGGTCGAGTCGGGCGAAACGTACGGATGTTGCCGCATCGGCCATGTCGAAACCGTCGATGGACAGTGATGAATCGGGGTCGTGCACCGCGAGGGCCGCGAGCCCCTGGACGATGGATTGGGTCGGGAGGATAATGCAGTGGCGCCCGCGGGCGCGGAGCTCGGCATCGACCGCAGTGATCTGGGAATGCCCGAGCGAGCCGTTGGGCAGGACGATGATTTCGGCGGTCTCCACCTCGAGCAATTTGCGCACCATGACCGCTTCGTCGGCATCCGAGTCGATCGTCACCGCGCCGGCGCCCTCGAACAGCTTGGCGACCGGCCCGGGGCTGGCGAGCGCGACTACCGTGCGCCCTTGTTCGAACGTCTCCGGTGCCGACGTTCCCGCCGGGCCGAGCAATTCCTCGACACGGATCTCGGCAACCTTCCCGAGGTCGACGCCTGCCTGGATGGCGCCGCCGATATCGTTTGTGTGGACGTGGATGGTCCAGTACGAGTCGGCGCCGCCCGAGCTATCCGAGGCGACGATGACACTGTCGCCCAGCCCGCGCAGGGTGGCACGTAGCGCATCGCCCGCCGCCGATTCCAAGCCGCGCAGCGCATACATGACTTCGAATCTGGAGACCTCGCATTCGGGGACGCCCGGTCCGTGATCTACGTCCGTAGAGGCTTCCTCGCTTCCAGGGTGCGCGGCATCTCCGCCGTCATACCCCGACAGGTCCACGGGCGTGCGTGCGAAATCCGGCCGCTGCGGGGTAACGCCGGTGACGACCTTGACCAGCGAGTCGAGGACGATGAGTAGTCCGCGTCCCCCGGCGTCGACGACCCCGGCCTCGCGGAGCACATCGAGTTGGTCCGGCGTCCGTTCCAGCGACTCGCACGCGGCATCTGCTGCCGCCTTGCACACTGCCGCCAGCGACTTGTCCGCTTGGCGGGCGGCGGCCGCAGAATCGCGAAGGACCGTGATGATCGTACCCTCGACCGGGTCGGACAGCGACCGGGAGGCGACGTCCACGGCGGAAGACAACGCGGTCGACACAACCTCTGCCGAGACGCCGGAGGCCTCGGCGTGATCGCCGAGCGCGCGCAGCACCTGCGACAGGATGACCCCCGAATTGCCGCGCGCCTCCCGCACCGCTCCCTTGCCGAGGGCCACAGCCACCCTGTCGGCGTGCGCGGCTGCGGAGGCGGTGCCAATCGAATCGACGAGATCGTCCGCGAAGTCGACAGCGGCGGCCATGGTGTGCGCCATGTTGGTGCCCGTGTCCGAATCGGGAACGGGAAAGACGTTGAGCGTGTTGATCGCGCCGCGATGCACGGCGAGCGAGTCGGCGACGAGCCGCGCCCAATCGAGCACCGCCATGCCGTCCAGCACGTCGAGAATCCCGGCCGCTGATGCGGCGGGAGCGCTACCAACCTGGCTCATGGTCCCTTCCGGCTCGTTTCTCGTCTCGCTTCGGCCCTTGTGCTCCACACAACACTAGTACGCTAGGGCATCTAGCCGGTGCCCTTACAGGCATCTCGTCACCCTGAATCATTGGAGGAATTCGTGCCCACCGATCTTTCCGCGCTTCCGCTCGTACGGTTCGAGGAGGGCATACTCTACCTTCCGGTCTCTACCTCGGAGAATGCGTGCGCGCTCAGTAACGAGGCGATGGAACAGTCGATCGAGGCGCTCAACCTCGTGTCCGTGGGACGCCTGGAGGCGCGCGTAGCCGTGCTCGTCGGCCTGGGCAAGCACTTCTCCGTCGGCGGAAATGTGCGCGGCTTCGCCGAAGCCGACGATACCGAGCAGCACATCCTCGATGTGGCCGCGATCGCCCACGCTCTCGTCGCTCGGGTCTATGCGCTGCAGATTCCCGTTGTCGCCGCGATGAAGGGCGCGACGGCCGGCGCCGGGTTGTCGCTGTGCTTGGCGGCAGATGTCGTCGTCGGGGGAAGCTCTTCGCGCCTGGCATTCGCCTACTCGGCAATCGGCCTTTCCCCGGACGGCGGTATGAGCTACTTTTTGCCTCGCGTGGTCGGACGAACCCGCGCCGCAACGCTCCTGCTCACCAGCGCCCAGCTCAGCGGCGAAGAAGCCCGGGATATGGGCATCATTTCGCACTGGGTGGGCGACGAGGACATCGACTCCGCCGCCGCCGAGTTCGCCCGCACGCTCGCGAACGGACCGCATAATTCCTACGCCTCTATCAAGCAGAGCCTCGCGATCGCCGAGGAGGGCAGCCTCGACTCCGTGTTGCGAACGGAGCGCTTCAATATCGCCCACAACTCCGTGACGCCGAATGGACGCGAGGGCGTGGCCGCATTCATGGAAAAGCGCGCCCCGAAGTTCCCGAGCTAGGCGCGCGAGGGCGCGGACGCCGGCAGGCGCCAGTCCACCTGGGACGCGCCTTGCTGCCCGAGTGCCGCATTCGCACGGCTGAACGGCCGTGAACCGAAGAACCCTCGCGACGCCGAAAGTGGCGATGGATGCGCCGATTCGATGCGCGGCACCGAGCCGAGTTGCGGGGCCAGGGACTGAGCGTCTCGCCCCCAGAGGATCGCGACCAGCGGGGCATCGCGTTCCACTAGAGCCGCGATCGCCCTATCGGTGATCTTTTCCCATCCCTTCTTGCGGTGGGACGCCGCGGCGCCGGGCCGCACGGTCAGGCATCGGTTCAAAAGCATCACTCCCTGCGCGGACCACGCGGTGAGGTCACCGTGCTCAGCGGGCTCGATCCCGAGGTCGTCATGCAACTCGCGGTAGATGTTCGTCAGCGAACGAGGGAGCGGTCGGACATCCGCGTCGACCGCAAAGCTCAGACCGATCGGATGCCCCGGGGTCGGATACGGATCCTGCCCGACTATGAGCACCCGCACCTCGTCGAACGGCTGGGTGAACACGCGCAGCACATTGCTTCCCGCGGGTAGGTAGCCGCGCCCCGCGGCGTTCTCCTCGCGGAGAAAATCGCCCATCGCATGGATATCGTCCTCCACCGGGGCGAGCGCGCGCGCCCAGCCGGGGTCCAAGATCTGGCCCAGAGGCTGCTTCCCGGCGCTAGTCAAGGCGACGCAATTCCGCGAGATAGCGCTGTCCGTTCTCGAAGTACTTCTGGGTATTGCCCGCCATCATCTCCGGGTCGACGTCGAAGTCCGGGCGGATCTTCGCGGGCATGCCCATTGCCATTTTGCGTGCGGGCAGGTGGAATCGCGGCGGGATCAGGCAGCCGGCGGCCACGACAGCTCCCGCTTCGATCACCGAGTTATTGAGCACGATCGACCCGGACGAGATCAGCGCGCCATCTCCGATCTTCGCTCCCTCGACGTGCACGCCATGCCCGACGATGCAGTGCTCGCCGAAAATCGTCGGCTCCGTCGCGGTGCAGTGGATGATCGAACCGTCCTGGATGTTGCTCATCGCGCCGACCTCGATCCGTCCGTAGTCCCCGCGCAGCACCGCGTTGGGCCAGACCGACACCCCCTGACCAAGCGACACGTTGCCGATGACCACCGCGTCGGGATGGACGAAGGCATCGTCCGCGATGTCTGGTTCCAGGTCTCCAAGTGCGTATATCGCCATGGGCTCAAGTTTACGTTTGCTGCCCGCGCGCCGAGTCCCACCCCGAGATTTTCCGTGCCTCGCCGTCAACCAGCACGGTCCCCGGACCGTGTTCCCGTGTCGGCTCGCGAATGACGCCGCACGCCGCATACCCGGCAGGGATATCGCTGCCGGCGGGGAAGGACGCGAGAAGTCCATGGTCCTCTCCCCCCGTGAGCTGCCACTCGGATACCGCGGACCGGGGATCTTTACCGAGAACCACGGCCGCATCCCGCAGAACTTCGTCGTCAACAAAAGTAGAGCGATCGAGGTCTGCGACGACTCCGCTGGTCCGGCACAACCCCGACAGGTCGCGAAGTAAACCATCGGTGACGTCGGTGAGCGCAGTCGCCCCGCAGCGCCGCGCAGCCGGACCGAGTGGGTACTCGGGCCTGGGGACACGAAAGAGGTCCTGCGCTATGCCATCTGTGTGTCCGGAAGAGATCAACTCGAGCCCGGCCGCGGAACGCCCCGGTAGACCGCTGAGCGCGAGGGTGTCGCCGGGCCGGGCACCCGAAAGCAGGACGGCCGATCCCCCGTCCTCGAAATCTCCGAGGGCCATCGGCGCAAGGACGATGCAAGGACCAGTGGTCACGTCCCCGCCGACGATCCGCGCACCCGCGCGCCTCGCTTCCGTCGCCGCGCCTGTGGCAAGGTCCTCGACATCCGTGAG
Source organism: Dietzia timorensis (assembly GCF_001659785.1). Taxonomy (NCBI): domain Bacteria; kingdom Bacillati; phylum Actinomycetota; class Actinomycetes; order Mycobacteriales; family Dietziaceae; genus Dietzia; species Dietzia timorensis. The sequence goes on from NZ_CP015961.1 coordinate 2,081,734, forward strand.
CAACATGTCCGTCGTGAGAGACAGAGCGATGACGATGTAGCGGACCTGCGCGCCCATCGCCGCGATGTCCGAGGCGGCCTGCGCCACGGCGCGAGCGCCGATGTCCGCGGGAGTCGACCACTGCCTCCGGAAGTGAGTGCCTTCGACGATCATGTCGGTACTCGCAACTACATCTGTCGAGGCGGCGAATACAGCAGCATCGTCGCCGTTTCCGACGACGAGTGTCGTTGGAGGGTGCCCGGCCGCCGCACGCGTCGCTGCTGCGGTAAAGATCTGAATGATCTCAGCCTCGGTCGACTCGGCAATGGTCTCCGGGCCCGACGATCGATCGTAGGGATCGGTCACGGTCGCTCCTTATGTGGTCTCCATCGTTCGTGGCTCTCCGCGGCGGCCGTCGGCGCACATCGTATGGTGAACGGTATGGCGAAAGACTCTTCTGCGGACGATGCGGCACCGGCTTCGGATTCCGTCGACCACGCGACTACCGCCACCAGCGACCCGATGGGCCGGAAACCTTGGGCCATAGCGGCCGCCGTGGCGATTCCGCTGATTCTGGTGGGCGGTGTCCTATACGGCGCCTCCCAAGTCTATAACTCGACCGGCGAAAGTCAGGATGACCCGCTCAATGCGGTAACGGTGCCGAACCCTGATGGGGACTCGCCAGAATGCGCCGAATTCCTCGCCGCCCTGGGAGACGAACTGGGAGACGCCAAGCGCGTGGAATTCGCGGATCCCGCGCCGGATGCCGCCGCGGGATACCGTCTCGACTCCGGCGCCCCGGTAATCGTTCGATGCGGGCTGCCCGCCCCGCAGGGGTTCGAGGTCGGCGCGGCGCTGACCGAGGTCAACGAGGTCCAGTGGTTCAACGAGCCCGATCCGGTCGCCGAAGTCACCGACTCGACCTGGGTTGCGGTCGACAGGCCCGTTTACGTGGCGATCACGCTTCCGGAGGACTCCGGCACCGGCCCCATTCAGGCGGTCTCCGATACGCTCAAGGAGACGATGGAAGCGACCGAACCGGCGCCCGCGGACATTGCCACCGATGATGGAACGCCCGCCGGCCCCGGCAACTAAGGCGACGCGCCGAACTCCGGCCACCCCACCCCAGGAGATTCAATAGTGGACTTTCTCAATGGACCGGCCCGCGACAGCGTCGAGGTATTCGACATCCCCGCAGTCAAAACCGTGTGCGTCAAGGCGACTGGCTGGCAGATGTCCAAGCTAGAGGAGCTTTTCGACACGGGCTTTACGTCGCTGGCCACCGCGGTTCAGCCCGCCGGCCCCGCGTACGCGCTGTTCACCCGCCAGCCTTCGGACACGGTCGATATCGAGATCGGGTTCCCGACGTCCACGGCACTGATCGCGCCGATCCCCGCCCAGAAGGTCACCCTGGAACCCGGCGAGATTCCCGCGGGTAAGGTCGCGAGCCTGTCCCACATCGGTGCGTTCGACAAGCTCCCCCAGGCCTATGAAGAGTTGCTCGCTCGAGTCGAACAACTGGGTTTGACGCCGAAGTTGCCGTTTTTCGAGGTGTACGTGACCGAGCCGAGCCCCGATAAGGACCCGGCCGATCTGCGCACCGACATCTACACCTACATCGAGTAGTCGCGAGGCCCGGCACTTCTCAGGCAGCGAGCATGCGATCGCTGCCTGTTATCGGCCTCCGAGGGCCGTCTGCACGAGGGTGTCGAGCAACTCGGTGTATCCGATTCCGCTCGCCTCCCACATCTTCGGGTACATCGAGATCGGAGTGAACCCGGGGATCGTGTTCACCTCGTTGATAACCGCCCCATCGGCCGTCACGAAGAAATCGACACGAGAGAGCCCCTTCGCGTCAAGGGCTTCGAATGCCTCCACCGCCATCCGGCGCACCTCGTCGGTCTCCGCATCCGAGATATTCGCCGGCAGGTCGTAGGAGCTCACGGCGTCGATGTACTTGGTGTCGAAATCGTAGAAGGCGGCATCGCCTGCGCCTTCCTCGGAAGCAGTCCCCGGTTCGTCCGGGAAATGGATTTCGGCGGGAAGGCTCGCGCGCACCTCGCCGGACGGCAGCTCAAGTACGCCGCATTCGATCTCGCGACCAACGATCCCGGCCTCGACGATCACCTTAGTGTCGTGTTTGCGTGCCTCGGCGATCGCCATCTCCAGGCCCGCCCAATCGGCGACCTTCGTGATCCCGATCGACGATCCGCCGCGAGCGGGCTTGACGAACACAGGCAGTCCGAGTCGCTCGCGGTCCTCGGCGGATACGGTGTCCTCGCCCCGACGCAGCACTACCTGCACCCCGATCGCCAAGCCGGCCTGACCGAGCACCTTCTTGGTGAATTCCTTGTCCATCGACGCAGACGACGCGAACACCCCGGGGCCCACGTAGGGCACGCCGGACAACTCCAACAGCCCCTGAATGGTGCCGTCCTCGCCATTGGGCCCGTGTAGAACGGGGAATATGACGTCGGCGTGCGCGTACACCTCGCCGGCGTGAGGGCCCTCGACGTAGCGAATCACTCCGCGGTCGGTCTCACAGGTACCGATCGCGACGCGCTGCGCGGCGTCATCCACTTTGGGAAGCCGGCGATCTTCGATCCGCAGCGATGCGAAGTCGCGCGTTCCCTCGACCCAGGCACCCGCGGTGGTGATGCCCACCGGGACGACCTCATAGCGCTCGGGATCGAGGTGGCTCATGACGGCACCCGCCGAGACACAGGAGATGCTGTGTTCGGGGCTTCGCCCGCCATACAGGACTGCAACGGTTATACGACTCACGGCCACAAGGCTACCGTCTACCCGCGCACGGTCCGCGCACCACCGCGCCCGCACCGGAACGAGTCATTCGCTCTTCTTCGTACGTCCCATCAATGCCTGCACGAGTTGCGAGACGGGGATGCCTTCGTGGCACACGAGATGGGCGGCCTCCGTGAGCGGCATCTCCACGCCGGCCTCCTGCGAAAGCGCGCGAATCGAGGTGCACGACTTCACGCCCTCGGCGACCTGTCCGTTGGTCGCCTCCTGGGCTTCGTCCATAGTCCGTCCCATTCCGAGCTGCTCGCCGAATCGGCGGTTGCGCGACAGCGAGGACGAGCAGGTCGCCACGAGGTCCCCGATCCCCGCGAGCCCCGAGAACGTCGCCTGTTCCGCGCCGAGCGCGATCCCGAGTCGGGTAATCTCCGCCAGCCCGCGCGTGATCAATGTAGCGCTGGTGTTGTACCCCATCCCGAGCCCCGCGGCCATACCGCATACCAGCGCGATGACGTTTTTCGACGCCCCTGCGATTTCGCATCCCACGACGTCATTATTGGTATAGGGGCGCAAATACGAGGTGGCGAAAATGCCCTGTAGTTCCTCGGCGAGCTGCGCGTTCTCGGACGCGATCACGGTCGCTGCGAACTGGCCTTCTGCGATTTCCTTCGCGAGGTTGGGGCCCGACAGCACACCGATCCGCGACGGATCAACCGCGCCGTCCTCGGCGATGATCTGGCTGGCGCGGCGCAGCGACGCGGTTTCGACGCCTTTGGCGAGCGAAATGTACCCGGCCCCCTTCGGCAAGAGGCTTGCCCACGTGCGCATGTTCTCGCCGAGTGACTGCGCAGGCACGCCGAGCACGACATGGCTGGCACCCTCGAGGGCCTCGGCAGGATCGGAGGTCCCCGACATCTGCTCGGGAAGTGGCACCTCGGGTAGGTAACGGTCGTTGGTATGGCGCGATCGGATCTCTTCGGCGACCTGCTCCCTGCGCGCCCACATCACGACGTCGTTTCCGCCATCGGCCAACACCTTGCCCACGGCCGTCCCCCACGAGCCTGATCCCATGACCGCTACCCGAACCAAAGCACGCTCCCAACACCATGATGTCCGCCGAGCCGGCGAGTGAGGGTGGCCCGTCCCGCCTTCGGCGCATTGCACAATCAAGATACCCGAGCACCTGTGGCACGATGGGTTAAATGCTGAGATCGGCTGCAGAACCACCCACCGCTCCCCGCGTCGGCGGACAGTGGGCCGTGGTCGTGCCCGCCAAGTCCTTGAGCAGGGCCAAATCGAGGATGACGGCGGAGTTGTCCGATCCCGCCCGGCGGCTTCTCGTCCGCGCGATGCTCCTCGATGTGCTTGCGGCGAGTCTCCGTTGCCCAGTCGTCGACGTCGTTGCCGTGGTGACTGCGGATCGGGAGCTCGCGAGCCTCGCTGCGGGCGCCGGGGCGCGTGTCCTTGCCGAATTCGACGAGCCGTCGGCCGAACCTCTCGTGGTCTCCGGCGGTGACCAGACGTTCCGCTACGCCGCCGCCGTCGGCCTTTCGTGGGCCCGGAAATCTCCGGCCCCGTACGCCCGAGTGGCCGTGCTCGCCTCGGACCTTCCGGGTATCACCATCGGCGAACTCGACTCGGCCCTCGACGCCGCGAGCAGTGTCGACCGCGGCTTTGTGCCCGACGCGGACGAGGCGGGTACGACTTTGGCGACTTTCAACGCCAACTGCGAGGTCGCAGACGACATCCGCACGTTCTTCGGACCGAATTCCGCTCGCGAATTCGCCTCCTCCGGCGCCCACGATCTCGCCTCCGGGGCCCGCTGGAATGGGCTGCGCCGCGATGTCGATTCAATCGCCCATCTCGGAAGCATCTCGGACCTGGGAGAACACACACGACAAGTCGTGGATTCGTGGCTCGCCGACGTACCGAACACCCACGCCCCTAGGTCATTAGGCAAAATGAAGGGGTGAGCGAAACCGAATCCACCTCAGGCACTCCGCAATCGCCTTCTACCCCGGTTACGGCGAGTCAGACGGGGAGCTCGAAGCCCCGGCTGCCTGCCAACCGCTATATCAACCGCGAGCTCAGCTGGCTCGACTTCAACGGGCGGGTTCTCGCCATGGCTGCCGACGAGCGTCAGCCTCTCCTGGAGCGCGCGAAGTTCCTGGCGATCTTCTCGTCCAACCTCGACGAGTTCTACATGGTCCGGGTCGCAGGCCTCAAACGTCGAGACGATTCGGGACTCCCCGTTCGCAGTGCCGACGGAAAGACGCCGGCGGAGCAGCTCACGTTGATCGGCGAGCGCGCTCACGAACTCAGCGCCGAGCAGGACCACATCCTCGTCGACGAGGTCCTTCCAGCGCTGGCTGAGGAAGGAGTGCTACTCCTCCCCTGGGCGGAGCTCAGCGCCGACGAACGGTCACTGCTTTCACAGCAGTTCCACGACCGGATTTTCCCGGTCCTCACCCCGCTCGCCGTCGATCCTTCGCACCCGTTCCCATACATCTCCGGGCTGAGTCTCAACCTCGCCGTCACCGTGCGGGAAACCGAATCCGGGCAGGAGCACTTCGCGCGGGTCAAGATCCCGAACAACGTTCCGCGCTTCGTCCGCGTGGAGCGGCGCGATACCAAACAGATCGTCTTCGTCTCGGCCGAAGAGGTTATCGCCGCTCATCTGGATCAGCTGTTCCACGGCATGGAGATTGTCGACTACCACGTGTTCCGCGTCACGAGGAACGCCGATCTCGCCGTCGAGGAGGACCGCGACGAGGACCTACTCAAGGCCCTGGAACGCGAACTCGCGCGGCGCCGCTTCGGTTCGGTGGTTCGCCTCGAGGTCGCCGAGGACATGACCGACCATATGCTCCATCTGCTCAAGTCCGAGCTCGAGGTTTCCGACGAGGACGTGTACTGGCATCGCGGACTGATCGACCGGACCGCGCTGTGGCAGATCTACGGCGTCAACCTTCCCGATCTCAAGGAAAAGGCCTGGGTGCCGTCAACTCCCCCTGCGTTCGGTGAGCGCGAAGCGCAACGCAACATCTTCGCATCGCTACAGGACGGCGACGTCCTCGTCCACCACCCTTACGACTCGTTCTCGACGACCGTGCAGCGCTTCCTCGAGCAGGCCGCCGCCGACCCCAACGTACTGGCGATCAAACAGACGCTGTATCGGACCTCGGGGGACTCTCCGATCATCAACGCTCTGGTCGAAGCCGCGGCCGCGGGCAAGCAGGTCGTGGCAATGGTCGAGCTGATGGCGCGGTTCGATGAGCAGAACAATATTCGTTGGGCACGCGAGCTCGAGCAGGCGGGCGTACACGTCGTCTACGGCCTCCTCGGCCTCAAAACGCACTGCAAGACTTCGCTCGTGGTTCGCGACGAGGGCGACAGGCTCCGCCGCTATTGCCACATCGGCACCGGCAACTACAACCCCAAGACGGCACGCCTCTACGAGGACGTGGGACTTTTCACCGCCGACGAGGACATCGCGGCCGATCTCAACGAGCTGTTCAATTACCTGACCGGATACTCCCACCCCACGAAATACCGCAAGATCCTCGTCGCGCCGGAGGGAATAAGGAAGGGAATCATCCGCAAGATCGAGCACGAAGTGCAGCTCGCCGCGGACGGCCACGATGCGCGAATCCGCATCAAGGCAAACGCGATCGTCGACGAGCAGGTCATCGACGCCCTGTACCGGGCGTCGCAGGCCGGTGTTCCCGTCGAGGTCGTGGTCCGCGGAATCTGCGGGCTCCGTGCCGGCGTTCCTGGGCTCAGCGAGAACATCGAGGTCCGCTCGATCCTCGGCCAGTTCCTCGAGCACTCGCGCATCTTCACCTTCAAGGCCTCCGACGAGGTGCTCTTCGGTTCGGCGGACATGATGCACCGAAACCTCGATCGCCGCGTCGAGGTGCTCACGCCGGTGGACGATCCCAAGCTCAAGGCCGATCTCGAGCATGTCTTCGACTCGGCAATGGATCCCCGCACCCGTTGCTGGTCCCTGATGGCCGACGGAACATGGAAGCGTCGTCCCGATAATCGGGACGACGAGCGCGACCATCAGATGGAGCTTCTCGCCGAGCACGGAGGCCTGCGCGACTGATGTCGAAGAAGCATTCCAACGAGAACGAGAAACCCGTGTCTTTCGATACCCGTAAGACCGTGCTCGCCGCCGGAGCGGTGATGTACCGGATGTCAGAGAACTTCGAGCTCGAGGTCGCCGTCGTCCACCGACCGCGGTACGACGACTGGTCGCTACCCAAGGGCAAGCTCGATCGTGGAGAAGCATTGCCTGTGACGGCGAGGCGAGAGCTTCTCGAGGAGACCGGACACGAGTGCATTCTCGGCCAATCGCTCGGAGAGTCGAATTATCGGCTGAAGAACGGGGCCTTCAAGCGGGTGTGGTATTGGGCCGCCCGCGAGATCGGCGGGGAGTTCGTCCCGTCGGACGAGTGCGACAGGATGGACTGGCTTTCGGTGTCCGAAGCTTTCGAACGAGTCTCCTACGAACTCGATCAGAGCGTTCTCGAGACCTTCCGTACTTCCGTCGTGCCGCACGCCGACAGGGTGCGCCAGGTAGTTCTCATCCGGCACGCCCGCGCCGGCGACCGGAGCGACTGGAAGGGTGACGATGCGCGGCGCCCGCTCGACAAGAAGGGCCTTTTGCAGGCGGAATATCTCGCCCCGCAATTGCGGGCCTTCGGCGTAAACAATGTTGTATCCGCAGAACCCGACCGATGTATCCAGACCGTGATACCTCTGGCCGAGGGATTAGGGATCACGCCGCTTATCGACCATACGATTGGAGATAGCGGCGCCTCGAAGTCACCTAAGTCCGCCGTCAAGACTCTGCTGTCCTATGTCGAAGACGGTGTGCCGGACGCCTCGGGGACGATAACGGTACTGTCATCGCAGGGTACCGCGATCCCGCTCATTCTCGAGCGAATCACCAAGGGCACCGGACTGGCCGCGCGAGACTTCTCGACGAAGAAGTCCGGACAGTGGACGCTCAGTTTCGCCGATGGGAAGCTCGTCGACGCGAACTATTTGCCCAGACCACTGCCACTTAGCTGATTCGGTTCCCAACGGAGCGAGACGAACAAAGGGACGGTGGCGAAGAATACTTTCGCCACCGTCCCTCGTGCACGAACGACCGCGGCCCGCGGTCTGCACTACTTTCCGGCTCCCCCTCGCTTCGCCGCGCGCTCGGCGCCCGACGATCCACCGTCATCCAGCGCAGCGATCGGTTTCGACGGCGCCACGATTCCGGCGCGCGGCTCGCCCGTGGTCCCGTCTCCAAATGCCTGATGCGAGCTCGTCCGCTTAGCGGCGAGGCGATCCTCGGGCAGGCTATTGGTGCCTTGGACGACAGCCTTGAAGTATTGGCCGGGACGGAAAACCGGCGTCATCGTCGGAGCGACCGGGATGCTTTCGCCAGTGTGGGGATTTCGGGCCACTCGAGCCGCCCGCGCCCTCTTCTCGAAGATGCCGAAACCCATGAACGTTATCGACTCGCCCGACTCGACGGTCCGCACGATGATGTCCAGGGTATTTTCCAGCGCCTCCGTCGCGAGCTGCTGGTCCCCGCCGAGCCGATCAGCCAGGGCGTTGATGAACTCCGCCTTATTCATGAAACTGCCTCCGGATGTGTGTCGCCTTCCCACAAGAATGCGAACTCCGCGGGATACGAATAGTCGAAAAGCCGCAATGCGCACCACCGAGAGAGTGGAAGAACCGGAAAGGATTCGTTTAACGCTCCAACGCCCGCCCAACAAACATTGCGTGCGTGCCCAAACCCTAACAGTCCACACCGATCCCGCAACATGGTTGCACGGCGCCGAATCTTCGTTTGTCACAGTTGAATCTGCCCAATACCAGGCATTTACTTACGTTAGTTTATCTAAACATTGGCGCACGCGCCCGCTAACGCAGAAGTCGGAATGAATTCATGTTCGGCGCTATCAGGATCAAAGCGTCTGAGGCTTGAAAGAGGGGCGTTTCGACTCGAACTCCGTGATCGCTTCTTCGGTCCGAAGGGTCAGCCCGATATCGTCCAGCCCCTCCATCAGGCGCCACCGCGTGTAGTCGTCGATCTCGAACGGAACGGTGACATCGTCGACGCTCACCGTCCGAGTTTCGAGATCCACGGTCATCTCGATTCCCGGCTTCTCCTCGAGCACCTTCCACAGAAGTTCGACATCATTTTGTTCGACTTGCGCCGCCACGAGGCCGGCTTTACCCGCGTTACCGCGGAAGATGTCGGCGAAGCGGGAGGAAATGACGACGCGGAAACCGAAGTCCATCAATGCCCACACCGCGTGTTCGCGAGATGATCCCGTGCCGAAGTCGGGGCCGGCGACGAGCACCGAGGCGGACGAATAGATCTGCTGATTGAGAACGAAGTCCGGTTCCTTCGAGCGCCAATTGGAGAACAGTCCGTCCTCGAAACCGGTGCGGGTGACCCGCTTGAGGTACACGGCCGGGATGATCTGGTCGGTATCGACGTTGGTGCGACGCAGCGGCGCACCGACGCCCTTGTGGGTGATGATCGCTTCCATATTTCGTCGCTCCCTACGCGTGGATGTGCTCGAGATCGGACGGAGCCGCGAGGTGCCCCGTGACCGCAGACGCCGCGGCTACCGCGGGCGAGACGAGATGGGTCCTGCCGCCCTTGCCCTGTCGTCCCTCGAAGTTTCGGTTCGAGGTCGAAGCGCAGCGCTCGCCCGGTGCGAGCTGATCCGGATTCATTCCCAGACACATCGAACAACCCGGTTGGCGCCAATCGGCCCCGGCCTCGATGAAGATGCGGTCGAGTCCCTCGGCGATGGCCTGTTCCCGGACACGGCCCGAGCCGGGCACGACCATCATGCGGACGCCCGGCGCGACACTGCGCCCATCCATTACCTCCGCGACGGCGCGCAGATCCTCGATTCGACCGTTGGTGCACGATCCGACGAATACGACGTCGATGCCCACCTCGCGCATCGGCGTACCCGGTTCGAGATCCATGTATTCGAGCGCGCTACGGCAGGCCGCAGCGTCGCCGTCATCCCCGAAGTCTTCCGGGAACGGGACCGCATCGCCAAGCGGAATACCCTGCCCCGGGTTGGTACCCCAAGTGACGAACGGGGTGAGTGCGGAACCGTCGATGACGACCTCGGTGTCGTAGACCGCGTCCTCATCGGTACGCAGGCTCTTCCAGTAGTCGACCGCGGCGTCCCAGTCCTCGCCCTGCGGGGCATGCGGACGCCCCTTTACGTACTCGAACGTCGTCTCATCGGGCGCGACCATGCCGGCACGAGCACCCGCCTCGATCGACATGTTGCACATCGTCATCCGAGCCTCCATGGACAGTTTCTCCACTGCCTCACCGCGGTATTCGATGATGTGACCTTGTCCGCCGCCAGTGCCGATCTCGGCGATGACGGCGAGGATCAGATCCTTCGACGTCACTCCGGGCTGTAGTTCGCCCGTGACGGTCACCGCCATGGTCTTGAAGGGCCGGAGAGAAAGCGTCTGCGTCGCGAGAACGTGCTCCACCTCGGAGGTGCCGATGCCCATCGCTATTGAACCGAACGCGCCGTGAGTAGAGGTGTGGGAGTCGCCGCAGACAACCGTCATGCCCGGCTGGGTCAACCCCAACTGGGGGCCGACGACGTGGACGATGCCCTGCTCCTTATCCCCCATCGGGTGCAGGCGGATACCGAACTCCTCGCAATTTCGGCGGAGGGTATCGACCTGCGTCCGCGACACGAGATCCGCGATAGGCTTGTCGATATCGACAGTGGGAACGTTGTGGTCCTCGGTCGCGATCGTGAGGTCGGGCCGGCGGACCGGGCGCCCTGCAAGGCGCAGACCGTCGAACGCCTGCGGGCTGGTCACCTCGTGGACCAGCTGAAGATCGATATAGATCAGGTCCGGCTTGCGGTTCTCGCCTTCTCCTTCGCCGCGGACGACCACGTGGTCGTCCCAGACCTTTTCCGCGAGGGTACGGGGCCGATTTTGTGCCGCCGATCCGCTCATGTCGATCACTCCTCTTGGAGAAAATTCCCTAAAAACTGGATTCCCAGAATATAGGACGATATTGTCGAAGTGTGAGACAGTCTAGCGGAATCGGCGTCCTCGACAAAGCCATGACGGTGCTGCACGCAGTGGCGGAGCAGCCCTGCGTGCTTTCCGAATTATGCGAGAGAACATCCCTACCCCGGGCCACCGCGCATCGCCTCGCGGTGGGCCTCGAAGTCCATCAGATGCTCGTGCGTGACGAAGCCGGCGTCTGGCGCCTCGGCCCCGTCCTCGGGTCTCTTGCCGCGAACGCAACCGACACAGTGGCCGAGGCTGCGGCCCACGTCCTCCCCCGATTGCGGGAAGTGACAGAAGAGAGCGTCCAGGTCTATCGCCGAGAGGGCGCCCAGCGCGTGTGTATCGCCTCCGTCGAACCGCTGTCCGGCCTACGAGACACGGTCCCGGTGGGCACGGTCCTGCCGATGACTCGTGGCTCGGGCGCGAAGGTACTACTCGCGTGGGCCGATCCCATGACCCAGCGCGCGATCCTCGCGGAGTCGGTATTCACCGAACGTCAGTTGGCCGAGGTCCGGCGTCGTGGCTGGGCACAGTCGGTCGCCGAGCGAGAAGCGGGAGTCGCGAGCGTGTCCGCGCCGATCCGGGACGCTTCGGGCCAGATGGTCGCCGCGATCTCGGTATCCGGACCAGTGGACCGGATCGGCCGGAGGCCCGGTTCGCGATGGGCTGCCGATCTCCTCGCGGCTGCGGAGGCAATCCACAAGCGCCTTTGACAGGACCCGCCCTGAACGCCAAAACAAACGATCCCGGCGAGTGGAAACTCGCCGGGATCGTTTTTCTCTGTACCCCCGATGGGATTCGAACCCACGCTACCGCCGTGAGAGGGCGGCGTCCTAGGCCGCTAGACGACGGGGGCGCACGCTCCGAGACGATCGCTCGCGCTCGGAAACCTCAACAACCTTAACGGCTGGAATGTCCATATTCCAAATCGATGACCTGCACTTACCCGGGAGCAATCGAATGCGGACAAAGCGAGGGCTAAGGGACAAAAAGTGTGTCTGAGATCGGTGATTTGTGAGGGATGAGCTGCGCGGATTCGATATTTATAATCCGCTGATCATTATTTCGCGACCTTACGTGACATCTGCAGCCGGTTATGAGTGCCGGGGCGTGTGCTGGCGTAATGGCCCAAAATCACCCCGCATGCCCGATATGTGGTCACACGATGAAACGCAACGGCACAACAGGCGCCGGCACGACCAGATGGCGATGCCGATCGTGTGGATCCTCTTCGACCAAACACCGCCCCGATCGGCGGCTCGATGCTCGTTTCCGCTGGTTCATCGATTACCTCACCGGAACCGGCTCTCTCGACCAGGTTGCGGCCGACCACGGAATTTCCAGGCGCACCCTCAATCGCTATTTCCACACGTTCTGGTACGTCCAAGTCCCGGTCCCCGCCGACCGTTTCCGCGTCTATGACCAGCTATTTATCGACGGAACCTATACCGCAGCCGGGTGCCTGCTGGTGGCCGCGACCCGCACACACGTTGTGGCCTGGCACTGGGCCCGCCGTGAAAATATCCAGGCCTACCGCACCTTGCTCGAACATATGGCCCCACCACTGATGGTCGTCATCGACGGCGGCCAAGGCGCTGCCACCGCGATCGCCAAGCAATGGCCTCGCACGATCGTGCAACGCTGCCTGGTCCATGCCCAACGCAACGTCCGCCGCCACACCACCAGCAGGCCACGAACCGACGCCGGTCGAGCGATCTACCAACTTGCCCTGCAACTGACCCGCATCACGACCGTGGAACAGGCCACCGAATGGATCGTCCACCTCAACGACTTCGGACGGATCTACAAACACTGGCTCAACGAAAAGACCCCGCCACCTCCAGGTAAGACCGGCGCGTGGACCTTCACCCACGACCGAACCCGGAAAGCGTATAACAGCCTGCTCTACCTGCACAGACACAAACTGTTATTTCGCTATCTCGACCCGCCACCGGGCGCGATAGCCCCCGAACTCATCACAGCAACCACGAACACTCTCGAGGGCGGCATCAATGCCGGGATCAAAGTCCACGCCTTCGCCCACCGCGGACAAGCCGCCGAACACCAACGCCTGATGTGCGAATGGTGGCTCTATCTCAAAACCGAAGCCCCTGACGACCCGCTACAGATCGCCAGAGGCCAACAGTGGGGCAAGAACGCACTCGCCAAAGCACAAGCCCTCACCCACAACGAGAACCTCGCCGACCACGAAACCGGACGACCAGCCCTCTACGACAACGCTATCGAATGGTCCAACTCCCAAGGCATCCAAAAAGGATGGATCCACTAACGACACGCCCGAGCCAGACACACATTTTGTCCCTTAGCCCCAAAGCGAAAGGCTCGCGTCCTCATGGACGCGAGCCTTGATCTATTTTGTACCCCCGATGGGATTCGAACCCACGCTACCGCCGTGAGAGGGCGGCGTCCTAGGCCGCTAGACGACGGGGGCCTAAGCACGCTGAACGTGCTGCGCTGGCCTACCAGGACTCGAACCTAGAACGACGGTACCAGAAACCGCTGTGTTGCCAATTACACCATAGGCCATCGCAATCCTCGTTCCTCCGGCTTCCCTCTCGGGAGCGGCGGTTCAAGGTGCGTTGAACACAATACCAACACGCCCCCTGTGATTTGCAAACCGGGAGGTCGGCGCGCCACAGGGCGTGTAGGCCTTCAGCCTCACTCCCCTTCCGGAGCGGCCACTGGAGCACTGCGGAGGCGTTCGAGCGTGAGCTCGCGCCCGAGCAGCTCAAGCGATTCGAACAACGGCGGCGAGACATGCGAGCCTGTGACGGCGACACGGACTGGGCCGAATGCCTTTCGCGGCTTCAGCTCGAGCCGATCGATCAGCGCACCCTTCAGCGCTGCTTCGATGGAGGCGGTGTTCCACTCGCCCACGGCCTCCAGCGCCGCGATGGACGCATCTACGACCTCTTGGGTATCAGCCTTGAGGTTCTTACGTGCAGCTGCCTCGTCTACCTCGAAACGGTCCTTCGGCACGTAGAGGAAACGAATGAGATTCCACGCATCGGAGAGCACGACGATGCGCGTCTGCAGCATCTCCGCGACGAGAGCCCATTCATTCGGGTCGAGAGACTCCGGAAGCACTGCCCCGCCGGTGTCCGGATGGTTGCGGAGATGGGTCTCGAGCCGAGAAGCGAAATCGGATGGTGCGAGGAGCCGGATGTGGTCGGCATTGATCGAGTCGGCCTTTTTCTGGTCGAATTTTGCCGGGTTCGAATTGACATCACGAACGTCGAAGGCGGCAACCATCTCGTCCAGTGAGAAGACGTCCTGGTCATCGGACAGCCCCCACCCGAGAAGAGCCAGGTAGTTGAGCAGCCCCTCGGGGATCATCCCGCGATCCCGGTGCAGGAAGAGATCCGATTCGGGATCTCGCTTCGAGAGCTTTTTCTTCCCCTCGCCCATCACGAACGGTAGATGCCCGAACTCGGGCACACGCTCGGCCACGCCGATACGCGTCAGCGCCTCGTAAAGCGCGATCTGCCGCGGCGTGGACGACAACAGGTCCTCGCCACGCAGCACGTGCGTGATCCCCATGAGAGCATCATCGACGGGATTGACGAGCGTGTAGAGGGGAATCCCGTTCGAACGAGTCAGTGCAAAATCGGGAACCGATCCGGCCTTGAACTCCGTCTGGCCGCGCACGAGGTCGTCCCACGCCAGGTCGTGGTCCGGCATCCGCAGGCGGATCACGGGTGAGCGCCCCTCGTCGCGGTACGCCTGCTTCTGTTCCTCGGTGAGATCGCGGTCATAGCCGTCGTAGCCGAGCTTGGGATCACGTCCGGCGGCCTTGTGCCGCTCTTCCACCTCTTCAGGCGTAGAGAACGCTTCGTAGGCCTCGCCCGCCTCGACCAATTTGCGCACGACGTCGAGGTGGAGATCGCGACGCTCGGACTGCCGGTACGGCCCGTGGGGTCCGCCCACCTCCGGCCCCTCGTCCCAGTCCAGGCCCAGCCACCGCAAGGCGTCGAGAATCGCGCCGTACGACTCTTCGGAGTCGCGGCTCGCGTCCGTGTCCTCGATTCGGAACACGAAGGTTCCGCCCGTGTGGCGTGCATACGCCCAATTGAAAAGCGCTGTACGAATGAGTCCCACGTGCGGCGTCCCCGTCGGAGACGGGCAGAACCGGACGCGGACGTGGCTATTTTCTGTCGTCATACATTCAGGTTAATGCCCGAGCCGTAGATGACGCCGGAGTGCCTCATCCGCCCGCCGGAAGCAGGCGCTCTGTCGCCAATCTCACACCCTCCGATCGACGCAGCACCCAGGCGGGCTTGATTCTCGTCCGCCCCCTTGGGCTATGGTGAAAGTTAGGTAAACCTACGCTATTGGAGATTGTGAATTTCGATGCTCAACACCTTGACGCTTCTCTCTCGTGAATTCGTCTCACCCAACATGGTGAGGCTGAATTTCCAGGCAGAGTCGCCCGTCTTCGCCGACGCGCCGAGCACCGACAGCTACATCAAACTCGTGTTTCCCGTGGACGGCACCCTGTTTCCAGAAGACACCAACATTCGCGAACTCCGTGCCTCTCTCCCCGACTCGGAACAGCCCCGCGTTCGCACGTACACCATCCGCAAGATCGACAGGGCCCAAAACATCGTGTCGGTTGACTTCGTCACGCACGAAGGCGAGTCGGTAGCGGCATCCTGGGCCGAGTCCGCTCCAGGAGGCGAGCGCATTCAGGTGGCCGGACCCGGCGGCGTCTACGTTCCGGACCCGGACGCACACAATCTCTTCGTTGCCGACGATGCCGGGCTTCCCGCCGCGTTGGCGGGAATCGAGTCAATCTCCGAAGGAGGGCGCGCAACGCTCTTCGCCGAGGTCGAATCGCCCGAGCACACACAGCCCGTCGAGAGCCGGGGCGAGGTCGAGGTCGTATGGAGCTACCGCAATGGCGCCGAAACCAGCGACCTGGTCGACAAAGTCCTCGCTTGGGACTGGCCCGACTCACGTGTGCGAGTCTTCGCACACGGCGAACGCACGACGATGATGCAGGATTTACGCCCACACTTCCGTTCCCATGGCGTCGGAGGAAGAGATCTTTCCGTCTCCGGTTACTGGCGACGGGGATTCGATGAGGACGCGTTCCAGGCCGGCAAGAGAACCGATCCACTTGTGGCCGCCGCGAACGCCGAATCAGCTCAGGACAAGTAGCCCGCCCACGTAGACTGCGGATAGTCGACCGGCGGATCCGTCGCTGATGCCGCAGGAGACACCAAAGGAAATTGGTACCGATATGCCCGATGAGTTCCCCGCCGAAAGACGCACCGATTCCGCCCAGGAGCGGCCCACCTCAGCCGACATCGCCCGACCAACCGGGGCACCGGACTTCGCCTTGTCGCATCCGGAATTCTCGGTGCGCACCCAGGGAGTCGCGAAGCAGTTCGACTCCCCGGAGCCGGCGCGTGAAGCTCTCCGGGACGGCTCGGCGGACATGGTCGTCGGTGCGATTCCGTTCGATGCTTCGAGAAGGTGGGCGCTGTCCGTGCCTGAATCCGTGACCTCGTCGCCTAATCCCCTGGAACCACCGAGCTTCTATCGTTCCGGAGATTTTCCGTCGTTCACCCTGGCCTCCCAAATGCCGTCCCCGCGCTTGCACCGCGACCGCGTGGCGCACGCGGTGTCGGTCCTCGGGTCCGGCGAGCTGGATAAGGTTGTGCTCGCCCGGCGCGAACTCTTCCGCGCTGACCGGCCGTTCGATTCCCGCGCTGTCGCGGCCCGGCTGATGTCCGCGAACCCCAACGGCTACGGTTTTCTCACCGACCTGTCGGCTGCAGGGCCCGGCTACTCGAAGCACTACCTCGTGGGCTCGAGCCCAGAGCTACTCGTCCGAAAGAAAGGCAACCGGGTGACGAGCTTCCCGCTCGCCGGGTCGACCGCTCGTCGCACGAACCCGGACGAGGACGAGAAGGCGGCAACTCAGCTGCAGGCCTCGGCCAAGGATCTCCGCGAGCACAGGTACGTCGTCGAGCACATCGCAGAGGTCCTCGGCCAGTTCTCTTCATCTGTAGTGGCGCCCGGCGTGCCGGAGCTGTTGTCGACGCGGGAACTGTGGCATCTCGGCACACCGATCAGCGCAATCGTCGACGACCCCGAGGTCACCGCCCTCGATCTGGCCGCGGCGCTGCATCCGACGCCGGCGCTCGGCGGGGCGCCACGCCAACCCGCTCTCGACTACATCCTCGCGAACGAGGAGGACCGCCGCTTCTACGGCGGCGCGGTCGGCTGGTGCGCGGCAGACGGCGATGGGATCTTCATGGTCTCGATTCGATGCGGGGAGACCGATGAGGCGAACCGAAGCCTCACCGCGTGGGGCGGGGGCGGAATCGTCTCCGATTCCGACCCCGACTCCGAGCTCGACGAGACGAAGGTCAAACTCACGACGATTCGCAAGGCTCTCGGCCTCTAGCAATCGCCGATCGCCCTTGCTATCCGGCGACCACCGGATTGCGAAGCGAGCCGATGCCCTCGATCTCGATTTCGATCTCGTCGCCCGGCGTCATGGGCCCGACCCCCGCAGGGGTTCCGGTGAGGATGACATCGCCGGGGAGAAGCGTCATCACCTTCGAGATGTATTCGATGATCTCGCCGATCGTGTGGATGAACTGCGAGGTGGACCCTTCCTGGCGGACCTCGCTGGATCCGTCGGCGTGGTGCAGGGTCGACCGCACATCGATTCCCGAGGGATCCATGTCGGTGACGATCCACGGCCCGAGCGGACAGAAGGAATCGTAGCCCTTGGCGCGCGTCCACTGCCCATCGCTGGCCTGCTGGTCGCGAGCGGTGACATCGTTCGCGATGGTGTATCCGAGGATCACCTCTGCGGCACGCGAAGCCGGGACTGCCTTACACGGTTGCCCGATGACGACGGCGAGCTCGCCCTCGTGGTCCACGCGTTCCGATGAGGGCGGGTAGACGATCTCGTTCCCGGGACCGACGACCGCCGTGCTCGGCTTGAGGAAAATCAACGGAGACTCGGGCGCCTCGGACCCCATCTCCGCAGCATGCTCGGCATAGTTCTTTCCGATACACACGATCTTCGGCGGGAGAATCGGCGCGAGGAGCCTGACCTCCGGCATCGGCCATTCGCGGCCGGTGAACGTGGGCTCACCGAACGGATGCTGGTCGATCTCGGCACAGATGGCGTCGGATTCTCCTCCGCCGTTTTCGCGGATCTCGACGAATGCGAAGCCTTGTGGGTGGGCGATTCTGGCGAGTTTCATGACACCAGGTTAGCCATCAGGTGTTCTATCGCGCCGAGCGGATCGGTGAGAACTCTAGACATCACTCGAGGAGAAGCCCGTGAGCGGCCAACCGCCGGCGGCAAGCCTGGCCGCGACGTGTCTGATGTCCTCGTCAGTGGGTTCGGACTTGGTCGTCTTCTCGATCGCGGCGTGGATCTGCTGGCGAGAGACCTCGTCGGGCCGCGATTCGAGAAGCGAGCCGATGATGCGCTCGGACTGCTCCGGGGACAGTTCCTTCTTCAAGAGCGCGAGCAGCGGGAAATAGTCCTTCGGAGGGATACCTTCCGGATAACCGCGGTGCATCCATTCGAGGACGCTGGCGAAGACACTTTCGGAACGAGATTCCATTTTCGGTGACCTTCCGGGGTCGAGGACTGGGCAGCGCTATTTCTTGACGTCGTCGAACGGGATCGGATCGAAGCCGAGATAGTGGATGATCGACTTCTCAGTGATCAGTAGTAGGCCTGCGAGGGCGAACAATCCGACAATGGTGAAACACACCGACGCGAGCACCTTCCCCTCGGTGCTCGGTACGTGATGTCCCCCGTCTGCGACTACCGCGTTGAGGCTCAAAGCCTTGATTCCGAGCGAGAAGATCAGCGGAAGGCCGGCACCGAACGCGAGGCCGAGAAGGAGGACGTTGAACAGGCTGGAACCCATTCCTGCGAAGTCGAGACCCATGATATTTCCCTTGTGCCTTGTCTACTAACCCGAACTACTTGTTTGCGCCGATGGTGACGGGCTCGTTCTCGTGATCCCAGTCGTTGTTCACCGAATCCGCGGACACGGTCTGCGAACGCGAGTGCTGGTAGATGTACAACGACAGCGCGACGAGAATGATGAAGATCACGCTTCCGCCGATGAGCGCATCGCCCGTGGCCTTGGAGATGGATTCGGCGACGAGGAACGCGGTGAATCCGACGAGTCCGGCAAGCGGCAGAGTAATGACCCACGCTGCGAGCATTCGCCCGGCCACACCCCACCGCACCTTCGCGCCGGGCTTGCCGACACCGGAGCCGAGGATCGAGCCGGTAGCAACGTGCGTGGTGGACAGCGCCATGCCCGCGTGCGAGGACGTCATGATGATCGCTGCCGAGGCAGCCTCGGCCGCCATCCCCTGAGGGGATTCGATCTCGACGAGCCCCTTGCCCAAAGTGCGGATAATTCTCCATCCACCCATGTACGTACCGGCTGCGATCGCCACGGCACAGGAGACGATGATCCAGACCGGGAGACCGTTCTCTGCGGCGTCAGAGGCATTGAGCTGGCCGGCAGCGACGAGCGCGAGGGCAATAACGCCCATCGTCTTCTGCGCATCGCCGGTGCCGTGCGCGAGAGAAACGAGCGAGGCGGTGCCGATTTGGCCCCAGCGGAAGCCACTGCGGCGGAAGTTATCGCCGACCGACTTTGTGATCGCGTACACCAGGGCCGTGCCGATCGCTGCGATTACGCCGGCAATGACCGGAGAGAACAACGCGGGGACGACAACCTTGGAGATGACGCCGTTCCAGTTGACCGCGCCGGAGATGCCCGCGATCGCGGTGGCTCCGAGCCCCGCCCCGATCAGGCCGCCGAACAGCGCGTGTGAAGAGCTGGAGGGCAGGCCGAACAGCCACGTGAGCAAGTTCCAGATGATACCGCCGACAAGACCGGCGAAGACGATGAGAAGAGCCGTTTGGGAGTCGAGTCCGGCGACGAGTGCGCCGGATGCTTCCTTGCTCTGGATATGAAGAACGTCTGTCGTCACCGTGAGAGCAACCTCGACGGATAGGAACGCACCGACGAGATTGAGAATCGCAGACAGACCGACGGCGACCCTAGGGCTCAGAGCGCCGGTCGCGATGGAGGTCGCCATCGCGTTGCCGGTGTCGTGAAAGCCGTTGGTGAAGTCGAATGCCAGCGCGGTCATGACGACGAGCACGAGAATGATGAGGACAGAAATGGTCACGAGCATCATTGTGCTCTTGCGCTAGGCAATGGACAAAAATCATCGGCGCCAACTCACGGTGCTGACCTGCAATTATCTCAATTTTTCCCAGAGTTCACCTTCTGTACACCAAGACTGAGGACAAACTCTAATCCTCTATGCGAAAACAAAAATGCCAAAGGCCGGAACGAGTGCCCGTTCCGGCCTTGGCAGTGCGAGAATCCGAATGCGAATCAGAGTGCGGCCACGATGGCGTCTCCGATCTCAGGCGTGGACATTTCGTCTTCTCCGCGATTGGACAGGAAGCTTTCCACGGCGTCCTCGACGCGAACGGCTTCGGCCTCATGCCCGAGGTGGCGAAGGAGAAGCACGGCGGACAAGATCGCAGCGGTCGGATCGGCCAACTGCTGTCCCGCGATATCCGGAGCGGATCCGTGGACGGGTTCGAACATCGACGGGTTGGTTCCCGAGGCGTCGATATTGCCGGATGCAGCCGTGCCGATCCCCCCGGTTACCGCTCCGGCCAGGTCGGTGATGATGTCGCCGAAGAGGTTGTCGGTGACGATCACGTCGAAGCGCGAGGGGTTGTCCACGAGGTAGATCATCGCGGCATCGATGTGGCAATAGTCGACCTCGACTCCGGGGTAGTCCCTGGAGACCTCGGTGACCGTGCGCTGCCACAGTCCCCCACCGTTGACCAGAACGTTGGTCTTATGGACCAGAGTGAGCTTGTTCCGTCTCGCCGCGGCACGCTCGAACGCGTCGCGAACCACTCGCTCGACGCCGAACCTGGTGTTCATGCTCGTTTCGGTGGCGACCTCATGCGGGGTGCCCACACGGATCGCACCACCGTTACCGGTGTAGAGCCCCTCGGTTCCCTCGCGGACGACGACGAAGTCGATCTCCCCGGGCTCGGCCAGCGGGCTCCGCTCGCCCGGGTAGAGCCGAGAAGGGCGCAAGTTCACGTGGTGGTCCAACGCGAAGCGCAGGGGCAGAAGCAACCCGCGCTCGAGCACGCCGGGCGCAACCTTGCGCGGATCTCCGATGGCTCCGAGCAGAATGGCGTCGTGCTCTCGCAGTGCGGCGACATCGGCGTCGGTGAGCAGATCGTTGGTGCGAAGGTAGCGCTCCGCACCGAAATCGAACTCGGTCTTCTCGATACCCGGGAGTACGGCGTCGAGCACCTTGACGGCTTCCGCCGTGACCTCGGTGCCGATTCCGTCGCCGGGAATGACCGCTAGTTTCATTTCACACCCACTTCTATCGAAGGAACTCTGGTGACCTGGCTGCTAGTCCAGGTTGACCTGCGACACCTGTGCATCCAGCTGCTCGGTGATTTGATCGATCACTGAACCGGAGACGAGTCGGTCGACCCGGAGGATCACTGTCGCCCCATCACCCTCGGCGTCCTGGCTCAGCGCCGCGGCTTGGATGTCGATTCCCTCGCCTCCGAGAATCGTGCCGACCTTGCCGAGCACGCCCGGGCGATCGCCGTACGACACGATGAGGTTGAAGCCCTCGGCGCGAAGGTCCAGGCTGCGCTCGTTGATGCGAACGATCTTCTGCACGTTCTGCAGGCCCGTGAGTGCGCCGGAGACCGTCGCCTTGCTGCCGTCTGCGGTCACAGCCGTGACGGTGACGGTCGAACGGTGGGTCGCCGACTCCGAACGAGTGGACACGTCGACAGTGACCCCACGCTGCTCGGCGAGCTGCCCGACGTTGACGAACGTGGCCGGGGTGTCCGTGGTGGCGGCGAAGAGCCCGCGAAGGGCTGCAAGCCCGAGCACATCTACCGTCTCGGCCGATAGCTCGCCGGCGACCTCGACCTGCACGGTGCTCGTCACATCCGGAGCAAGCTCGCCCGCGACGCTGCCGAGCTTGCGGACAAGGTCGAGCCAAGGGGCGACCTCGTCGCCGACCGGGCCACCGGAAACGTTCACGGCGTCCGGAACGAACTCCCCTTGCAGCGCCAGCAGCACCGAACGCGCCACGTCGGTTCCGGCGCGGTCCTGCGCCTCCGCCGTGGATGCGCCAAGGTGCGGAGTGACGACGGTGTTGTCGAGTTCGAACAGCGGCGAGTCCGTGCACGGTTCGCTGTCGAACACGTCGAGCCCAGCCGCGCGAACCTTGCCTGACTTGAGGGCTTCGACGAGGTCCGCCTCGACGATGAGTCCACCGCGGGCCGCGTTGACGATGATGATTCCGTCCTTCGCCTTCGCGAAGCGACCGGCATCGATGAGCCCGGCGGTCTCGGCGGTCTTCGGCAGGTGGACGGTAATGATGTCGGCGCGGGACATGAGCTCGTCGAGCTCGACGAGCTCGATTCCGAGCTGGGCGGCGCGCGCAGCGGGAAGGTAGGGATCGTATGCGACGACGTGAGTCTCGAAGGCCGCGAGGCGGCTCGCCACGAGCTGGCCGATGCGGCCGAGTCCGACGACGCCGACCGTCTTGTCGCGGAGCTCGACACCGTTGAAGGACGAGCGCTTCCACGTGTGCTCGCGCAACGTCTTGTCCGCGGCCGGCACCTGTCGGCACGCGGAGAGGATAAGAGCGAGAGCATGCTCTGCAGCCGAGTGGATATTCGACGTCGGCGCGTTGACGACCATGACGCCACGCTCGGTCGCCGCGGGGATCTCGACATTGTCCAGGCCTACACCGGCGCGCCCAACGATCTTCAGCTTCGGTGCGGCCGCGAGAACCTCGGCGTCGACCTTCGTTGCCGAACGAACGAGAAGTGCGTCTGCATCGGCTACGGCCTCGAGCAGCTTCGGACGGTCTGGGCCATCCACCCAACGGACCTCGACGCTGTCGCCGAGCGCATCGACGGTGGACTGGGCGAGCTTGTCGG